>JAPLGZ010000734.1 GCA_026389895.1 Chloroflexota bacterium | reverse complement strand
TGTCGATGGCCAGGCGCAGGAGATGATAGTCGCGCCGGCTGAGATTGAAGTGAATGGATAATAATTATCAGAATAATTAATAGGTAATAGGTAACAACTAATCATTAATGAAGAAACTTCGTTGACGACGTAAGCTCGTTTATTATTAATTATTACCTATTAATTATTAATTATTCTCCTCGCTTTTATTAAAGGAGAACAATCTTGACTGATCCCAAATTCATAATCGGGATAGATTTGGGAACTACCCATTGTGTAGTCGCCTATACGCAGGCGAATCTTCCCGAAGACCAACAACCGGAAATCCAAATTTTTGAAATTCCCCAGGTGGTTAACCCCAACGAAGTAAAGGCGTTGCCATTGCTGCCTTCCTTCTTGCTGTTGCCTGGCCCTCACGATGTGCCAGAAGGCGGGTTGGCCTTACCTTGGGATGCCAACATCGATTGGGCCGTGGGTGAATATGCACGCAGTCGCGGGGCCGAATTGCCCACGCGGCTGGTCGCATCCGCCAAATCTTGGCTTTCCAACACCGGGCTAGACCGCACCCAACCGATCTTGCCGTGGGACGCCCCGGCTGAGGCGCGGCGAGTTTCACCGCTCGAAGCAACGACCTATTACCTGGAGCATATTCGTAACGCCTGGAACAATGAAATGGCGGCCGATGACCGAGCCGCGCGCTTGGAAGAGCAGGAGATCTATCTCACTGTCCCAGCTTCGTTCGATGCCGTGGCGCGTGAATTAACCGTGCAGGCGGCGCAATTGGCAGGCATTGAAAATCTGACGCTTTTAGAGGAACCGCAAGCCGCGTTTTATGCCTGGATCGAAGCACAAGGTGAACAATGGCGCAAGGAAATCAGCGTCGGCGAATCAATCTTGGTCTGTGATATTGGCGGCGGCACTTCCGACTTTAGCCTGATTCAGGTAGTGGAAGAAGGCGGCAACCTGGAATTACAGCGCGTTGCGGTTGGCGATCACATTCTGCTGGGCGGCGATAATATGGATTTGACCTTGGCCTACGCTGTACGGGCCAAACTCGCCCAAAAGAACGTGCGCCTCGACAACTGGCAATTTCGCAGCCTGGTGCAAAGCGCGCGCAAAGCCAAAGAACGACTGCTCAATCACCCTGATCTGGAAGCTGAGCCGATTGTGATCCTGGGGCGCGGCTCTTCACTGATCGGTGGCACCATTCGCGCCGAACTTACCCGCGCCGAGATCGAAGCATTGCTTGTGGAGGGCTTTTTCCCGTTGGGCGAGGCGACCGATTTCCCACAACGTAAACCCCAGGTTGGTCTGCGCGAAATGGGGCTGCCCTATGAATCTGACCCAGCGATTTCGCGCCATCTGGCCTATTTTCTCAGCCGGCACGTCGCTAGTGAGGCCGCCGATTCAACCGTGGCCTATCCGTCGGCTGTTCTCTTCAACGGTGGTGTCATGAAAGCGACGCCACTCCGCCAACAGGTGCTAGATGCCTTGCGCCACTGGCAACCTGACGGTGAACTGCGCGAATTGCCTGCAGTTGATCTCGATATGGCGGTGGCCCTGGGCGCTACCTATTATGGTTTGGCGCGTCAAGGGCGCGGCATTCGCATTCGTGCGGGCACTTCGCGCGCCTATTACATTGGCGTTGAAAGCGCCATGCCGGCCGTGCCCGGTATTCCAACCCCGGTCAACGCACTCTGCGTTGTCCCTTTTGGCATGGAAGAAGGCACCGAAGCCGAAATTCGTGAAAAAGAATTTGGGTTGATTGTCGGTGAACCGGCTGTCTTCCAACTGTTTGGCTCCACCACACGCAAAACGGATCCCGTGGGCGAAATTATGGAAGATTGGGGTGACGATCTGCAAGAGGTTGCCCGCATGGAAGCGCGCCTACCCACCACCGAAGCCGAAACCGGCGGCACGATTATTCCGGTCTGGCTCCAAAGCCGGGTGACGGAAATCGGTACGCTGGAACTTTGGTGCGTAGCGCGGTTAGATCAACGAAAATGGAAATTAGAGTTTAATATTCGTGAGGGATGATAAGTGATGAGTGATGAGTGAGAAAGGTCATTTGATCTCACTCATCACTCATCACTTATCATCCCTGCTACGCTTTGAAACGGATTAAGCCGTCTTGACAAACCTTATCGATTTTACTGAACTGACTTATCGCTATATTATTGGCATTGACCTCGGCACCACTAACTCGGCTGTCGCGTATGTAGATTTGACGGCGCCTATGGATGCAGCGGGTCACCGGCCAATTCAGACGTTTGACATTCCCCAGTTGACTGCACCCGGTGAACTGGGCCAGCGGTCAGTGTTACCCTCTTTTCTCTACCTGCCCGGTGCTTATGACTTGCCGCCGGGCAGTACGGCATTGCCTTGGGCCGCGGAACGCGATTATGTCGTAGGCGAATTTGCGCGCGAGCAAGGGGCGCGTGTGCCGGGGCGCTTGGTCAGCTCGGCTAAGTCCTGGCTGGTGCATACGGGCGTGGACCGCACGGCGCCCATTCTACCGTGGGGCGCCAAAGAAGATGTCGCTAAAGTTTCGCCACTCGAGGCCAGTCGACGTTATCTGCAACATCTGCGTGAAGCCTGGAACGCAGAGATGGCTGTGGGTGTCGAGGAAAATTTTCTTGAAAATCAACTGATCGTTTTGACTGTGCCGGCCTCGTTTGATGAAGTAGCCCGCGAGTTGACACTCGCCGCGGCGCATCAGGCCGGTATACCCAGAGCTACTTTACTCGAGGAGCCACTGGCCGCGTTTTATGCCTGGTTGGCCCGTCACACGGATGATTGGCAGCGGCAGATGCAGGATGGTCAATTGATCCTGGTCTGTGATGTTGGTGGCGGCACCACCGATTTTTCGTTGGTCGGCATCCGCGCCGGTGAACAAGGTTTACGCTTTAATCGGCTGGCCGTTGGCGATCATCTTTTGCTCGGTGGCGATAATATGGATTTAGCGCTGGGGCGCCACTTGGAAACCAAGTTGTTGGGGCAGCCAGGTAAGTTGGATGCCCAGCGTTGGCATCAGTTGGTGCAGCAATGTCGTAAGGCCAAAGAGACACTTTTGAGCGCCGCAGAAAGTGAACGCGCCGCCGATATTACTGTCGTTGGCACGTCGGGCAAGCTGATCGCGGGGACGCTTAAAGGCACGCTGACGCAGGCGGAAATTCGCCAACTAATCCTAGATGGCTTCTTCCCGGCGATTCCATTGGCCGAAACGTTGGTCAATCCACGGCGCGCCGGGCTGACCGAATTGGGGTTGCCTTACGTGCAAGATCCGGCGATTACACGCCACCTTGCGGCATTTTGGCAGCGTTTTGAAGCGTTGTTGCATGACGAGACCGGACGCACAGTGCTCTATCCTGACTTCGTTTTATTCAACGGTGGGGCTGTTGCGCCAGAAATTATTCGTCAACGTGTTCGCTCGCTCATCGAAAGCTGGTTTCAACCGCTGGCCGGCGCTGATTGGCAACCTACTGAACTGGAAAATCCTTATCCGCATCTAGCGGTAGCGATTGGTGCGGCCTATTATGGCCTGGTGCGCATGGGCGAAGGCGTGCGCGTGGGCAGCGGCAGCCCGCGCGCCTATTATGTGGGTGTAGAAACGGGTGGGCAAACGGCTCCAGAAGCTCTCTATTCGGCGGTTTGCCTGGTGCCGCGCGGCACGGAAGAAGGGTTTCAGACGCAGCTACAAGAACCGGCTTTTCAGGCGTTAACCAATCAGCCGGTGGTGTTACAAATTTATGCCTCCAGCACGCGTTTGGGCGATCACCTGGGCGATGTCGTACAGTTGGCGCCTGACGAAGTGACTATTTTGCCACCAATTCGTACCGTTTTACGTTATGGACGGAAAGGCGTTGCGCAACGGTTACCCGTGCAACTGGCTGTGCGCTTAACCGAGATCGGCACGCTCGAACTTTGGTGCCAGGCCCAACAAAGCGAGCACCAGTGGCAGTTAGAATTTGACGTGCGCCAGGAAGTTGAACCGAGCGCAGTGACCCATAGCGTGAACGAAGTGGTCGATCAGTCCATCATCGAAGCTGCGCAAACCGAAATTCGCCTAACCTTTAGCCGCGGACAAGCAAAGGCGCATCCACCAGAAGGCCTGCGTAAGCGACTGGAGACGATCCTCGACGCGCCTAAAGAGGCTTGGGCCACCGGTCTGATCCGCAAATTAGCCGACACCTTGTTAGATCTGCCCGAAGGCCGTAAGTTATCCTTCCAACATGAAACCTATTGGCTCAATTGGCTGGGCTTTTGTCTGCGGCCCGGTTTTGGCGATCCCACCGATGAATGGCGCATGAAAGAAGTCTGGAAGCTACATTTTCAAGGGCTGCAATTCCCGAGTAAGCCGCAATGTCGCACCGAATGGTGGGTCTTCTGGCGGCGCGTGGCCGGTGGCTTAAAATCTGGCCATCAAGTGCAAATTTATGATCAGGCGCGCCCGATGTTACAGCCCGCCGTTGCGCAGAAAAAGAAAGTCACCGCCAAGACATTGGCCCCGGCCGAGGAGTTAGAAGTCTGGATGGCGCTAGCCAACTTTGAATGGTTGCCAGCCGCCAGTAAAACTGACTTGGGGCGGCTACTTTTACAAAAGCTTAAAAAGTCACCCCCCAAAAGCCAAGAACTCTGGGCGCTCAGCCGTTTAGGCGCGCGTACGACGATTTACGGCCCGTTGGATCGGTTGATTTCGAGCGCCGAAGTGACCGTCTGGCTGCAAAGCCTGTTGGCTATGAATCTAGAGAAGACCGATAGTGTGGCCCATGCCCTCGTTCACCTGGCCCGCTACACCGGTGATCGCGCCCGCGATGTGACGGAGGAGATTCGCGAACAAGTGCTGGGCTGGTTGGCCCCCCTGCCACGTGCCGAACGCTATCGCGAATTGCTGCTCAACCCCGCCAGCGATCTACAACGCGAAGAACAAGCCTGGATTTTCGGTGAGGCGTTGCCGGTGGGGTTGGTGCTGGCCGCGCCGGTGGTGTAAATATTATACCTGAGGACAGTTTAGATGAGGTTGACGGGTGCCCGGAATGAGCATACAATAGTGGCAAGCTATTCTGTCGAAAAGGAGTTGTGGATGATTGCGATACCGATTAATCTTATCTCTAAGGATGAACGTGGCGTTGCTTATATTGCCGACACGAAGATGAAGGTGCGCCAAATTGTCATTGAGAAGAATGTTTGGGGATTGACGCCAGAACAAATTCAGGAAGGCCACGAACATCTTTCCCTGGCCCAAATTTATGCTGCCCTCGCCTATTATTATGACCATAAAGACGTCGTTGACGGGGAAATTAGGCAGGCACAGCAAGAGATAGAAGAATTACAAGTACAACATCCGAATCCGCTCACTCGACAAGAGTTGAGTGAGCGCTGGCAGCGTCGTCAAAAAACTTCTGGCACTTCATGATTCCCTATTATATGGATGAAAATGTCCATGGTGCAATTACCAAAGGGTTGCGCCAATATGACATTGATGTACTGCGTGTGCAAGAGGATGGCTATGCAGGCCGGAACGACTCCGATGTACTAGATCGGGCCACAGAACTAAGCCGTGTCCTCTTCTCACAAGATGACGATTTGCTGCGCGAGGCTACGCTGCGACAACGTGGTTGGAGACCGTTTAGTGGTGTTATCTATGCTCATCAAGTGCACAACTCTATCGGCCAATGTATAGCTGACCTGACATATTTGGCCCATGTCGGCGAGGTTGAAGATTTTACGGGCCAAGTGTATTACCTGCCGCTTTAGTTCGACTTCTCTATCCTATGCTTATGACTAATTCGCCTAGTATACTGATCCGAGATAAGCCAAATATATTTCCCCAGTCTTTATTTTTGTTATAATACATAGCTTCTCCACAGGAAATGCACCCGTCATGACCAAAATTAAATTTGCTTTGTTGGGCTGTGGCGATGTGGCTCAACGGGATTACCTGCCCGAATTCCATCGCTTGGGCCATCGCGCCGAGATCGTTGCGGTCTGTGGGCGAACGGAGGCCCGCGTGCGCGCCGTGGCTGATCAATATAATATCCCGCACTGGTCCACTGATTATCACAATTTGCTTAATGAAACCGACGCGGATGCCGTGATCAATCTGACGCCGATCCAATGGCATAAGGAGACAACACTCGCGGCGCTGGAAGCGGGCAAACATGTTTACACTGAAAAACCGGTCGCCAGCACGGTGGCGGATGGACAGCGAATTCAGAAATTAGCGAATAGTGCAGGGCTCAAACTGGTTTGCGCGCCGTGTGTCATGCTCTTCCCGCAAGTGCGTTATGCCCAGGCGCTTTTGGCGGATGGCGCAATCGGCGCCGTCTATTCGGCGCGCGGCTACGGCCACATGGGGGTGCCGCCCTGGTCGGGCTATAACTCTGATCCCAGCCCATTTTTTGCCAAAGGCGGCGGTCCGGCGATGGACATGGGGGTCTATCCATTACATGTGCTCACTGGCCTACTCGGTCCGGCCCAACGGGTGACCGCGATGGTAACCAAGGTATTAGACGATTTCATTGTGGAAGATGGCCCCGTGGCGGGCAAACGCGTGCCGGTAGAAGCAGACGACAACTGGCAGATGATCCTCGACTTTGGCCACCATTGTCTCGTTTCGCTGGCCGCTAATAATGTGGTCTATGGCACGCGCACGCCGCAGGTGGAATTGCATGGCTTAAAGGGAACCATTGCCTTGGATCCGATTGATGTGGCCAGCCCGGTGGAAATATTGCAAGCTGGCAAAGGTTGGGACGTGGTCAAATTAGCCCAAACCGGCCGCGCCGCTGGGCCGGATCATCATTTGGGGATCGAGCATCTGGTCGATTGTATTCAAGAGGATCGGGCGCCGCTCCTGAGCATCGAACATGCGTTACATGTGGTCGAGATTATTGAAAAGGCCGCACTTTCGGCGCGCGAAAATCGCACCTTGGCAATCGAGAGTCAGTTTTAAAGCAGATTAGGTCATGATATAATAGGTCACAGGAACCCCTAGAAAAATTTTCTAGATAAGGCAACTTGTAACAAAAAAGAGGTAAAAATTGATTGCGACTGCTGTCTTGCTCTCTGAACAAGAATATAACACCCTCCATATGATTGCTCTACAGACTGGCAAATCAGAAGACGACTTACTGCGCCAAGCAGTGAAACAGTTGCTTACCCAATTTCAACTGGCTGATCGCCGCCCTTTATTGCGGCAAGCACGAGGTATGTGGCGCGAGCGTACTGACTTACCAGATTGGAAATCTCTTAGACAAGAATTTGACCGTACGGAGTCACTAAGCCTGTGACTCTAGAAATGAATTCTTTGTTGCTCGACACGGATGTCATAGTTGATTATTTACGCGAGCGCACCCAGGCGGTTGATTATCTAGAAAATTTGAATGTACCACTGTTTCTCTCTGTCATTACACTCGCAGAACTATAGGTAGGTGTACGAGAAGGCATGGAGCGGAATAAGCTAGCCATCTTTATCAACGCGTTTAGCGTTATATCGCTTGATCGAGAGATAGCAATTGTGGGTGGCTTGTATCGTCGGGATTAGCGGATGCCTTGATCTCAGCCACTGCCTCAGTTCATCACCTGACCCTTGTTACGTTGAATAAAAAACATTTCCCAATGATAACAAGGGTCATCGCACCGTATTGATTCAACACTTACTCTTACCCTACATGAGAATTGGCGTAAGAAACTATAGTCAAGGAGGATTCAAACATGAATCAACCACTAAAGGCCGGTCTCGTCGGCTGTGGCAGTCTTTCGCAGCGCGGCGTGCTGCCGCACTTAAGTTTGCCCGATGCGCGCGAAAAAGTGCAACTGGTCGCTGTGGTCGACGCCGTCCCTGAACGCGCCCAACAGAGCGCCGAACGTTATAACGTGCCCGCCTATTTCACCGCAATTGATGAGATGTTGGCCAAGGTTGATCTGGATATTGTGCTGATCATCACGCCAATTCCCTTTCACTTCCCCAATGCTATGGCGGCGATTGCGGCGGGTAAACATGTTTATGTGCAAAAGGCGATGACAACCACATTGGCCGAGGCTGATCAGCTTTTGGCGGCGCGTGACAAGGCTGGCATCAAACTGGCCGCCGCACCGGGTTTTGAACTTTTTCCGACCACCAGCCAGATGCGTCAACTCATTGACGCAGGCGCCTAGGGCCGCGTGAACATTGGTTTTACATACACGTGGGGTTTTGGCCATGAACATGAGTCGATCCGCAGCGGCACGGGCGCCCTGGCCGAGATCAATCCGGCTTGGTATTATCGCGAAGGCGCAGGTCCCTTGCCAGATGTCACCGTCTATTCGTTGCAACTGGCAACCAGCCTACTTGGGCCAGTGCGGCGGGTGACGGCGCTGGGTAATAAAACGGCAGAGACGCTTACCTGGAAAGGCCAGCAAATGCCAATCCAGGTAAATGACAACAATTTGGTCTTGATGGAATTTGTGTCTGGCGCGCTGGTAACGGCGATTGGTTCT
>JAPLGZ010000058.1 GCA_026389895.1 Chloroflexota bacterium | reverse complement strand
TCACCATTGCCGATAATAGTCTCGCACCTGGTGCGGCCCGCGAAGCAGTGCGCATTGAAGGTACGCAAAACCACTTGACGTTGGTCAATACACTCATCAGTGGTAACGCCGTTGCTTTTGCTGGCGTAAACACAACACAAGCCCCGACCGTGAAGTTGACCACTTCATTGCTCGACAACAACGTGACCACGATCATTAGTGGCACCGTCACCACTTCGGATACACCGTTGCGTGGCGCCGCCGGGTATGTCAATGCTGGCGCCAGTGATTATCATCTGACCGCGAGTTCCGCTGCCGTGGATCAGGGCAGCAGTCTGCCCCCTTTGTTTGACTTGGATGGCGTCACCCGCCCGCTGGGCGCCAAACCCGACATCGGTGCTTACGAATTTGCGCCACCGAATTTGCAGAACCAGACAATCACTTTTAACGCCCTGCCGAATAAGCTTGTCACCGATGCCGCGTTTAACGTCAGTGCGACAGCTTCCTCAAACTTGCCTGTTACCTTTAGCAGCAATACACCCGCTGTTTGTACAGTCAGCGGCAATACCGTCACGTTGCTGGCAACGGGCACCTGCACCATTGTGGCGGCGCAAGGTGGTAACGCTGCGTTCAACCCAGCCATCGCTGTGCCGCAATCTTTTGCGGTCACCAGCCCTGGCAAACAAAATCAGACCATCACTTTCGCCACCCTGGCCGACAAAGTGTTGGGCGATGCTCCGTTCAATCTGAGCGCGACGGCTTCCTCTAATTTGCCGGTGACCTTTAGCAGCAGCACCCCCGGCATCTGCACGGTCAATGGCAGCACCGTAACCTTGGTGACCACCGGTCCCTGCACCATTGTGGCGATCCAAGATGGCAACGCCACCTTTAACCCCGCGACACCCGTATCGCAGAGTTTTACCATCGCCAGCACGGGCGGTAATTCACAAAAGATCTTCTTGCCACTCGTGAAGCGTTAGTTAAACGTTGACTGTTTCAATGTCGTGAATTAAGACCAAAGGCCAGCCTGTTGCAGATTAATAAAATAACCGAACAATCCCACTTCCCTGTATAGCGCTGATGCATAATGGGCGTACAGGGGTCGAAGCAGAATTTTTTTGTCTGATTAATTTATTAATCTGCAACAGGCTGGCCTTTGGTCTTATCCGGCGCATGGTATCATCAACCGATGATGAGTCTAAATTTGCAGCTTCAAATAGCCTCTAAAATGAAAGTATAAAACGGATGCCGCAGAGCCCAATCCAGAACAAAATTGGGATGATCTTCATCCCTGTCACCGACATGGATCGCGCGATTGCCTGGTATAGTCAGTTATTGGGGGTGCCCGTTGGCTCGGCCACCCATGAAGGCAAGATTTACAATCTCCCGATGCAGGGCGAAACCGGATTGATTCTGGATGGTAATAAACCAGTCCCAAACTCATCCCAGCCAATTTGCTTCTTTTGGGCCACTGATATCAGTGCCACATATGTTTTTCTGCGGGAAATAGGCGCTGAAATTGTCAGCGCGGTTGAGGATATCGGCAGTGTTACTTACGTGAGCTTTCGAGATCCAGACAATAACTTGCTGATGGTATGTCAGGCCAATAACTGATCTCAGGCGCAAGCTACGTCATTGGAATTCAATCTTGCGGTGGCGCATGATCACACTTTGCGCCAGCCCAATCGCAAACATCATCGAGACCAAACTGCTGCCCCCATAACTGACAAAGGGCAACGTCAGCCCGGTCACCGGCATCATGCTTAGGTTCATGCCCACATTGACGATGGTTTGGAAGAAGATAATGGCGGCGACGCCAACGGCCATCAACCGTCCAAATTGATCGCGCGCCAGGTCGGCAATGCGAAGTAGGCGCCACATGATGAAGAAGAGCAAGATAAGGATAATCACCGCCCCAACCAGGCCTAACTCTTCTGAGATGACGCTAAAGATGAAGTCCGATTGGCGGACCCGTAAAAAGTGTAACTGATTCTGGCTGCCCTGGCCCCAGCCATTGCCAAACCAGCCCCCAGAACCTACCGCGGTCAAGGCTTGATCGACGTTCCAATTGGCCGCTTTAAAGTCTTTAGGGCTTAAAAACATTTGAAAGCGTTCGAGCATGTAGCCTTGCAACTTAGTGCGCAAGAAAAAAGCCGCCGGTATACTGCCAGCCGCCATCAAGCCAATCTGCCAGAAACGAATACCCGCCACCAGGATCAGGGTGCCGCCGATAAAGGCAAAGGTCAACGCCATACCAAAATTGGGTTGCTTATAGATCAAGTAAAGTGGCACCCCTAACAAGATTAGCGCCACCACCAGATAGGATAAGCGATGCAGGTATTCTTGATACCAGCTTAAATACCAGGCCATGAAGATGATAATGAGAAATTTACCGGCTTCGGTTGGCTGCACGAGCACGCCGCCGACATTAAGCCAGCGTTGCGAACCGCTCTGGACCGTTCCAAACACATCAACGGCTGCCAGTAGCAAGATAAAAACCACGAAGGCCGGTGGCGCAAACATTTCTAGGTGCCGGTAATCAAAGACGGCAATGGCGATCAAGGCAGCCAATCCCATGGCGACGAAAATGAGTTGGCGGGTCCAATAATCACTCAAATCGGGGGTGTTATAAGTGGCGCTATAGACCATACCAACGCCAATGCCGCACAAAATTAAGACCGCAATAAAGAGCGGCCAGTCAAAATAACGCCATACTTGTCGATCGTACATCGTGTAGTCATACTCCTGCGTTTACTTCAACGGCTAAGCGGTAACCAGAAAGCCGCCTGCTTAGCCGTGCCTCTGTCCTTTACGTCGAAAATCACGCGGGGTCAGCGGCTAAACCGATTGGTTAATCTTTTGAAAAAGCCCGGTTTGCGGAAATCCATCAAAGGCACGTTATTGCCCATAATCCGCTGAGCAATGTTGCGATAGGCCTGAGCCGCATGCATCCGTTTGTTAAAAACCGCCGGCACCCCGCGGTCAGTCGTTAATACAATATCTTTGTCTTCGGGCACCACGCCAAGCAGATCAATTGACAGAATATCCAAAATGTCATCTATGCCGCGCATTTCGCCGGCGCGGGCCAAAACCGAATTATAACGATTGACGACCAGCCCCGGTTGGCGCTTCCAATCGCGTTCTAACAGATAGATCACCTTGTCGGCATCGCGCAGTGCGCTGACATCAGAGGTCGTGATAATCAGAATGCGGTCGGCGGGCGCAACGACATTGTGGAAGCCATGTTCAATGCCGGCAGGCGAATCGATCAAAATATAATCGGCCATCTGGCGCAACTCACGACAAATAGCCTGCATTTGGTCGGGGCGCACATCGGCTTTATCGCGGGTCTGGGCGGCGGGCAATAGATGGAGCGACGGCGCGCGCTGATCACGAATCAGCGCTTGGGGCAATGGGCAGCGTTGTTCGACCACATCGACCAGATCGTACATAATGCGGTTTTCCAACCCCATCACCAAATCTAGATTGCGCAAACCGATATCGCCGTCAACGGCGATCACCCGTTTGCCGGCCAGCGCCAATGCCGAAGCCAAATTGGCAACCGTGGTTGTTTTCCCCACGCCCCCCTTACCAGAAGTAATTGTAATAACAACACCGGCCATATTTAGCTTTCACTCGGCTTGTAACTAACGACTTTTACGGATTGATGACCAACCTTACTCTCTCGCTCCGTAATATTATACTTTAACGCCGAAAGGCGGCAATCCCACCGGGTCTCGATTCGTCCCATGGTTCGATCACAAGTTGTTTGCCGTTCAGATAGACAATCTGGGGGCGATTAACGACACGCCGCTTCTTCAAGAGCCGACCAGTAAATCCACTCGGCTCTTCAGGAATGCTGCCGGCAATGTCCATAATTTGCAATTGCACCGGATCTAGATCAAAGGCGACAATCACGGCCTGCGCGTCACCATCCGCACCGGCATGCGCAATGCCACGCAAACGACCCCACACAAAAATATCACCGGCGCTGATCACCTCGGCGCCAGGATTTACATCGCCAATCACCAAGATGTGTTCATGCTTTTGGAGCACCTGGCCGGAGCGTAAATTGCCCCGATAGACAAAATGTTGTTCTGTTTCGCGGTTGCTCCCTGCACCCTGCGCGGCGGCGCTTTCGGCGTCACCACCGGGTTCAAGGCGGGTAGATAAGCCTAAATTGAGGGCCGCCTGAAAGGTCCGTTGTGACTTTGTGCGGACAATCCCTAACTTCAGCCCGACTTTTTGCAACAGATCATGGACCTGGGTTAATTCCTCTTCCAAGAGCGGGCGGGCGCCGAGATCTAAGGCAACGCGTCCACCACGAAAAAAGTCTGAGGCTTCGGTTAAGCGAATTTCTAATTCGCTCAACAAATCTGCCCACTGCCCCTTGCCAATTTCAATGGCAACCCCATCGGTGCGCCCTTTGATGCTGATCACTTGGTTGCTATTTTGATTGCGCGCACTATCGACCGGTGAAGTTACGCCAGTTTGTGAAGTGAGCGGCGCTGTGGCTAGGGCCTGCGGCGGTTTAACCGGCGCGGTTATATTCGGCACCGGTGTATCCCAGAGACTGGCACCAGGTAGACTGCTCGACGGTGGCAGGGGGGGCGCACTTGGTGGTGTGGACGCGACCGCACCAGAAGGAACGGCGCTATTTTCAGTGGGGGCCTTCGTCTGCTGCTCACTGATCAAGGGCTCGGCTTTGAATGTTCGGGGCGTTTCCACGCCATTGGTATTACCGATGGTGCTTGAATTGTCCGTTATGGCCGGTGTAGCTGGTATCACGGGCGCGCGATCTGTAACCGTTACATCATCCAGTAAGGCGGCAATTTTTGAACGTACGGCATCAGCCGGACCATTATTCTTATAGAATCCGCCCGATTTATCCCCATTCCGGTTCATTTTCTCACCACCATCTGTTGCCGCCATGCCTAAACCTACCTTCTGGAGCAATCTAACTTTGTAAAAGTCCCGCGTCTTCGCCTGTATGTCGATCAGCGGGGATGAATCTCTTTGAAATAAGTTTCTAAAATTTTCTTCGTGACCGGGATTGCCGTTAGCGAGCCTTCACCACCATCGAAAACAAAGGTGACAACGGCAATTTCAGGGTTTTCGTAAGGGGCAAAGGCCACATACCAGGCATGGGAAGGCCGAAAATCTTTGTCGTCTAGACAATCCAGCTTCTTCGGATTGTAGTGCTCTTTATCGCAAAATTCGGCTGTCCCAGTCTTCCCAGCCACTTCGATACCATCAATTTTACTGGTAATCGCGGTGCCATCTGGCGCATTGACCGCCTCCCACATCCCTTTACGCACCAGGTCCATCACCCCCGGTTGTAGGGGCAACTGGCGCACGACTTTAGGCGTAAAGTCGCGCTGCACATGGCCTTGCGCATCAGTCAACTGGTAGACAATTTGTGGCTGATAGACCGTACCACCATTGGCCACCGTGGCCGTATTGACCAATACCTGAAGCGGTGTCGCCAACATATACCCTTGACCAATCGCCATATTATAGCTGTCACCTGTGGTCCAGCTTTCGGCGTAGCGTTGGCGTTTCCATTGCGCGGTGGGCACCAAAGCACCAATCTCACCCGGCAGATCAATGCCGGTGGGGGCCCCGTAGCCAAACAACTCGGCCCACTTGGCCATCGCGGCTGAGCCTAGTCCCCTAAACTTCGTGACAGGATACCCACCACCCACTTCGTAGAAAAAGATATCATTTGAGAGCGAAAGCGCTTGAACCACATTGATCGGACCATGGACGATACCATACCGATGGTTCCAACTGACAAACTTTTGTGCCTGAGAGAGGTCATTCGGAAAGAATTGATTGACCAAATAAATCGGCCCGGCATCCATAATCGTCGTGTCGGGACCCACTACCCCTTCCGCCAGGGCTGCGGTGGAGATCACCATCTTAAAGGTCGAGCCAGGCGGATATTGGCCACCAATCGCATAGTTAAGCAGCGGACGGCGTTTATCGTTTTGGATCTGCTGATAGCCCTCGTTTTCTGTGAGGCGCTCGGCAAAGACATTATTATCAAAGGAAGGCTGACTGACCAAGCCGAGAATCGCCCCATTTTGGGGATTCATGGCGATAGTGACCCCCCAGCGGGCTTTTTGTTGGACGATGGCGCTTTGTAAGGCGTCACTCATCACGCGTTGCAAGCGCAGATCAATGTTCAAAACCAAGTTAGAGCCGAGAATCGGTTCTTGCACCTGGCCAATCGTGCGCACCTCACGGCCAAGGATGTCTCGCTCCACCGTTTTATAGCCGGGCAGGCCGCGCATTTGATCTTGATAAGAATATTCAAGCCCGCTTAATCCCACCTTTTCGTTGAGATTATACCCACGCTTGGTATATTGGTCGGCTTGCTCGGCCGGAATGGGCCCCATGAAGCCCAGCACATGGCTAAACATATTCGCATACACATATTGACGAATCGGGGATGGATTGATCCGCATGGCCGGCATATGATAACTTTCTTCCGAAAATTCTAATGCTTTGATGCGTTCGATCGAATCCAGAATCGAGACCGCTTCGGATGCACTGCCCTGGCGCTTAAAGTCAATGGCGAATTTCACCAATTGGACCAATGCTGGCAATGGCAACGGCGTTGAGATATCGGGCACCGTGAATGGCATCGAGACCGGAGCCGCTGGCAGATCCGTCGCCATAATGATCTCTTTTTCTTCGCCCGGCACAGTGACAAAATCAACCTTAAAACCGGCGGTAGTCAATGCTTTCGCATAATCAAAACGACCCAGCGTGCGGAACATAATTTCCGCCACGCGCAGGGCAATCTTGGGGTCAGTATCGGCATGGACAAGGCTGAGGACGCGCGCAATTTCATCACCTTCCTCATCAATATCAGGCGTCTCTGGCTTATCTTCTGGTAGATCTTCAGGGACAAGCGCAATCTCAAAGCTGGGCTTATTGCGGGCTAAAATTGTGCCATTGCGGTCGTAGACAACACCACGGGGTGCCACGACTTCCAGCGTTTTTAGGCGATTGCCACTAGATTTTGTCTGAAAGTCTGCCCCTCTGATCACCTGTAATTGAAAGAGCCTGCCCACAATCACGCAGAAGGCAATTACGAGCCCTAAGCGGAATACTACCATGGACACGGTGGATGTATCACGTGTTGAAGGTTGTTCGTACATAGCTTACGTTTAAAAGATTAAAATCAAGTGCCACCAGTCCCACTGTTTCCTGGCTATGATCATGAATAAGTTGAGCCTAGCCGGTCTGGTTGCAACGCATAACATTCAGCGAATAATGCTCTATTTATATATTCATTGCTTCGGGCCGTTCTGGCACACGGTTTAACAACGGCGTGACAAAGAGCATGAGCATGGTGTTATAGAATAGAGCTGGCAGGATAATGAATTGCAAAGTTGGCCAAAAGGCCAGGTTGTAACGCGCATTACCTGCATTGGCGAAAGCTAGAAATTGGGCGGCGCTTTCTACCCAGGATAAGATGATCACATACGTGATGCCATATAATAAGGTACCGATCATGGCTGCCCCCAATGGCACTAACACATTAAACCGTGAGAGCGTGCGCTGGCCGAGACCGATCACAAAAGTCGCCACCATCAGCGCCAGGCTAGAACCACCCATCGGTCCACCACTGAAAATATCAAGCGTCAAGCCGCCAATAAACGCCCACGCAATGCCTGCTCGACTGCCGTAAAGCAGCGTGCCGCAAATCACCAACAGCAAGACTAAATCTGGCTTGACCCCGCCCACCTGTAGGCGTGTTGCGGCAGTTGATTGTAAAAGGCTGGCCACTAACAACAGCGGCGTCATCAAGTAGTAGAATAGATCCCGGTTCACGGTGCACTCTCCACCGGCGTTGTCAACGGTGCAGCCAAGTCTAGCGGATCTACATTCGTAATCACATGGGTGGCCGTTACCTGCCCTGGATTGAGACTCGGATCGGTGACGCTGATCGTGTTGGTGGCCGTGATGGTGCTGGTCTGCGGATTGATCACCAACAATTCTGGCACCTCTTCAACGGGGTTAAAATTCGTCACCACGGCGACCAATTCCAGCCGCTTAAAGTCGACCGTTGGCCGCACCACCGCTTGTTGCGAGAAATCAATATCTCGGCGGCGAATTTCGATCACTTCCCCAATCGGCAGGCCCTTCGGGAAACGCCCACCCAAGCCCGAGGTCAAGACAGCTTCGCCGACACTGAATTTGACCCCTTGGTCAATGAAGTCCATTATCAGATCGCCGCTGGCCGTCCCGCGCACGACCCCATTGAGCCGGCTTTTCTGCAACACTGCATTGACGGCGCTGGTTGCATCGGTGAGCAAAAGCACTTTGGAGATCGAATCATTGACTTCACTAATCCGGCCCACCAAACCCTGATCGGTGATCACAGGCATGCCCACTTTGACCCCGTGGATCTGCCCCAAGTCAATGATGATGCGGCGTAGAAAGTTGGTGCTTTCATCGCCAATGGCCAGCCCGATCAGTTGAGCGCCGCGCAATTCCAAGCCGGGGCGATTCTTTGCAAACTTAAAAAATTCTCGCAATAACTCATTCTCATGTTCAACTTCACGCAGGCTGAGTTTTTCGGCCAGGAGACTAGAGTTGAGCTGTTCTAATTCGGCATTACGCTGCCGCAGATTGCGTAGTTCGGCAAAATAATCAATGACGTTGGTGATGTTTTCGGTGATGCCGGTGGCGCTAAGCTGAGCTGGAGAAGTCAAAAGTGTAATGGCGCTTTGCAAAGGGCGCAGATGGCCTGTCAGCTGCAATGCCATCAATAATAAGGCCGCCAACGCGAGGATCACAATCCGGATGCCCAGATCGTCTACTCGGCGAGGACGTTTTTCAAGGTTACGCATATCGCATATTAGATAATATCAGAAATCAGTGGTCCATGGGGGTTGGCAATCCCGCAGCCTAAACGGCGGTTTTACCAAAGCTCATCTACCGAATGGTGCTCTTGCGTTGCATACTGGTTAAGGTCTCGCGATAGAATTCTGGTTTTTCCAGAATCATACCGGTTCCCATCACGACGGCAGTCAACGGATTGTCAGCCACATAGACATGCATCCGGGTTTCATCTTGCAAACGTTGGGCCAAACCCTGGAGCAATGCACCACCACCAGCTAGCACAATACCATACTCCATCAAGTCGGCCACCAGTTCGGGCGGTGTTTCGTCCAAGGTGGCCTTGACGGCATCAACGATCACTTGGACCGACCCAGAAAGCGCCTCACGAATTTCAACCGAGCTGACTTCTACCGCTTCGGGCAGGCCGGTGATCAAGTTGCGACCCCGCAAGATCATCGTGCGCTCGCGTTCAAGCGGATAGGCCGAGCCAATCTCGATCTTCGTGCGTTCGGCCATGCGCTCACCGATCAGCAAGCTATACTTCTGGCGGGCATAATTCATAATGTCTTCGTTCATTTCGTCGCCAGCCACCCGAATTGAACGCGAAACAACAATCCCACCCAGCGAGATCACTGCAACCTCGGTTGTGCCACCGCCAATGTCGACGATCATCGAGCCAACGGATTCAGTCACCGGCAAACCCGCGCCGATCGCTGCAGCCATCGGCTCTTCCACCAAGCCAGCTTCACGCGCCCCGGCGCTAATCGCTGCATCGCGCACGGCACGTTTTTCCACTTCGGTCACACCAGATGGAATTCCGATCACCACGCGTGGCCGCGCCGCACCAAAAGCACGATTGCCATGCACTTTACCAATGAAGTGATGGATCATCTGTTCCGTTACATCAAAATCTGAAATAACCCCGTCTTGCAAAGGGCGCACCGCCACAATATGGGCTGGCGTGCGACCCACCATCTCTTTGGCGTCATTGCCAATCGCCTTGACCGCATTCCGGCGACGCGAGGAGCGATCGATTGCGACAATTGAGGGTTCGTTGATCACGATCCCACGATTTTTAACATGCACTAGCGTATTAGCCGTACCTAGATCAATCCCGATATCCAGAGAAAATAGGCCCAATAGCCAGTCAAAAGGATTATTCACGCGTTATGTATCTCCACCGTAGCCCAAAATAGGCAAAATCGTATTTAAGCGCATCTATGTGAAATCAACCTCACTTTCTATAAGCCCAAGCAAAGCCCAAAGGAGGTCGGATCGCAGACAAATTGTATTCTATTATACCACAAGCGATCACCGAACAAAAAAGTACCCGTGCGCAACCAGTGCGTGAAGCCTTTTTACCCAGAAACCGGCTGCCTGTAACGGCGCAATTGGCGCTTTCTCCCAGCGTCGCCAACAGACCGGTTACACGCCCAGCCTATGGTATAATCTATGGGTGACTAAACATGAGCAGGCCAATCAGCCACACCCAATTGTCGCGCCGGTGCTTTTGCGTAAAATCCGCGAAGCCCAACAGCGGTATCAACTCTTTCCCGCGCCCACTGCGGCGGCGATCACGGTCATCGTTGGTGTCAGTGGTGGGGCGGATAGTACTTGCCTGTTGCACGCCCTGGCCCAAGTGGCCGAGCCGTGGCGGCTTAGTTTGCATGTGGCGCATGTCGACCATAATTTGCGGCCAGAGTCGGGGGCGGATGCTGCATTTGTCGCCGCGTTAGCCGCTGATCTGCAACTGCCTTTCCATGGCATTCAGTTGCCTGCCAACAGTTTGGTGCATCAACCAGGGGGCTTGGAAGCCGCTGCCCGGCGCGCCCGCTACGCATTTCTTACCCAAGTGGCTATTAACGTTACACCCGCAGCGCAGGTTCCCTTGCTCGTGTTGGCCCATCATGCGGATGACCAGGCGGAGACTCTTTTGCTGCATTTGGTGCGCGGGAGTGGTTTGCAGGGGTTGGGTGGCATGCGTTGGATCAATCAATGGGCTGTGCAGGATTTTTGTGAGCAGCCCAAGCATGATGCAGAGGGGCCAGCAACACCCATCATTCAGGTGGTGCGTCCTTTGTTGAACGTGCAACGATCCGAGATTTTGGACTATCTCCATACGCACAATTTGCCCTGGCGCGAGGATAGCAGCAACCAAGAGACGCATTTATTGCGCAACCAACTGCGCCATGAAATCTTGCCCCTGCTGACCCAAGTAAACCCAAATTTGGTGGCAACGATGGGACGCACAGCCCAAATTTTAGCTGCGGAAGCCGAACGTTTAGAACAGTTGGATCGGGCCATGCTCACCGAGATTGCAGAAGTCTTGCCAACTCGGCGCGTTGTGATCGATTTGCCGAAATTCAGCAGACTGGATTTGGCCAGCCAACGTGGGGTGTTGCGGCAAGCGTTGGCTGCTCTGCAAAGCCAACTCCTGGATGTTGAGTTTGAGCCGCTGGAACGTCTGGTTTTGGCCCTGCGCGCTAATTGGCAAGCTGGCGGACCCTATTCTTTGCTGCATAGGATTGCCTGGAGCATTGCGGGTGCGACCCAAGATCAGCCGGCGCGGCTTAGTTTACACCAAGCGACGGTGCTGCCTTTTTTGCCTGATCGCCCATATCTGGACGAAGCCTGGCGCCAACAGATTGGCCGTGCTCCGCTTTCGTTGCCCGAGACATTGGCGGGGCCAGATGGCTGGTCTTTGACAATGGAAGAGATCACAATGCAAGCTTTGCTTGTCGCCTTGCCAGGCCGCGATGAGCCTTGGCAAGCCTATCTCGATGCCGATCAAGTCCACATGCCACTGTTGACAACGCCACAGCTGGGGCTCCGTTTTGCACCGCTTGGTATGCGGGGCCATCATCAACTGCTGGGCGACTTTTTTACCAATCACAAAGTGCCCAGCAGTTTGCGCAGTGGCTGGCCGCTGATCTTGGATCAAAGCAGCGGAGAGGTGCTTTGGGTCTGCGGTTTACAATTAGGCCATTCAGCGCGCATTACGCCACAGACCCGCCGCGTCCTGAGTTTGGGTTGGAGCAGATTGTAAAATGGCGCCTGCGATCAACAAGCCTCCGCTGATAAAGCCACTGATGCATTGGATCATTTATCGCGGTTACAAAGTGCGCTTTACCCGCCGCGCCCCAGATGAGGTGACAGGGATATTGACCACCGCCACGGGTGAAATTAGCTTTCGCTATGAACCGGCCATCTATCTGGTGCACCTGCCAGATGAACGAATTATCATCAACGAGTATGGCTGGGAATTAAACAAAGAGCGCCTGCCCTAACCCGCCCCTGGCAGTGAGGGCGGGTCTATCGGAAATCATAACATGAACAACACGACAAAACAGGCCGTTATTCTAAAAGCAGAGCGTGACAAACCGGTGCGTCAAGGCCATCCGTGGATTTTTAGCGGCGCGATTCAGAGCTTGCCGGCCGCGGCCCCCGACGGCGCCATCGTGCCGGTCTTGGCGGCGGATGGCAAATGGCTGGCGCAAGGCTATCTCAATCGGGCCAGCCAGATTCAGGTGCGCCTGCTCAGTTGGGATGCCAACGAGCCAATCGATGAAAGTTTCTGGCGGCGTAGACTGGCGCAGGCCATTGCCGCCCGCCGTCACCTGGCCGCCGATGGGGCGACCACTGCTTATCGGTTGGTCAATGCTGAAAGCGATTATTTGCCGGGGTTGACCGTGGATCGCTATGCCGATTATTTGGTGATGCAGGTTGGCACGCTGGGCATTGAGCAGCGTAAGCACCAACTGGCCGGATTGCTGCTCGAATTGACCAATGTCAAAGGCGTGCTGGAACGCAGCGAGATTGCGTTGCGTCGCCAAGAAGGGCTGGGTGATGCGGTCGGGCTATTGGCTGGGGCCATGCCACCCAACCGCGTGGCGATCCGTGAACTGGGCTTACACTTTTATGTGGATCTCGCTGGCGGCCAGAAGAGTGGTTTCTATATGGATCAGCGCGAAAATCGTCGGCGTTTGGCCGCGTATTGTCAGGGTGGCACGGTGCTTAATGCGTTCAGTTATACGGGAGCGTTTGCGGTTCATGCGCTGGCCGCTGGTGCGCAGCATGTCACCAATATTGATGAAAGTGTCGATGCTTTGACATTGGGCGAAGAAAATGTACGCCTGAATCATTTTGATCCAGATGCACAGACCGAGAGCCTTGCGGGTGATGTCTTCACCGTATTGCATGATTGGCGCGACGCCGCCCGCGCCACCAGCGAGCGACCGTTTGACGTGATCATTCTCGACCCGCCCAAGTTTGCCCAGAGTAAAGGGAACCTGGAGCGCGCCTTGCGTGGCTACAAGGATATTAACTTATTGGCTATGCAATTGCTCAAACCTGGTGGTATTCTGGCTACCTTTAGTTGTAGTGGCTTGGTCAGCGCCGATCTCTTTCAAAAGGTCGTCTTTGGCGCCGCAGTAGACGCCAATCGCCCGGTACAGATTCTGGAATGGCTACGCCAGGGCAGCGATCATCCGATTGCGATCACGTTTCCCGAAGGCGAATATCTGAAGGGGTTGATCTGTCGCGTCTTATAAAGCATTGTGTGCAAGAAGCAGCAGTTATGTAGAGCACGGAAAGCAAGGTCGGCAACGCAGCCGGGAGACACAGGGCGCATTCGTTCTCAGCTTGTTGCCCCGGCTCGTTTCGCTTTGCCCCCTCTGTTTTTTTATGCTGCGTGCGAAGGTGAGATAATGAAAGCGTTGGCAGAATCGACCAGTAGGAAGTGCTGTTTGTGATGGACAAATTATTCAAGCCGTTTTTAGATCAATTATGCATTGATTTGAGTAATCCGCTGCCAGGGCGAGACGCACAGTATCGCATGGCGCCCGCGCCACGCCGCGGTGATGATCTCTATTACGACACCCCGCCCACGAACGCACGTCGTAGCGGGGTGTTGGTCCTGTTCTATCCCTACTTCGAGCAGTTGCATATCCCACTGATCCTGCGCCCAACCTATGATGGTGTTCACAGTGGTCAAGTTGGTTTTCCTGGCGGTGGCTACGAAGCTGGTGATTTGGATATCAGCGCCACGGCCTTGCGTGAGGCCTACGAAGAAGTGGGCATCCAATCGTCACAAGTCACGGTGCTTGGCCAACTTAGTCCCCTCTATGTCTTTGCCAGCAATAACCTCGTGCATCCCACTGTGGCCTGGACAGCAAAACGACCGATTTTTCATCTCGATCCCCGCGAGGTGGATAAGTTGATCGAAGCGCCGGTTTTAGACTTGCTCAATCCGGCCAATCAGCGGCGCGAAGAATGGCAGCTGTGGGGACGGGTGGCCCAAGTCCCGTTCTTTCGCATTCAAGACCAGACGATCTGGGGGGCAACGGCGATGATGCTGAGCGAGTTGTTCGCGTTGCCAGCCTTCCAGTCGATCAAAGGCGGAGTTCAATCACTCCGCTGATAACCCGTTGCGGACTTCCTCAATCGTTTAAGCTGCTGCGTTCAAGGTTCTGTCTTCGCCTGGCTCCACATCGACTCTCTAAGCCCCGCTAAATTGAATAGGCTCGCAGGCCGCGAATTTATTCGCGGCCTTTTTTGCGCGTCTTCTGACCTCTTCGTTCAGAGACGGCAAACTTGTGCTAATTTAGCAGGTTAGATTTCTAGAAGATTGGATTTGCTAGTCTAAAGTTAATTGATTTATCTATCTACACAATTATTAAACAAATTAAAAACGATGAGGACTTCCATTAAATAGTAGGGAATAGTTGATAATATAATAGAAATTAATGTTAATAAAGGCTACTAATAATCACCTCTCTGTAAAATGTTTTATATTAACATATTATTAAATTGTTAATTCAGTGACGTTTTTTGAGCTTTTAGTGGCCTTTTTCGGGATAAAACCCTCTCAAAAGCTCTAAAAAACAGTGTTGTTTTTTTTGTAAGCGTATGGTAAGCGAATAATTACCCCTCGTTAAAACAATTTACAGATGATAGATAAAGCTTTATGCAATGCGCGCATTTAGAGCAGTTTTCAGGTTACTAAGATCAACAATAAAGAGTTTCGAGAATAAGGGGTTTTATATATGTCCAGCATCTTAATTGTAGGCGCAGGAATTGTCGGCCAGGCTACTGGCAAAGGTTTTGCCCGCAAAGGTCATAGCGTCGATTATGTGGATGTTGATTCGGCCAAGGTCAATCAACTGAACCAACAAGGTTTATTTGCTATGCTACCAGATCAGGTAAATTGGGATCGATATGACATTGTCATGTTAACCGTCTCAACACCCTCGGTCGATGGTCGCGTTAAGCTTGATTATATTGAAGCTGCGGCATTAAATGTGGGCCGCGGTTTAGCAACGTCAGACAAATTTGTTGTTGTTGTCGTGCGCAGCACTGTGCCGCCCACGACAACCGAACAACGCATTCTGCCTCTCTTAGAAAAAGCCTCTGGCAAAAGAGCGGGCATCGGTTTTGGCCTGGCCATGAATCCGGAATTCTTGCGCCAGCGCAGTAATGTAGAAGATTTCGAACGTCCGTGGATTACGGTGCTTGGCACGAGTGAGCGGCTAACGGCGGACATTTTGGGCGATCTCTACAAACCATTTGGCAGCTTAATGGTTAACTGCACACCCACCGAAGCCGAGATGATCAAATATGTAAATAACATCTACAACGCGGTGAAGATCAGTTACTTTAATGAAGTCCATGCTATTTGTGAAAATCTGGGCATTGACAGCAAAATCGTTGGCGCAACCGTAGCCCGTAGCGCAGAGAGCATGTGGAACCCGCTGTATGGAACGCGCGGTGGCGTTCCTTATGGTGGGACCTGCCTCCCCAAGGATACCGTTGGCTTTATGGCCTTTTGCGAAGATATGGGGCTAGATCATGGCATGTTGAAAGCCACGATCGCCGCCAATGAACATTTGGCGAAGGAAGTGGCGCCGGTGGCTTGGTTGGATGAAGTTGAGCCAAGTGTCAACAAAGTACATAGCCTACCTATTTCGCAGGCTGCTTACACAGCACAGCCAGCTTAATTTTGCTCGGCAACAGCAACAGACAAGCCCGATAGTAGATGGCAGAAGGCTCTGAACGCAGTTCTGAGGCCTCATCTCCACCGTCTACTATCTACTTGTCCTACAAGATCGATTGGGAGTTTATCTATGTACCAAAGGCGCTTACGTCGCAAGCATTGGTTGCTCATCAGCCTGTTCGTTATTTCATTGGCATGGCCGAATCGCAACCTTCCCGTAACCTATGCTGAGCCATCGGTTGCCCCCAGCGTCAGCTATAACAGCGCGCTGAATACGATTTATATTGGCAGCAATAGCGGTAGCCTACCGGCCAGCCAACCTCTAACGGTGCCTGAATTGGCAACGGCGTTGGTGGGACAAGGTCTGCCTAATTTGTTGCTTGACAAAGGCGGCGGCGCCTGGCTGCTCAAAGCCAATGTGGTGATCAGCACGACCGCCCAACTCGCTGCAACCAGCGCCACGATCACAGAGCTTCGCATCGATAGCCCGCCTGTTGCGCCCCTTAAAATTACGGCCGAACGGGGTGGCCAGCTGTGGATTGATGGTATCAAGGTCACCGCTTGGGAAGGCAATGCCATCGATACCAATATTGCAAATGGCCGCAGCTATCTAGTCGCGCTAGAAGGTGGGCGCATGGATATCTTGAACAGTGAGATCGCCTATTTGGGGTCGAGTGACGGTGAACCTAGTGGCATTTCTTGGCGTGAACGGTTGAATGAGGCTGATCCGCTCACCGGTTCTACGGGCAGCATCCAGAATAGTGATATCCATCATAACTATTTTGGCATGTATAGCTATGCTGCTTATAACGTGAAGATTTTGCACAATAAATTCCATGATAACCTCTATTATGGGATTGATCCCCATACCGGCTCGCAAGCCTTTGAAGTCGCTTTTAACGAAGTGTACAACAATGGCAAACACGGGATCATCTTTTCACGCGATTGTATCAACAATAGCATCCACGACAATATCGTCCATGATAATGCCCAACACGGCATCATGATGGACCGTGGCTCCAACAACAATACAATCGAAAATAACACCGTCTATAACAATGATGACGGTTTCGCAGTTTTCCAATCTAGTAACAATATCATTCGGAATAACACGGCGCATGACAACAATCGTGGCATTCGCATCAATGCCACCTTCTACACCACGGATATTTTTGATGATATCTCGACTGGCAATCAGGTGCTCAATAATACGTTTAATAACAACAAACAACAAGGTGTCTACCTGTACGCCCGCGCCGACCGCAATGTGATCAGTGGTAATACGATTATCTCTACGACCGTCAATGGGATTTACATCAAATCTGGCGGCAACCGGATCGAGAATAACCTGATCCAGAAGGCTGGCGTTGGCATCAACATTGCGGGCAATGACCTGAATAACCCGCCCCAAGGCAAACCCGCCCTTGATCCACCCGGCCAGAATAATGTGGTGATCAGCACGACGATTAGCTTTAACAGTGATGCCGGCATTCGCATCTTGGGTGGCAGCAACAATCGCATTGGCCCCGCCAACGGATCAGAAAAAGGCAATCGGATTGAGAATAATGGCACCGATGGGATCGTGATCGGCCCGGCCATTACCGGCACCATTTCGACCGGTAACCAGCTATTAAGTAACATCATTCGCAACAATGAGCGGCATGGCATCTCGATCAAAGATGCCAGCAGCGCCCGTAACCGGATCAGCAAGAATAGTATTAGTGGCAATAAGGGTCTTGGCATCAAAGTGGATCTAAATGCCCAAGCGGGGATTCTCCCGCCAGGCGTCACCCTCATTCAGGCTGATGGCAATATGAATGGCACGGCTTTATCCGGCGCTACGGTTGAAGTCTATAGTGATCCGGGGGGCGAAGGGAAAGATTATTTAGGATCTGCTGCCGCGGCGGGGGGCAATTGGACCTACAGCTTGCCTAACGGGCAAGATTCTAAGTTGGTGACAGCCCTACAGACCGATACGAATGGCAACAGCTCAGCCTTTTTTACCAGCAAAGCCGCCATTAGCGCTGTCTATAGTGTGGGGGCCGATGTCAGTGGTCAGACGACGATTACAGTGACGGGCAATTCGGCCGTGGTAACACTCGCTGATATCAAAGCGGGCTTGGGTATCTCTAACACTAATGCGTCTTTGATCAAATGTGGATCGGGCGCGCTGCTCCAAGACCTGGGCAGTGGCAAATGGCAACTCAATGCCAACTTGACCATTGGCACGAATGTGACGCTGAATCTGACGCCGCAAGCTGGTGTGAACGAACTGCAACTGTGTAGTCAACAGAATATTGTCGCCAGCAGTGCCACCCGTGTGGCTGTGATCCAAAGTGATGACGCCTCAGACACCGCTAGCACCACGGTGGCAATTGATCCGTTGAGCTTTATCTATGTGCGCACCCAGAACGGCATCATCAATATTGATGGCGTGAAAGTGCATTCCTGGGACTCACAGGCCAACACCTTTGACACGAATATCACCGATGGCCGCGCCTATCTGCTCGCCAAGTATGCCGCCGCGATGAATATCCAAAATTCAGAACTCAGCTATCTTGGCTCGGCTGAGGGGGAAAGCTATGGCGTCTCTTGGCGTGATACGAACGATACGACCAAACCGAACGATTTGCGCACACGGGTGACGGGCAAAGTAACCAACAGCAATTTCCATCACAACTATTATGGGATTTACACCTTCCAGGCCCAGAATATGCTCTTCCAGGACAATCAATTCCATGACAATGTCCGTTATGGGTTTGACCCGCATGATTTTACCCATGATGTGTTGGTGGAAAATAATCTTGCCTATAACAATGGCGCCCACGGTTTTATTATCTCGCGCGGTTGTAACAACTTTACAATCCGCAACAATAAATCCTATAACAATAACAACCCTGATCCGGTTGATCAAGCTCAGGGTTTTATGCTTGATCCAGGCTCGCCTAATTCGTCCTTTGCTCAGGCCCCTTCGACCGACAATCTACTGGAGAATAATGTTGCCTACGGCAATGAAGGGCTTGGCTTGCGCATTCTCGGCTCAACCGACAATCAGGTGCGCAACAATCACTTCTATCAGAATGATCGTGGCATCTCGATCGATGCAAAGAGCACGGCCAACATCATCGATAGCAACTTTATCACCCAAAATCTTTCCTATGGCTTGGTCACGCAAGATACCGCCAACAATAATACGATCAGCAACAATACGGTGACCGAAAACAGTATTCACGGCATCTACATTCGCTCCAGTAACAACCTGATCATGGGCAATACCGCAAACCAGAATAAGCAAGCTGGCATTGCTTTCTTCTCTAGCAGTCTGGCGCTTTTGAACAATCAGGTGCTTTCCAACACCATTATTGGCAATGGTGACAATGGTTTGGATCTGCGTAATACGGACAGTACATTGGGGCAAGGCAACCTCATCGATGGCAACGTGGGACAAGGGATTTACCTGTCGACTAATGCCAGCCAAAATTCTTTCACCCATAATGTCATCCGTAACAATCAAAAATTTGGCATTCAGGCTAATGGCGCGCAAACGATGGGCAATACCTGGTCTCAAAATCAGATTTATGCCAATCGGTTCGGCGGCGTTTCTTTGACCACCAGTGCCAATTTGAATATCGCAGCGCCTAAGTTGCTCAGTGTGGTGGGCAATGTCGCCAGTGGCCAGGCTAATCCTGGAACGACCGTGGAAGTCTTCTCGGATAATGGAACACAAGGCCAAGCCTATGAAGGGAAGACCGTGGCTGGCGCTGACGGCAACTTCACCTTCACGTTTGCCGACAACGCGCAGACGGCTAACTTGACGACGCTCGTCATCGACGCACAAGGCAATGCTTCGATCTTTAGTAACGCCATTTCCAAACGCGGTACACCCGTGCCAACCGGCACGCCTGCACCGACGGATACGCCGACCCCACCGGATGGCGCCACCGCGACGCCAATTCCCGGTGAACAGACGCCCACGCCGACAACTTCACCAGAGGCAACGCCTACCCCCGCGACGCCAACTGGCACGTCGGCCGACAAGATCCTTTACTTACCGATGATCAGTAAGAAGTAAAGGCGTGGCAAACCGCGAAGCAAGGGCGGGGCAGTCTCCAACCGCCCCGCCCTTGTCCGAAAGTCGTGAAATTGTGTATCACCCAGGCTAGCGTTATTCAGCTTGGTAGCATTAACAGAGGCAACTAGCCATTCCTCTGGCTCGATCCGTAGCGCCTGCTCGCGCAAGAACGCATGCCACAAAGGCATCGCCACCAGTGCGAGTAGAGCGTAGTACCGAACCATTCTCTTATTGTTATCTGTCAAGGAACCGCTATGTTTAAACAACAATTCCGTCCAAGAACCGTTTTACTTAACTATCTACTTTGTCTGGCCCTTCTATTACCAAGTTTCAATCCTTCGTTGGTGCAAGCGGCCACGCTCGATACCACCGTACTCTATATCGCAGCCTCCAATACAATTGTGCTGGGCAGCGCCGCTGGTCTGCCAGCCAGTGAGCCAATTACTGTTCCAGAATTATCAGCAAAATTGATCGGCCAGAACCTGCCGAATCTGCTGCTGGATCAGGGCAATGGCATCTGGTTGCTCAAAGCCAATATACTGATTAATCCAACCGCACAACTAAGCGTGGTGGACCCCGTCAAAGAATTGCGCCTGGAAAGTATACCTGGCAATTTCGTCAATATTAACGCCTATCGCGGTGGTTATCTGTTAATCAATACCATTAAGGTGACTTCTTGGGATAGCGCCGGCAATGTGGTGGATCAAAATACAGCTGACGGCCGAGCCTACCTAGGGGCGCAAGAAGGTGGGCGCATGGATATCGTAAACAGCGAGATTGCCTATCTTGGCTGGGGTGCGAATGAAGTGAGCGGTCTCTCCTGGCGCAAACGCTTGACCTCTGCCGATGCCGCCACCGGGGCGACGGGCACGGTGCAAGGGAGCAATATCCACGACAACTATTATGGTCTGTTCGCTTCTGGCGCGTATGGTCTGAAGATTTTGAGCAATCAAGTGCATAACAGCCTCGGCTATGGGATCAGCGCCCGCGACGATTCAGAAGCTATGGAGATCGCCGGTAACGATGTCTTTGCAAATGCGAATAACGGGATCATCATCGGTCGTCAATCGCAGAACAACCAGGTGCATGATAATCAGGTGCATGACCACACCCAGGATGGCATCGTGGTGGAACAGAGCGCCACAGCCAACTTGATTAGCAACAACAATGCCTATAACAATCGCAACGGGATTGTACTTTCGCAAGCGAGTGCCAACCAAGTGCAGACCAATCAACTGCACAACAACATCACCGGCATCACTTTGGAAGCAAAATACAATGCCAGTGCCTCAATTGACAATATTACAACAGCCAATCAAGTCGTGAGCAACACGATTGACAGTAATACGAGCTATGGCATCTATCTCTATGCGCGTGCCGACCGCAATACGCTTGCTGGCAACACGGTTACCCAGAGCGGCATCAATGGGATTTACATTAAATCTGGCGGCAATCTGCTGAACAAAAATACGGTCAGCAACGGGGTGGCGGGCATTGTCATTCTCGGTGGTGAGAATGAACAACTGCCACTCGGCGCGGTGCCAGCCCTGGAACTGGGCGGCCAGAACAATATCGTGATCAATTCGATTATTACTGCCAATAGTGACACGGGCATCCGCATTATGGGTGGCGTTAATAATCGGATCGGGGCTACGTTGCAAGCCGCCCCGGCCGAAAATGGCAACCAAATTCAAGGGAATGGCAAAGACGGGATCGCCATCGTCATGGCCTCTGCAGGGACGGCTTCGACGGACAATCAGGTGTTAAATAATACCATTCATACCAATGGGGCACGTGGCATCTACTTGTCTGACATCACCACGCTGCGCAATCGCCTGAGCCAGAACAGCATTACTGGCAATGTCTCAAGCGGGATTAAGGTGGACGGCGGCGCGCAACAGGGAATTCAGCCACCCGTTATCACTAGCGTGTTGGCCGATGGTCATGTGAATGGCACGGCTCAACCGAACGCGACCATTGAAGTTTATGTCGATCCCACTGGCGAAGGGCAGACCTTCCTGGGGGCGACCACAGCTGATGGCGCCGGTGCTTGGTCCTTCCTCTTGCCCAGTCCGCAGAATCAAAAGCAGCTGACGGCCTTGGCCATTGATGCCAGCGGCAATACATCAGCGTTTAGTGGTTCGTCTGGCACAACGGCTGGTGCCCTCTATCATGTGATCAACGACGAACATGGCCAAAAAACGATTCAAGTCACCGGTGCCGGTTCGGTTGTCACGTTGCCAGCGATCATGACTGGTTTGGGCTTGTCGAATACCACCGGATCTAATGTCAAGTTGTTAGACGATCTGGGCAATGGCATCTGGCAACTCAATGGCAATCTTTTTATCGGTGACAGTGTCACCTTGAGTGTGACGGCGCAAAGTGGTGTGAACGAATTACGCTTACGGAGTGCGGCCGGTGTGGCCACGGCCAATGCCCAGGCGGCTGTAGTGGCGGCGAATGCCCTTCAGCAGTTATCTGCCGACACGACTACCAGTGATGCCACCGCCGATGATATCGCTACCGCCGAAATTTCTAGCACCATCGCTTATACCAGCTTCGCCTATCTGCGCACCCACGGCGGCACGATCAACTTGGATGGCGTTAAGGTGTACTCGTGGGACCCAGCAACCAATAGTTCTGACCTGGACATCAACAACGGGCGCGCCTATATCGTTGCCAAGTATGAGTCAACGCTGAATATCAGCAATTCAGAACTCAGCTATCTGGGCTCAGCCGACACCGATAGCCAAGGCGTCACGTGGCGCGACGTGAATGATTCGGCCTCGCCAGCGGTTTTGCGCACACGGGTGACGGGTACTGTGCTCAATAGCAATTTCCATCACAACTATTACGGCGCGTACACTTCGCAGGCCAGCAACATGACTTTCCGTGGCAACCAATTCCACGATAATCTGCGCTATGGCTTTACCCTCCGCGACAATACAAACAGTGTACTCGTCGAGAGCAACGAGGCTTTTGCGAATGGCAGCCACGGCTTCTTCATCTCGCATGGCAGCAATGGTAACACTTTCCATGCCAACAAAGCGCACGACAATCTCGATCCTGGCACCTCGCTGGCGCACGGTTTTGTGCTCGACCCCGGTTCGGCCAATAGTCAGCAACTGCCTTCGCTCGACAACGTGTTGGATGGCAATGAAGCGTATAACAATGAAGGCTATGGTCTGCGTTTGCAAAGCGCCAACAACAATCAGGTGCTGAATAATCTATTCCATGACAATCAGCAAGGCATCAGTATCGACCAGACGAGCACCGGCAATACGCTCAGTGGCAATACGCTGCACAAAAACCTGATCAACGGCGTCATTGTCAGTGAAACAGCGGATGGCAATACGCTCACCAACAACACGGCCACAGAAAACGGCAATAACGGTATTTATCTGCGGGCCAACAACAACATTGTCAATGGCAATACGGCTAGTAATAATACCAAAGCTGGGATTGGCTTGTTACTGGCGGTCGGCGTGCCCGTCTTGCAGAACAATCAATTGATCTCTAACACTGTATCGGGCAACCTCGATAATGGCGTGGATCTGCGCGGTGCTACACACACGCTGATCCAAGGTAATATCATTGAAAACAGTGGCGCACAGGGGATTTATCTGACCGATGGCGCTAGTCAGACGACGATTGCCAACAACATTGTGCGTCTGAACAATGCCTATGGGATTCGCGCCAACGGCGTGACAACCGTGGCGAATACCTGGTCGGCGAATCAGATTTATGGAAACCAGACGGGTGGTGTGTCGCTCAGCCAAAATGCGAATGGCAACCTGCTGGCGCCCCAGTTGACCAGCGTAGTCGCCCGCGTCGTATCAGGCAAGACGACTAAGCCGGGTGCGACTGTCGAAATCTTCACGGACGCTGGCAGCCAAGGTAATTACTTTGAAGGTCAGACAACGGCGTCAGGCGATGGCAGCTTTACCTTCACCTTGCCCGATACGTCAGTCTGGCGTGCGGGGAAAATCACAGCTATCATCATTGATAGCCAAGGCAACGCATCGCCCTTCAGCGGCGCAATAACAGCGCCAGTGGTCACGGTCGTTGTACCGACGCCAACCCCGTTGCCAACGGATCCCGGCGGCACTAATTTTGACGACTCGCTCTATCTGCCGTTGATCAGAAGATAACAGCTAATTCTCAACTGATTTGAGTAAACAAAATAGGGGCTCCAGCGCTAAGCTGGAGCCCCTATTTTGTTTGCCTCGCCGCACTGGCTCACCAGGCGTAAGCAATGCTTGCGCGCAGTTTTAGCCCTTAAGGGGCAAAGGGATTCATATGACGTGGCAGACCGGCGCTATGCATTCGGCTTATCGTAAAGGGCGAATTTAGTTAGTCAGGTTACGCAGGGAATAGCATGAAACCACTCAACTGATGGATAGCGTAGGGGGCCCAGGTCGGCGGTGGGCCAAGTGATAATTGGGGCCCTGATCTTCCTTTGCCATTGGTGGATTTTTCGTTGTTGGGGGCACCGCCGACCTGGGCTCGCTCTGGGCCTCCTACGTTACTCGCTATCTCATTGCGTAACATGAGTTACTTAACGTCGATAAATTCTTAACCGCAGAGGACGCAAGCAGCGGTTAAAACCGCCGCCTGTTACGGGAAACCGCGCCCAAGGGGCTCCCGAAGCAGGTTAGCTTCTCCGTTACCGCTTTATTTTGTTAATGCCTATAAACCGTCGCCAGCCATGAGAAACCGTGTCCAGGGGGCCCCAAAAGCGGGTTGGGTAATCTGTTACTGCTTTATTTTGTTAATGACCATCAATGGTCGGCTGACAGCGCAGGAAGTGCCCGTTCGGCTGAGACGTTCGACGAGCGTTAGACCGAGCTCACGCCGAAGCCTCAAGCACTCGGTTCTTAGTCGCTGATGCGACTTCCCGAACCTGTCACGGGAGCCCACTGGGCGCAGGTTGTAACCCTGTTGCCGTGATTAGAGAGTAAGAGCGTAGAGGCTTGCGAATTGTATTCTTATCTTTTTCGGAACAGCCTAAGCGAAATGAAGGGGCCAAAGCAAAAGGTTGGCTAGATGAAATTCTAGCCAACCTTTTGCAGGAATTAGATTCCTTTAATCTTTGTTGTTGTTATTGAGATATCATGCCATCAATCAAATTCGTTGGCTAAATGTGTATTCGCTAGCCGTACAAAGCTTCATCTTAAACTGTGGGCTTCCGATAGCGGATTGGTAGCCGTAATGATGCTGACCGGTGTGCTCACCGGAAAGGATTCTGCAATATCCCCATGTGCGGTAATGATATGCAGGTTTTTTAATCCCAGTCCTGAGCCATCCTTGTGTTGGCCGCTTGCCACACTATTGGTGGTCGATGGGCGGGGGGTGGGCGCAGGTGGCTTCGTTTTATAGGAACGGTCAACCGCGTGAATGGCTGGCGTAGCGTAATTTTTAGCGTCTGTTTTTGTGTGCATCACATTGATGAAGAGCGCGATCAGCACAATGGTCATCGCCGTTGCTAGATAGCCTGGCAATAGCCGTAGCGGGCCAGCCAGCGCCATCCGGCTGCTGTTCCAGCGGGTGATCCAGCCCTGTTGATTCATGGTGAAGAGCGCATAAATTCTGACCACCGCAAACCAATAGCTAATGCCGATATACCAGGGTAAGATTTTAATGTTTGAAAACTTCTCTTGCATATGCGGCCGAATTTTGATCAGCCGTGATAAAGACCACCAGGTGATCAACAAGCCAACCATGAACCAGCGCTGCTGGTAAATACAAAATAGGCAATAAATCGGTGCAACCAGCGTTGTGAACGGCTGGAATAACCGATCGATTAGATGAAAGATAAAAAATGGTTTGCGCCAGGCCCAACTGCTAAATAAGGCTTTAAAATCGGACCGCCAACTATTTCTTGCCCAACGCAGCCGTTGTTTCTGGAAGCCGCCAAACACGCCAAAGCCAGGGGTATAAACGCGGGCATTTTCTTGATAACGAACTTTCCAACGGTTTGCTTGGAGCAGTAAGGTTAAGCATTTATCGTCCCCACTGATCACCTTTTGGCCCAGAAATTTCTCATTCATCAGATCGTCGAGCAGTGGCGTCACCGCCGTGCGCCGATAGACAGCAGTGCGCCCTGAAAGGCAAGTGATCACGTCGCCAAAGGCGGTTAGATAGCGTACTTCGTCTGAATAACGAATATCCAGATAAACATCAAAGACACGCTGCGCAACCGAACTTGGTTGCCAGACATTCTGCCGAATAGTGACTCCGCCGACCTTCGGATCTTCAAACGGCGCCACGCTGTTGACCAAGACATCTTCTGCCCAAATCGTGTCGCTATCGACCAGAAACACGATCTCACCCGTTGCCACTAAGATCCCATCGACCAGTGCTGGCCGTTTACCTGGTTTCTTTGTAATAATGAGTTCAAGTTTCGTATCCCAAAAGGCGTATTCGACTAGACCTTGCTGAAACTCCTTAAAAATACTAATGCATTTCTCATCACTATGATCAATGACAGCAATGAGCTCTGTAGGGCGATTTGCCAGCCAAGAGCGCAACGCCAGGCGAAACACATCTGGATTTTCATTATAGACAGGAATGACTATGCTCGTGGTTGTCATATAGCCAGTCGCTGGCTGAGGTCGGTAAAACAACCCAATCGTTTTACGGAAAAGCCAGATCGACCAGCGCCACATGCCAATGATCCCAACCGGCAGCGGAATATCCAGTAGACTAATATTATAGACAATGTAGTGGATCAGGTCCGCTAGCGAGAGATAGATTTGTTTTAATTCTAACAGATGAACCATAATTTAACCTGCAACTCTAATCGTGAATGGTATCGTAAAGGTATATATCAAGTTAACTATGTTCTATTCTAATGAATCTAATTTAAGACTCATTCGTTATGATCTCTTTTATGCTTGCAACTTGCTTACAGTCATTTTTGAGGCCTTGATTCGATTTGTTAATAACATCGCTAAAGAAGAGGGATCACATAGTTTTAGCAAGTTATATATAGAATATTTGTTAACAAGCGAGGCCATATCTTTAGATTTTTCTCTAAATGCAAATTTAATAGATTGTTATTGTTAAATGGTTGATCTAATTAGATAATATTTAATTGTCACCTTTCTTTATAGGATACTAAATAACGGTCTAGACCAAGGCCAGTGAGCCTATACTACTGTGCCTTACCCCGGTTTTCTTTGTGGCTTTAGCGCCTTTGCGTGCGTAAGTCCCGCCTTGCTTGAATTTGGCCCCCACTACAAAATCGTGTTAGGATCGATTGTCTAGATAAGTGCTCGCATCGGCCCATTCTTAGATCGAACAAAGGTATAAGCTTGTCTCTTTTCCCAATCAAAACAGCTCAGTGGCATGCTCATGGTTGCCTCACCGCCATGAGTCGCTTGCGCATGTTGCTTATTGCGCTTACTGTCGTCACCCTCCTGGCTGGCCACAGCCGTTCTGTCAATGCGCAAAGCAGCAGCGACCCGCTCGTATTGGCCTATTATTATACTTGGTTTGACGAAAACACCTGGACTTACGATAAGCTCAGCGATCTGCCCGCCCAGCCCTATGCCAGCAGCGACCGCAGTGTAATGGGGCGCCAGATCGACCAAGCGAAAAGCGCTGGCATTGACGCCTTTTTAGTCGCTTGGTATGGGCCTGGTGGCGGGAACCAGACTGAAGCCAATCTGACGGCCATGCTCGATGAAGCCCAGGCGCGCAATTTTAAGATTGGCATTCTTTTTGAAACAGATTCGCCTTTTCTTGGTGGTGATGTAGCCGGCGCATTGCAGCATGCCTTGAGCGTACATGCCAACCATCCGGCCTTTTTGCGCGTGGACGGTCGTCCTGTCATCTTCTTCTGGCACCCCACCAACTATGGGATTGGTTTCTGGCAAAATGTGCGCAGTCAGGTTGATCCAAACTATAGTAGCATCTGGATTTCCGAAGGTGTGGATACATCCTATCTCAGCGTCTTCGATGGACATCACCTCTACAGCAATACCTGGAATCCACCGGCTGACCTCAGTTATACAGACAACAAATTTGCGCGCCAGGTTGAAGCCGCGCGCCAGCAATATGGGGCGTATAAATATTGGGTGGCAACCGTCATGCCCGGTTATAACGACGTACGCATTCGGCCTGGCAGTGGTTTTGTCCAAGATCGCGAAGGCGGCGGCTATTATCAGCGTTCCTGGCAGGCGGCGATTGGTAGCCAACCCAACTGGATCGTGATCACTAGTTTTAACGAATGGCCAGAAGGCAGTTATATTGAACCAAGCGCCGCCTTTGGCGATCAATACCTGGGGCTAACTGCTGCTGGGAGCCAACAGTTCAAATCTGGTGGTGGTGTCAATGTGGCAGCCTCTGGCTTGGCCGCGCCGGCCCCACTCCCCCCCCCACCAACCCCAACCCCGCTGCCCGAACCTGACACACCAACCGCCTATGTTGAGGTCGATCTGGCGAATTTGCGCGACGGCCCCAGCACAGATTATTCAATTGTAGGGCGAGCCACAACGGGTATGGCCCTTGCCATCAGTGGCCGTGATCCAAATTATGCGGATTGGTGGCAGGTCACTGAGCATGAGCAGACAAGTTGGGTTTATGGACCGCTCGTGCGCGCTGCGGGGCCGCTTGCTCAGGTGCCTCTTGTGGCCTCGCCCACCCTCACGATTTCCGTGGCTGACCTCGCTGCATCCATTGCCTCCACCGCTACAAACTCGCTGCCCGATCTCCAGTCGTCAACTTTTGAACCCTATTTGTCACATGAACCATAAAGCTAGGAAAATTTTTATGATGGCAGCGAATCATTCGGCTCAGGACCGTCAGTCTCGTTCTATCCATGCAGACATTGAGTGCGTTCTGGTCGATGAGGCGACACTCCAGCGGCGCGTATGCGAATTAGGAGAAAGCGTTAGCCAGGAATATGCTGGCAAAGATCTACTGCTGGTGTCGGTGCTCAAAGGCAGCATTGTCTTTATGGCTGATCTGATCCGCGCCATCTCGATTCCGCACGAAATTGATTTCTTGGCGACGAGCAGCTATGGGAGCGGTGTTGTCCATAGCGGTGCCGTGCGGATTTTGAAAGATTTAAACATTTCGATTGAAAATCGTCACGTCTTGTTGATCGAAGATATTATTGATAGTGGCAATACGTTGAGTTATTTACTGCGGATGTTGCAAGAGCGCCAACCGGCCAGTATTCGCATTATGAGCCTGCTCGACAAGCCTGAAAGACGCGAGGCGGATGTCGCCGTTGATTGGGTTGGATTTTCAATCCCCAACGAGTTTGTGGTCGGTTATGGTCTGGACTATAACGAAATCTATCGCAATCTACCCTATATTGGCGTCCTAAAGCCGAGCGTTTACACCAAAAACGAACAAGTCGCATGAATAGAGTGTTAATGCGCCCTGGTGCACTTTGGCGTATTTTATTACCGATCAGTTTTGCCCTCTTGCTTGTGATGGGTCTCTGGTGCGCGTTTGAGCTGGCATTGCCACTGGCAACGGTGCACGCGCAAGAGAATCTAAAGTCCTACACCGTGCAAAGTGGCGATACGTTAGGCGAAATCGCCACGCGTTTTGGCGTTTCACTAGACGCATTGGTGGCGCTCAACCATATTGCTGATCCCAGTCTGCTGGAGGTTGGACAGGTGCTCTTGCTGCCTGCTACAGATGTGACGTTGAGAGACGTGGCGTTGGATACAATTGCCACTACCCTTGTCCAAGCGCAGCCGGGTGAAACGTTGGCGATGCTGGCCAAACGGTTCGCGCAAACACCTAGCCTCTTGGCGGCGCTGAATGGCATCAGCGAAACAGAGCGTCTATTCCCCGAACAGGCTGTGCGTCTGCCGGCGGAGCAAGCACCGGCGCCGCTGTTGGCCTTTGGTGCTGTCCGCCAGATTACGGCCCCTGCGCAGCTCGTGCAAGGATTTACCGGCCATCTGCGCATAGAAACAACACGCCCCCTCTCACTCACTGCCAGTTGGAATGGCTTGCCACTACCCTTGGCGCCAATCGGCGAAGAATCGCGCCAACAGTTTGCCTTTTTACCCGTACCAGCACTGCTCGACCCTGGCGCCTATACTCTGGCGCTCACTTACACCGCCAGTAACGGCATTGTGCTGACGCACGATCAGCTGATCAATGTCGCGGCTGGCGATTATGAACATCAAGACATCGAGATGCCGCCAGAAAAGGCGGATCTGCTTGATCCTACGTTGGTTACATCGGAAACTACCAAAGTCGGTGCAGTCTGGTCACAGATCAGCCCGCACCTTTGGTGGACTGGCGTATTTACGCGCCCGATCTCGGTTGATTATCCCACCACAAGCCCTTTTGGCACGCGGCGGGTCTATAACGCGGGCGCCTTAACCGGTTTTCATTCTGGGCAGGATTTTGGCGCTCCCGAAGGGGTGGCCGTGACCGCGCCGGCCGCGGGCGTGGTTGTGCTGGCCGAACCCTTAGAAGTGCGCGGTAATGCGGTGATCATTGATCACGGGCGCGGCGTCTTTACCGGCTATTGGCATTTTAGCCAAACGGTTGTACATGTCGGCCAGCATGTGGCGCAGGGTGATTTACTTGGCTTGGTCGGCACCACTGGGCTCAGCACTGGTGCGCATCTTCACTGGGAAATGCGGATCTATGGCGTTGCGGTGACACCTTTGCAATTCTTAGAGGACCCATTACTCGCCCCGTAACATAGGGTTGTCTCTTTTCCAGTAAGCCAAAGGATTGCCTGATCCTCTTCCAAGCAAGGGCCCACAATCCACCCGATCTGCTCCCCGCATCGGTCGACTGCCTCTTGTCCCAGCAGGAGTCACCATCAAAAAAGGCCAACCCTCATATGAAGGTTGGCCTTTAGTAAATTCGGGTAGGTAAATTTTCGAACAGCGGTTATTCTTCTTCGTCTTTCTTGCCCTTGGCCACAACTTCAGGCTCGGCAGGCGCCGCAACTTCGACTTCGGCCACTTCATCGGCGCGGGTTGCAATCATGGTAAAGACGTGATCGTGGGGCTCCGCCAGATATTGCACGCCGCGGATTTCTGGTAGCTCAGCCACGATAATGGCCTTGTCCAGTGACAAGTTCGTCACATCCACTTCAATGTTGAGCGGAATATCCGAAGGCAAGGCTTCTACGGCAATCGAATCGAGATTTTGCAAGATCGTCATGCCGGTTGCGAAGGATTCTGGCTTGCCCACGGCCACAACGGGCACATTGACATGCTGTTTTTCTGTCAGGTTGACGGCGTAAAAATCGGCATGAAGCAAGCGGTGCGAGACAGGATGGCGTTGTACGCTGCGGATCAGAACATTATACTGTTCGCCACCTTCAACATCCACTTGCACCAAGCGTGAAAGACCACCGCTTTGTAAAGTGCGATCTAGAAAACGCTCATCGACTTGCAAGCTTTGTGCCGCTTGGGTTTTGCCATAGACGACGACTGGGGTTAGGCCACGGTTACGCAATTGTCTTACTTTACGCCCCGTTAGCTCGCGCGGTTGGGCGCTCAAGGTTAAATCTGCCATTTTATTACTCCTATTGTTAGTTCAAACGCTATTTATCGATTCAACTGAATCAATAATTTTTTTATGCTCTCATCGCAGAAAAGTTTTTAAACGCTTAGCCAGCCTTTGTTGCTAGCTGGCGCAAGTTGTAAACATTCTGCTGACGAGCCTTTTATTTGTGCTTCTTGGTCTGGCGTTGCGCAGACAAACGCACAATATTCGCAACTAAACCCCGGAAAGCCAGCAATGTCATGGCAAAACCAGCGCCAGCAGCTAGGGCTGTGAGCGGCGTAAAGACTGTCTTCACATTGCCCTTCACGCGGCCTGCAATCAAAGCAATGGTCTGTAATTCCTTCGCTTCGACCGTCATCGCCACCACCATCGGTGTATTTACATGCTCAAGCTTCATCTCGCGCGCAATCGCAATGCCAATGCTGCTTTTGCGTGCATCCACCACGCTAGCTTGGACAGCACCAGCGGCTGATTCTTCAAGATGCAGCGCACTCGCCTGTACAGAACGGGCAGCCGATTGTTTCATCCAGACCTGGCCACCTTCGACGCGTGTCGTTGCCGTCTCATTCATCTCCACTGGGGCACCCTTCCACGCACCACTAAATTCATCTGCGAAGTCGTCCAAAGGGTTGCTCTCTGGATTCTGCGGTTGCTCAGTCATGATGGTTTCTCACTGAAAATTTATCCCGTAAAAAAGCATAATCTTCATTATAAGCGCGTTCAATCGTGTCGGTCAATTTTTCAGAGGATGCTGTGTACTATTTCCTATCTTCGACGGGACAAATTGTGTGACGTGATAGGCGCATATGCATTGGCAAATTATGGGCGCCCAAATGGCGAAGGCATCACCCAACCCATTTCTTTGCAGATTTAAAGTGAATTTGGCAATCGATTATAGCTCTGGTATAGTGCAAGCAGGCAAAATATTCTTTAGCAAGCCAATATAAATCGCCCATATAAAACGTATGTATAACGATAGTTGTGTTCAACTTATCGATCATCGACCTCATCTACAAAGCATCTCCTACACGATATCTGCGCTTTGAGCGTTCGTTTGGCGTCTCTGTACATGAGGCTCTGCCTATGCCTATGAAAAGCGTGGAAGCTTAGTTCCACGCTTTTTTGTTGCTTATAACGATGGTGCTTCGCTCGCCGCAACTGGGCAATGCCGTTGAATGGCTAACCCGTCCTTGATCTGTCTATCCTTGGTTGTGCGCTGAATAAGCAACGCCATTGTCACCATTCGATTTACAAAGGAGAGTGCGCATGGCAAAAATTAATACAGCACCCCTGAGTGGGATGCGCGATTTTCTACCACTCGATGTGTTGCGGCGTAACTATGTGATCAGTGTGATCGAACGCGTCTATCAGCGGTATGGCTTTGAGCCGTTGGAGACACCCACCATGGAGCGCCTTTCGACGCTGCTCGGTAAATATGGCGAAGAGGGTGATCAACTGATCTTTCGCGTGCTAAAGCGGGGCGAAAAGTTGACGGAAGCGCTGCAAGAGAATCCGACCGAGAACAGCGTTAGTGATGCCGGTTTGCGGTATGATTTGACCGTGCCGCTGGCGCGTATCGTGGCCGAATATCGCAGCAAGTTGCCGCGCTTTTTCAAGCGGTACCAGATTCAACCGGTCTATCGCGCTGATCGTCCGGCTAAAGGACGCTATCGCGAATTTTACCAGTGTGATGTTGATATCGTTGGTTCGAATAGCCAAATTGTCGAGACTGAGGTGTTGGCGGCCGGCGCGCAGATTTTGCAAGAACTAGGTTTTGGCGACACCCATCCCTTTAATTTGCGCCTGAATCATCGCGGCATTTTGCGTGGTTTGATGGAAGTCGCCGGTATCCCCGTCGCGCAGGAAGGCAATGCTTTGGTGGCGATTGATAAGCTGGACAAAATTGGTATGGATGGCGTACGCAAGGAGTTGGATGGCCGCGGCATTGCTGCCGACGCGGCGGAAAAATTATTAGCGACAATGGCCACCGCACCGCAAACCAACGGTGAAATCATCGCCTGGCTCAGCGATCTGCTAGAAGAATCCGCCGCGGGCAGCAAAGGCGTAGCCGATCTGAAAACAGTGCTCCTTTATAGCGCGGGCAGTTCGGCGCTGGCGCACTTGCGCGTTGACCCCTATCTGGCGCGCGGTTTGAGCTATTATACCGGCGCCATCTTTGAAATTGAATTTCCTGGTTTCAGCGGTTCGGGCGGTGGTGGTGGCCGTTATGATGAATTAATCGGCATGTTCAGCGGTCAGAATATTCCTGCCTGTGGTTTTAGCTTGGGTCTGGAACGGATCATTCTGCTGATGGAAGAGCAGAATATGTTCCCCGCACAGTTGGCCGGGCAGCCGCAGGTTTTGGTGACGCAGTTTGATGAAAGCACTGTGGCCACTAGTTTTCAACTTGCTCAAAGTTTACGTGCGGTTGGGTTGCGGGTCGATCTCTATCCAGAAGTTGATCGCTATGGCAAGCAGTTCAAATATGCCGATGAGCGAAAAATTCGCTATGCCGTGTTGGTCAGCCCGCGCGAGATTGCGGCTGGCGTGGTGGCGATCAAGAATTTAGTGAGTGGTGAGCAGGTTGATGTCGCTGCAGATGCGTTGATAGAAACTTTGCAAACCCAATTGGCGTCAGACGTGTAAGCATGCCATATACAACGAATGCGGGAAACAACGAATAAGATTGATTTTGCGTATTATTCGTTGTTTCCCGCATTCGTTGTTCTTCTTCCCGCATTGGCACTGTTGCCAAAAAATCTTCACACTGTACTTGCTGTTCCTCGCCCCTTCTCTCCGTAAAGAAGGGGCGATTTTTATTTATCACATCTTGACCTTTGGTTTTTTGTGACATTGTGGTGTAAATTACGATCCTATCGGATAAAAAGCCCTGGACTTCAGTCGTGGGATGAATAGACGCATGCGCTTCGATCCTGAAGCGTCGCCTACGTTCGGCTGAGCTCACGTCGAAGCCTGGCTTTGGAACGCCATTGCTAACGAATAAGATTGATTTACGTAATTGGCACATCTACGTAAAAATGCTATAATACCCTTATGCGAATGACCTACAAGTATCGATTGTTCCCCACATCTGCCCAGCGAACCAAGCTTGAGAAAATGCTTGAGCTTTGCCGATGGGTTTATAACGATACGTTGGCCGCACGCAAAAACACCTACGAACAAACAGGTAAGTCGATTTCGCTCTACGATACCAATAAGCTGCTCACCGAATGGAAAGCCGCTAAACCCATCTTGAAAGAAGTACACTCGCAAGTGTTGCAGAACGTTCAAGAGCGGGTTGACTTGGCCTATCAAGCGTTCTTTCGCCGTGTAAAAACTGGCGAAGAACCTGGATTCCCCCGTTTCAAAGGTCGTGGCTTGTACGATAGTTTCACCTTTAAGCAGTCTGGTTTTAAGTTGGATGGTGACAAACTTAGCCTATCGAAAATCGGATCAGTTGCGATCAAATGGCATCGCCCGATCTGTGCGACGATCAAGACGCTCACGATTCAGCGCGACGCCGTTGGCAACTTTTACGCTTGCTTTGCCTGTGAGTGTGAAAGTCAACCGCTTGAACCATTGCCCAATGTTGTCGGTATCGATCTGGGTTTGACCACGTTTGCCTATTTCAGCGATGGCAACCAGATTGAACGCCGTCGCTGGATGAAGAAAGACGCTAGTGATATCGCTCGTTTGCAACGCCAGAAAGAACGCTTGGCGCAGGGTAGCTCCGAACGCAAGAAAGTCATCAAAGCCCTTTGTCACGCCTATGACCGGGTCGCTAATCGCAGGCGTGATTTTGCCCATCAAGCATCGCGTAAGCTGGTCAATCAGTATCAAATTATTGCCTTTGAGAAACTTGACATTCAGGCTATGCAAAGCTCGGATCTGAAAACAATCACCCGCGGCATTGCCGATGTTGCCTGGGGTCAATTTGTACAGTTCACGGCCTACAAAGCTGCAAACGCTGGTAGAACGGTCGTACACGTTGATCCGCGTGGCACTACGCAACTGTGTTCGGGCTGCAATGCGATTGTTCCAAAGACCTTGCACGTGCGTATCCATGATTGTCCTCATTGCGGCTTGAAACTGCACCGCGATCATAACGCTGCTTTAAACATTTTGGCCCGCGGACTAGCTGGCCTCAAGGCTGACCCTGTTGGCCTTGTAGAAGCCCACGCGCTTTAGCCGTGGGAGTAGTCACTGCAATTAACTTTCTTTCATTAATCAAGACGGCGTAAAGCGCCCTTGATTGACAATTAACCATGTCCAGGAGCAGACAATCCCATGATCGTCATGAAGTTCGGCGGTACATCCGTCGGCAGCATAGAAGCCTTTGCGCAAGTGGCTAAAATCGTAAAACAAAAAATGGCAGAACAAAGCACCACCAGCCACCCTGGCGTCGTCATTGTCACCAGCGCCATGAGCGGCGTGACGAACACTTTGATTGAGGCAGCCAAAAAGGCGGCGAGCACTGGCGATGAAAATGCCCACCGTGAAATTCAGAACGCACTGTTGGCTAAACATCGGGCCGTCGCTGATTACTTTGTCAAAGATAGCACCGAGCGTGCGGCTTTAGACCGTCTGCTGGAGGAACGAATCGCGGCGCTCGAACGGCTTTGGCGCGGCATTGCGGCCTTGGGCGAATTGACAAGCCGTGGCCTTGATATTGTCAGTGGCATGGGCGAGCGGATCAACGCTCCTTTGTTGGCCGCCGTTCTGCGGGCCCAAGGCTTAAAGACCGAAGCGCTCGATGCGACTGAATTAATCGTCACCGATGATCTCTTTGGCAGCGCTGCCCCGTTGATGGATTTAACCGAGCAGCGTTGTCGCGCGCGTATTCTGCCGCTGTTAGAGCAAGGTGTGGTGCCGGTGATCACAGGTTTTGTCGGCGCGACGACACGCGGGATTCCCACCACATTGGGCCGTGGCGCCTCGGATTATTCAGCCGGCATTATCGGCGCAGTGATCGATGCGGACGAAATCCAGATTTGGACAGACGTCAATGGCGTCATGACCTCTGATCCACGCGTGGTGGCGAATGCGCGTAGTTTGCATCAGCTTAGTTATGAAGAAGTCGCCGAACTGGCTTATTATGGGGCTAAGGTTATGCACCCCAAGGCTGTCTCACCTGCCGTCGCCAAAAAGATTCCGGTGCTGGTCCTCAATACCTTTGAGCCAACCCATCCTGGCACGCGTATTCTCGAACATAGCAACAGTGAAGAGATGGGGTCAGTTAAGGCTGTTACAGCGATTCGTGGTATGAATTTGATTACAGTGGCGGGGCGCGGTTTTATTGGCGTGCCGGGCACCGCTGCCCGCACCTTTGGCAGTGTGGCAAGTGTGGGCGCCAATGTATTAATGATTAGCCAGAGCAGCAGCGAACAAAGCATCTGCTTTGTCGTTCCCGAACTGGACGCTGCCAAGGTGATCGATGCATTACACACCGAATTCCGAAAAGAATTAGACCGCAGTTATATTGATCAGATCAGTGGCCACGGTAATATTGTGATTGTGGCGGTGGTAGGTAGTGGCATGCGCGGCACACCCGGTCTGGCCGCCGGTATCTTTAAGGCTGTCAGCGAACAGAATATTAACGTGATCGCCATCGCACAGGGCTCCAGCGAGGCTAACGTCAGCTTGGTTGTCGCGGATCCAGACGCTAATGCCGCCATCCGTGCGATTCATGATATGTTTGAATTGCATAAACCGACGGCCGAGCGTACTGGAACTCGGTAAGCCTTTTAGAGCCTTCGTTTGCATAAAATAGCAAACTGTTAAATACCCATGTTATAATCGGCGCGGGCGTAAAGGGAGCCAGACGTTGTCTAGTGCTCCTTTTTTTGAGACAAAGCAGCTTCACGAAACTTTTAAAGCATGGTTGACTTTTATGCCGCGCTTACGGTACAGCTACATCTATTTCAACTACGTTTATTTTAAGAGAACTAGTCTAGGTCAGCCACAAAAGGTAAGATTCTATGCGCGAGCTCCCTATCATTCTTTTCGGCGTTGGCGGTGTGGGCCGGGCGCTGGTCCGCCAGATCGTGGAAAACCGCGAATTTCACGCCAACCAATACGATCTGGTCCTGAGAATTTTGGCACTCTGTGATCGGAATAGTGCCGTCATTGAATTAGATAACGGTATTGCTGACCCAGATCTACAAGCCTTGCTAGCGCTTAAGGCCGCGGGTGGCAGTTTACTTGAACACCCCCTTGGCGCGAACCAGAGTGATCTGAAGGGCATTGTCGATATCGCCGGACGCGCTGGCGCGGTGGTGGTAGATTGCACCGCCAGCGATGTTACCGTTCCCGCCTTGCTCTTTTCTATCATGCAAGGCTATAAAGTTGTCCTCGCTAATAAAAAACCATTAACGGTGCAACAGGAGGTATACGACCGGCTCACCAGAGCCGGCGTAACCACAACTGGCAATGCGGGCTGGCGAAATCTGGGCCAAAGCCGCTGGGAAACAACCTGTGGCGCAGCCTTACCCGTCATTAGTACGCTGAATCGGCTGGTGGCTAGTGGTGACGAAGTACAGCGGATTGCCGGTACTTTTTCTGGCACGTTGGGCTATGTAATGACTGGCCTGCAAGCGCAGCGTCCTTTCAGCGAAATTGTCCGCGAAGCCCATCAGCTAGGCTACACCGAGCCAGACCCGCGTGACGATTTGGGCGGTGTTGATGTGGCGCGCAAGGCTTTGATCCTCGCACGTGGCCTTGGCTGGCCGCTCGATCTGACGGATGTGCAGGTGACGGGGCTCTACCCGGCCCGCATGAACCAATTGTCAATCGACGAATTCATGCTGGCGTTGCCGGAACTGGATCAACAGTTTCAGGCCCAGGTAGAGGCGGCACTGGCCGAAGGCAAAGTATTGCGTTTCGCGGCCACGGTGGCGGATGGTCAGTGTCGGGTTGGGCCCACCTTGGTCGAGGCGAGCAGCCCCTTGGGCCGATTGGGTGGCACCGATAATTTGGTGGAATTTTACACACGTTGGTATAACCCGAACCCATTAGTGGTGCAGGGGCGTGGCGCCGGTGTCGATGCGACCGCGTCTGGCGTGTTGGCCGATGTAATTGAGTTGGCATATACAATATAAATAATGGATTTACGACATACGATTGACGATTTACGAAGTAGTAGGGACGCCATTGATGCTTCTGCTTTCGCCGAACAATTCTCGAAAGCAGAAATAACTACGCTGTCGATACCAACCTCGTAAATCGTCAATCAACGCTCCATTGAGCGACATAATCGCTCTACTGAGCGACATAATCGTAAATTGTTCATAGGAGATCGAATATGAGTAACGCGAAGATTAAAGTAGGCGTGCTGGGCGCAACGGGTGCGGTCGGCCAACGCTTTGTCCAAATGCTCCAGGGGCATCCCTGGTTTGAATTAACGGCCTTGTGCGCCAGCGATCGAAGCGCCGGCAAACGTTATGCCGACGCCTGTAAGTGGAATTTGCGCGGCGATATGCCCGAACACTTACGCGATGTAATTTTGCAGGATTGCAAGCCAGGCGTGGATTGCCAGATCGTCTTTGGCGGGTTGCCAACGGATGTCGCCAAACCGATTGAGCAAGAATTTGCTGCGGCAGGCTATATCGTATGCAGCAACTCGAGCAATCATCGCTACGACGCCGATATCCCATTAATGGTGCCCGAAGTCAACCCTGAACATTTGGCGTTGATTGAACTGCAAAAACGCAACCGGGGCTGGAAGGGTTTTATTGTCTGTAACCCGAATTGTAGCACCACCCACCTGGTGAGTGCCTTACACCCCTTGCATACACATTTTGGTCTAAAAAAGGTCTTTGTCGTCACCATGCAAGCTGTCAGTGGCGCGGGCTATCCTGGCGTCAGCAGCATGGATATTCTAGACAATGTTGTGCCGTACATTGGTGGCGAAGAAGAGAAGATGGAACAGAAAGAGCCCCAAAAACTGCTTGGTCAGTTTGATGGCGCCCAGATTGCCTATGCTGATTTTGTTGTCAGTGCGCACTGCAATCGCGTGCCTGTACGCAATGGCCATCTGTTGGCCATCAGTGCAGAGTTTATCAAGCAGCCCACCCAGGAAGAGATGTTGAATGCTTGGAAGAACTATGATCCGCTGCCCCAACAGATGAAATTGCCGAGCGCGCCCACCGCTGCCCTCATCTACGATGAACGACAAGATCGTCCCCAACCGCGCCTGGATCGTTTGAAAGGCAGTGTGCCGGGCATGGCCACTGTGATTGGGCGGTTGCGTCCAGACCCGCTTTTTCACTGGAAGTTTTTGGCATTAGGGCATAATACAATCCGGGGTGCGGCTGGCGGCAGTCTATTAAATGCCGAGCTTTTGGTCGCCCAGGGTTATCTAGGGGGCGAAGCCGCGTTATTGGCTAAGCAATTACAGTTTGCGTAGTGGCGTGCGAAAGCATAAAATGGATAGATGAGATCAATGATGGATCGCAGAGCATCAACCGCTCTGGACGATAGTGAATGACTGTCGTGCCGGAATGGGCGTTTTGCGATCCATCGTCAACTAGGTTCGAGCCGAAGAATTTTGACGGGTAATATTTTCTTCCGCTTAAAATATTACTTTATGGCGGAGCAAGGTATAATAGCGAACAGTAGGTTACTTTGCCAGACAGTCAGGCATAGGCAATAGGGTAGGGTTTGCGATTATAAGTGGGGCAATGGTAGAGCTATGTTGTCAGGATCAGCTTGCCCAAAGGCTCATCGACGCAGGTCCTCGGAATTAAAGGGGCGCGATGTGACGAATTATTCTGCGACCGAGGTGTTGTTCAAGGATGCGACAGAAAGTATGGTAAAAAATTTTGGACGGTCTACCTTATACGAATACTTTAGTGATTGGGTGATCTACCGCAATCTGGAGCCTATGGACAAACGTTTACCTGGTCTAAAAGCGGCTGGCTACAAAATGGGCCTGGCCGGTGATCGGATTCCACGTAAATTAGAAAAGGATTATGCAAAGGCTGCTCTCTGGTTTGGCGAAGAAGCTCAACGGTTGCGCGGGGTTAAGACACCCATTAAAGAGATCATCTTGATTGGCGATACGTTGCTGAATGATGGGACCGCGTACCACAATATGCGTTCGCTCAGCGGCTTGCCAGGGGCGTGTTTTATTGGCTGTGAAAAAACGGCGCAGGAGCCTTCCGTCGAAATCGATGACAAAGACCAAGTTTATTCGGCCAACCGCTGGTCTGCGCTTGGCGCTTGGGCTCAATGGGCGCTGGACAGTGGACTACGCCTGGATGCAAATACCCTCGTTGTTGTTGATATTGATAAGACGGCGTTGGGGGCGAAGGGGCGCAACGATCAGGTGATCGACAAGGCGCGCTTAGAGGGGCTCTATCGTACCATGGACGCTGTCTTGGGCGAAGATTTTGATTATAACTCGTTTGAACGAGCCTACGCTGAATTTAATCGCACCCCATATCATCTTTTAACCGAAGACAATCAAGATTACTTAGCCTATATTTGTCTGGTGGTGAATACAGGGCTAATCCACTTTGATGAAGTTGTCCAAGAGATCAAAAAGAAGAGCCTGGATAATTTTGATCAATTTTTGCGCTGGGTTGGTAGCCGCATGATGATCAAGCACAATGGGGGGGAAGCCTTCCGCCAAGTGCATGAAGCGGTCGTTGCCAGTGTGCGCAGTGGTGACCCAACACCCTTTAAGCGTTTCCGGCGCGAAGAGTTTATCAGCACGGTCGCCCATATGGGTAACATGGCGGACGATAGTAGCGTCGCTGATCTGCTCAAAAACGAAATTACATTGACTGAGGAAGTATGTGAGCTCTCTGAGTGGCTCAAAGGGCGCAACTGCCTGCAATTGTGTCTGAGTGATAAGCCCGATGAGGCATCGCGACCCAATGCCCATGCTTCGGCCCATTTGGCCCCGTTGCACAAAATCGCAACCCATCGTGTTGGGGTTGATATTCGCCAGATGTTGGATAAACTGAAGTAAGAGAAAATTTACCCCACCCCAACCCTCCCCAAACAGTGCGGGGACTGATCAGGGACAGAAGAAGTAACACCTTCTCTCCACCAATCGGCTCCCTCCCTCGTTTGGGAAGGGTTGGGGTGGGGTTTCTGTATAGTTAACCACCAAGCCCTGCGTAGTTATGATTACGGATTTTAAATTTTGATCGTGCTATGATCGAGTAACAGCCGCATAACATCAGGCATTTTATTTGTTTGAAGTCTTTTTGCAGCGAATTACCTGAAAGTGACCGTGCTCATTTAGAGACATGTACTAATATGGGTAATTCGTGTGATCTGTTTGTTAAATTTCATTTTAGGAAAAAACAATGCCAACACCTAAAAACACACCGCCCCGCAAACCCAATGGCGATTCTGGCGACCGCGATCCGCGCAACTCGGCGGGCAGTATTCTCAGTCGCAGTTGGTTTTGGATAGTGCTTGCCATCTTGGTCCTATTTGGTTCGCGCTTCTTATTGACGCGCCCGTCTGACAGCGGCGGCGTGATTGGTTTGAACGTGGTGGCCCAAGAAGTGGCTAAAGGTCAAGTCGAAACAATCACCGTCCAAGGTGATGCGGTGACGATCAAGTTGAAAAATTCCACCGATGTACAGCATAGCCGCAAAGAGAGTGATGAGAGCTTGCTAACCACGCTAAAAGCGTTTGGCGTGACAGATGAGCAGCTAAAGCAATTGCCAATTGAATTTGAAACTGCCCCGAATAGCGCGGCTATTTTTAACTGGTTGATTATGCTCCTGCCAATGGTGCTGATCTTTGGCTTCTTCATCTTCATCATGCGCCAAGCCGGTGGTGGTGGCCAAAATCGCGCGTTGCAATTTGGCCGCAGCCGAGCCCGTAAGCTCGACAACGCGGATCGCCCAAACATCACGTTTGAGGATGTGGCGGGCTCTGACGAAGCCAAACAGGAATTACAAGAGGTCGTTGAATTTCTGCGCGAACCTCAAAAATTTGCCGCTTTGGGCGCCCGCATTCCCAAGGGCGTCTTGATGGTGGGGTCACCTGGCACAGGCAAGACCTTGCTGGCCAAGGCGGTGGCTGGTGAAGCCGGCGTTCCTTTCTTTAGCAGCTCAGGTTCGGAATTTGTCGAAATGTTTGTTGGTGTTGGCGCCAGCCGCGTGCGCGATCTGTTTGAGCAGGCCAAGAAAAATTCACCCTGCATCATCTTTATTGATGAAATTGACGCGGTCGGGCGCCATCGTGGCGCGGGTATGGGCGGCGGCAACGATGAGCGTGAACAGACCCTTAATCAGATTTTGGTCGAGATGGACGGCTTCGACACCGATACCAATATTGTGATCGTCGCCGCCACCAATCGCCCTGATATCCTGGACCCTGCCTTATTGCGTCCTGGCCGTTTTGACCGCAAAGTGGTGGTTGATCGCCCAGACCGGCGTGGTCGCGAAGCGATTTTGAAGGTACATGCCCGTGGCAAGCCATTGGCTGCTGATATTGATCTGGGCATCATTGCGGGTCAGACACCAGGCATGGTCGGCGCTGATCTAGAGAATTTGATCAACGAAGCCGCCATCCTTGCGGCGCGGCGTGACAAACGTGCGATCAGCATGGACGAAATGATCGAATCGATCGAGCGCGTGATGGCCGGTCCGGCACGCCGTAGCCGTGTCTTGGACGAAAAAGATCGTAAGATTGTCGCCTATCATGAAGCCGGGCGGGCGATTGTGATGGAGCAACTGGAACATACCGACAGCGTCGGCAAAATTACGATTGTCAGCCGCGGTCAA
>JAPLGZ010000837.1 GCA_026389895.1 Chloroflexota bacterium | reverse complement strand
CACTATGTGGCCGAAGATCAGGGCTATCTCACCGCCCGCGTCAACGACCTCGAAACGGTCAAGGATATTATCACCCCCTTCCTCGAACTCCAGTACAAGTGCATGACCGAGGAAGAGAAATTCCACCAGCCGGCCAACGCCAGAGGCAGCGAGGTTGAGACCGTCTACATTAACGAGTTGAGCAAGCTCTGGCTCGGCCAATCAAAATTGGACGCGGCCTTTATGGCGAACCTGAAGAGTGCCATCGACGAAGTGTTAGACAAGCCGTTCTAGCCTGGAGATTCGGAAATCTACGGATGTCCACGGATCAGGTAGTTTGGGGTGCTAGCCCGAATTACTAATGTTACGCCATGATCTAACGAATCACGTAGGGGTGCCCAAAGGGCGCCCAGGTCGGCGGCGGGTACAAGGCGATTTTGATCCTTTATCTTACTTCGCCGCCGATTGTGTGCCCGTGTTCGTTAACAATCATTGGTTGCACAGCAGGGCACGCAATCGGCGGCGAAGATGGTTGACAGAGCATCCCATAGATGGGCCCGCCGCTGACCTGGGCGCCCTTTGGGCACCCCTACGTTGTTTGTTAGATCATGGCGTAACATGAGCTACAACGTTGAGTTTGGTGTTCCCTTTGTCTAGAACTTTGGAACTTTCGGGCAGGTGGAACGTTGTGAACTTTGTATTATATTCACCAAGCGGTATAGCGCATGACAACTAGAGAAAGCACGCCACCAACCTTTTCGGCCCGCCTCCCAGGAACACGCGCCGCCCATTCTCGGATGAGCGCCACCCGCAGGCGAGAAGCGCTCCAGGGCTTCCTCTACATCTCACCCTGGATTATCGGCTTTATCATCTTCGTCGCCGGGCCATTGTTGGCCTCACTCTACTATAGCTTTACCTACTATCCACTACTTACCAAGCCCACTTGGGTCGGCCTGCAAAACTACAACACAGCCTTTTTCAAGGACCGCATCTTCTGGTTATCGTCTTGGCGCACCTTGCTTTGGGCGATTACGACCGTACCGCTTGGCATCATCGGGTCTTTTTTTGCTGCGCTGCTCCTCAACCGGGCTGTTCGCCTAAAGACGGTTTGGCGCGTCTTCTTCTTCCTGCCCTCGCTGACGCCAGAAGTCGCCGCCGCCATCCTCTGGCTATGGATTTTGCAGCCAGACGTCGGCGTCGTCAACAACACGCTCAAGGCCTGGTTTGGCTTCCGCGGCCCGAACTGGCTTGCTAGCCCCTCTTGGGCCTTGCCCTCCCTGATCATTATCAGTTTGTGGACGGGCATCGGCAGCATCCGTATGTTGATCTTCCTCGCCGGTCTCCAGGGGGTGCCGCAGGAGCTTTACGATGCAGGTATGGTAGACGGCGTCAATTGGTGGCAGCGGATCCGTCACATCACACTGCCCCTGATCTCGCCCACCCTCTTGCTCAACCTTGTGTTGGGCATCATCGGCGCGTTGCAGGTCTTTGGCCTGGCCTTTGTCACCACGGGTGGCGGCCCGGCCTATGCCACCTACTTCTACGGGCTGCACCTCTACGAGACCGCCTTCCGCAGCTTCGACATGGGCTATGGCAGCGCGCTGGCGTGGTTTCTGTTCACCATCATTCTGGTGCTCACGCTCATCCAGATTTCGCTCTCACGCCGCTGGGTCTACTATGCGGGTGACGCTAAGGATTAAGAAACAGTTTAAACCGCCAGCGCAGTGATTAAAATTACGCGCTGCTTTGTTTGGCTGGGCGGCGCTGTACTCTGCCCCACATCCCAACCCACGAAGGTGGGTTTCGCAAAGGTTGCTGCGAATTTATTCGCCGAGTGTTATTTGTACACAAGGAAGACCATTTATGCAAGCCAGCACCAGTAACCGGCTTAGGACAAATTCTTGGTATCGCACACGCAAAGAAATCGGCAACACACTCTTCTTGCTGTTCACCGCGCTGTTGTCCATCTCTTTTCTCTTCCCCTTTGTGTGGGCCATCTCCAGTTCGCTCAAAACCGGCTTCGAGGTCATGGCCTATCCACCGACGCTGCTGCCCAAAGTGCCGCAATGGTATAACTATGTCCAGGCTTGGCAAGAGGCGGACCTGGGGCGCTTCTTCTGGAACAGCGCCATTGTCACGGGCCTGAGCCTGATCGGCCAGGTGCTTAGCTCCTTTGTCGTCGCCTATGGGTTTGCTCGGTTCCGCTTTCCAGGCCGCGAATTGCTCTTTATTCTCTGCCTCAGTGGGCTGATGATGCCGGTCTATGTCACGATCATTCCCTTGTTTACCATGTTCCGCGCACTGGGGTGGATCAATACGTTTAAGCCGTTGATTGTGCCGACCTATTTTGGCAGCGCCTTTGCGATCTTTCTCCTGCGCCAATTCATCCAATCGATCCCGCTCGAATTCGATGAGTCGGCCTTGATCGACGGCGCGAGCCGCTGGACGATCCTCACCCGTATCATCACACCGAACTGCCAGCCTGCGCTTGCCACGGTCGCGATTGTCGGTTTTATGACTTCGTGGAACGCCTTTCTCGGCCCGCTGATCTTCATCGACAGCGCAAAGAACTACACACTTCCGCTTGGCCTCTGGTTTCTCAAAGGGACCATCGACGATGGCCTGCCGCGCGACCATCTGTTGATGGCCGGCGCCATGATCACCACCTTCCCGGTCTTGCTCATCTTCGTCTTGGCCCAGAACTACTTTATCGAGGGCATTGTGATGAGCGGGATTAAGGGGTAGTTAATATCATTAAGTGATGAGTGAATTCACTCATCACTCATCACTCATCACTTAATGAGCGCAGCAACGACATTGAAGAAGTAGTCACGTATTTCAATCACCTGGAGAAACTGTATGACCGCCCGTTTGCTCGATAGTATGCCCAAAGAAATTCGGATCGCCCTCGGCCAATTCCGCGAGCCGGCCGCCGATATGCTCACTTACATCGCCCAACTGGGCGCGCAAGATATCCAGTTGAACACCGCCAGCTTTCCCGGCGAGCACCAGTGGGAATATGAAGACCTGCTCGCCGCGCGCAAGAAGGTTGAAACGTACGGTTTGCGGCTAATGTCACTGGAAAACGTCCCGCAAAACTTTTTTACCAAGGTCATGCTCGGCCTGCCCGGTCGCGACGAGGAGATCGCCCACATGCAGAACACGATCCGCAACATGGGCCGCGCCGGTATTCCGATTCTCGGCATTCACTGGATGCCGAGCGGCGTCTGGAGTACCGAACCGCGCGCCAAGCGCCGGGGCGGTGCAGATGCCCGCCGTTTCAACCTGGCTGAACACCCGTCCGACCAACTCACCCACGGGCGCCGCTTTAGCGACGACGAGATGTGGGAAAACTTCAAGTATTACATGGAACGCATCCTGCCGGTCGCCGAAGAGGTAGGCGTCACCTTCGCCGTCCATCCCGATGACCCACCAGTCGAGTCGCTTGGCGGTATTGCGCGCATTTTTCGCAACTTCGACGGCTTCAAACGCATGACCGACACCTTCGATAGCCCCAATCTGGGTCTCAACTATTGTATCGGCTGCTGGTCGGAGATGGGCAGCACAGAGAACGTGCTGCGCGGCATCCGCTACTTCGCCCCGCGCGGCAAGCTGATCTACATCCACTTCCGCGACGTGGAAGGGGAAGCAGACAGCTTCACCGAATGTTTTATTAATGAGGGTAATCTGACAGATAAGTTCGAGATCGTGAAAGCGCTCAAAGAGAACGGCTTCAACAGCTTCATGATTGACGACCACGTGCCGAACATGATCGACGACACGCGTTGGGGGCATCGTGGGCGCGCCTATGCCATCGGCTATCTCACCGCACTGGTTGATATCATGAACAAGCTATATCCGAACGGAAATTCGCACTAAGGTAAGGCTAACCCCATCGGAGGGGACAGGCATCCCTTTCCCCTCCGATGATGGCGCGTATCTAGTCCGATTTCAGAGCAGATCCTGGGGTGTGTCGATATCGCGTAACAAATGCGCAGGGACCGCGAGGGTAACCACTGCTGAGCGATATTTTTGCAGCAATGGCCGCGCCCCGATATCGCCTTCTAAAGTGAGCATCTCTGACCAGAGCGAACGATCAAACAACGCTGGCGCGCCGCGTACCTGACCGTCAACCAGCGGCGCCACGATTCGTGCCCCGGCCCGCCAAGTGCGAATCAGCCGTTGCAGCAAAGCCGTTGGGACAAAAGGTTGATCGGTCGGCATAAAGAGCGCGGCTCCAAACGCAGTTTTCTGGAATGTAGAAAGCGCTTGCGCCGCGGTGCGGATGCTGCTCGCCTGGCCGGTTTGCCAATCGGGATTGTGGATCAAGCATAGCCGGTTGCCTGCTTCGTGTAATATGGGCGAAAGCGTGGCGATCACGGTCTCGGCGTAGGCTCCCGTCACCACAAACACTTGATCCACTGCGCTTTGTAACGCCGTCCGCACTGCGCGTACAACCATCGCCTCACCGTCGACAATTTCCACCTGTTTGGCGCGGCCCATGCGGCTGCTTTTGCCCGCTGCCAACACCACCGCGGCCAAAGGCGCCCAACGTTCCAGGATTGGATTGTTTTGCTCGACACCCACCGCCCCAATCAAACAGGTGTGGCCTTGCTCTGTCAACTGCTGGGCCATTAACCGCGCACTGGCCAGTTGGATCACGCCTTCTGCCTTGTTGATCAGCGGGCATAAGCGCACCCCAGTGGGCAACGATTTTGCACCGCCTTGCGCGTCTACCAATACCTGTGCCGCCATGTGGGGTGTCAAGCGCATCGCATGATCGTCGGGCGTCAGTTGTAAGATTCGTCGCACCGCTTCGACGCGATGGACATGCGTTTCATCGATTGGCGCACCAATGGCGTCTAGCCCTATCACCGGCACGAGCAATGTGGTTGAACTGGGCAGCACCGGCTCATGGGCGGCAGGCGCTTTGAAAGGCAAGCGGCGACTGCCATCTGCTTCTACTAGTACAGCAACAATTCCCAGCCCTTTGGCCTGTGCGACGATCTGATCGACCAGTTCCGGCACGATCCCGCGCACCGAATGCGCTAAGACTTCGCTGATCACCAAACAGCTTCCGTGTTCGTCTAATGCTCGCACCAAAGCCTCTAGCGGCAATTGATCGCCGTTGACTAAGAGATGTGTTGGTTGGCTTTGTAATTGTTCGCGTGAAATGTGGGTGGTCGTGGTGACAATCACCCGCTGCCCGCCCGTCACAATTTCTTGGGCAAGCCGAAAGAGCGCACTGCTCTTGCCGCCGCCACCGACAAAGGCGACCACATCCGGTTTGGCTGGATTTAATTGGAGCGTGAGGGCGGATAAGAGTTGCATGGTAGGTTATTCCAGCGAGGGCCTTGTCACTTTTTGATTTGAGGAGGCGGCACAACGGGCACATGACCACGTTTGTAGACGAGCACGGTGCGTTTAAATTCGAGCACAATCACGCCTGTCTGATTGTAACCAATCGTCTTAAATTTGACAATGCCCATATGCGGCCGTGATTTTGACTCACGCATCTCTAGCACCTCACTTTGCGCATAGATCGTATCGCCTTCAAAGACCGGATTGGGCAGACGTACTTCGTCCCAGCCCAGATTGACCCCATTTTGTGAAATGTCTGCCACGGATAAACCAGTGACCAGGGCTAGCGTAAAAGTTGAATCGACGAGCGGCTTGCCAAACTCGGTTTGCGCTGCGTAGTGCGCGTCAAAATGGATCGGGTTGGGGTTAACGGTCAACAAGGTGAACCAAATGTTGTCAGTCTGTGTCACCGTGCGGCCCAGCGGATGTTGATAGATATCGCCGATTTCAAAATCTTCGTACGTGCGGCCAGTCCAGCCGGGTTTGATCGTCATTGCTTTATGTCCACTTTCAAGGTTTAGCATTTAAGTAAAAGTATAGCATAAGGAGCAATGTTGCGCCTTTCTCTTTAAATTCTTGCCGAGTGTATCCCCGATTTAGGCGCAAATGGAATTTGGCCTCTGACAGTAGCAAGTCGCCTCAGCGACTGAATACAAGGATCCTAGTCGCTGAGGCGACTTGCTACTGTCAGCCGCGGGATTGATCCCTGCGAACAATTCCCCTAATGCTGGGATGCACCCATTCTTGCCAGAGCGCTTGACGAACAGATTTTCCTTGATTAGAATGTCTCCCATGATTACTACAGTTACCCAGAAAAATATGATTACTATACCAGCAGAAATAGGACGATACTTTGGGATTAAGCCTGGGTATCGCTTCGACTGGCAGCCTGTGGAAGGCAAAGATGAGATTCTCGTCCGAGTGATCCCCGACCGAGGCGAACTGGCGCGGCGTCTGTTGGGTGCTGGGCGTCGCTGTGCGCCTGAGCGCGATGCTGTCGTAGAATTGGTTGCAGAGCGCGCAATGGAAGGCTGATTTAATGCGCTATGTGTTGGATACCTCTGCCTTGCTTGCACATTATCGCCAAGAAATTGGCTGGAAAAAGTTCAGGCTTTATTCGAAAATGATGATGCAGACTTGATCGCCGCCGTAGCACAGGTCAAGATCGCTGTATTAGTTCATCGCGATCAACATATGCGCCTGATTCCGCCTCTAATAGTAGAACAGCAGGATCTGACGGCTGAATCTTCTCTGTGATTTGGCCTCAGAGCGCCTGGTGCAAAATTTGCGTTAACTCCTCGCTTGTCAACACCAATGAATTCCCCTGCATGCTGCTCGCCTTTTGTGCTTTCGCCACGACGGCTGACATGTCAGCCTCCGTTACCCCAAAATTAGCCAATGGCGGGATGGCCAGCGCAGCACAAAGCGCCTGCACCCAGCGAACACCGGCATTCGCTTCGGCGGCGGCATCGCCAGTCAAAATCTGCGCAACTTCGGCATAACGCGCTAACATTGGCGAAGTGGGAGAACGTTCTTGCAAGGCGCGCACGTTGGCTGCCATGACCAAAGGCAGCAGTCGCGCACAAATTACACCATGTGGCGCCGGGAACATGCCGCCCAGTGGTGCGGCAAATCCATGCACCGCACCTAGCTTGGCATTCGCCAGCGCCAATCCACCACACAAACTCGCGATCGCCATATCTGCCCGTGCTGTCGTATCGCCCCCATCCTCGAAAGTGCGCCGCAGAGAACGGGCTGCCCGCTGCATTCCTTCGCGACAGAGTGCGTCGGTCAACGGGTTTGCCTGATTCGACACATAAGGCTCCAAACATTGGGTCAACGCGTCGAGCCCGGTGCTTGCCGTGATCGCCGGCGGCAGATCAATGGTTAGCACTGGATCGATGAGTGCAATCCGGGGCAGCATGAACGGGCTGCGCAAGCTGACCTTCACCTGTTGGGTCGGCGCCGCCAAGACGGCATTGCGCGTCACTTCGGCGCCGGTGCCAGCCGTGGTCGGAATGGCGATGTAGGGTGCGGATGGTGTGAGCAGCGGTTGGCCGCGGCCAATCACTTCTAAATAGTCGAGGGGATCACCTGGATTGGTGAGCAGCGCGGCAATGGCTTTGCCCGCATCCAGCGCGCTGCCACCGCCCATCCCGATGACGAGATCACAGTTGGCAGCATGCGCTTGTTGCACGCCCTCCAATACCAGATCAATGGTCGGTTCGCCAGGGACGCTAAAGACCACGGTTTCGATGCCCTGGGCCGCCAGCAACGTAAGCAGCGGCGTCAACCGTTGGCGCGAGCTACCGCCGACAACGAAAGCGCGCCGACCAAGCGGCGCCGCCAACGCGCCAATCTCCCGTAAAACACCTTCTCCAAAGATGATGCGCGTGGCGGTCGCAAATTCAAACTTCATAACGTATCCTTTATGGCGCTGGGTTTCTAACAGACTGGGTTTACTTTTTGGAGATGGAGTATAGCATAAAGCGGGGGGTGGGTAAATCTGTGCAACTTTTTGAACGGATTGCAAGCGATAGCTTACGGCTAATTTAGCCGCATTCATCAAACAGTGGCTTATGGATATACTGAGGGCGAACGCCGCCAAAAAGTCAATTCGTTTGGATAAAATTGCGCACATCTTTTCCAATCCTGTACAATGTTTTTGCCGTTATTATAGAGTAAATGACAATGGTCTTGCGCCTGGCCTAGTTCTTCACCAGGCCAGGCGCAAGACCATTTGAACGATAAATTTCATCTTCATCTCATTACAGAAAACGCTGGCCCTCGCACGTTTCCGTTGGCCCAAGGTAGGGAATCCATGATTTACGATAATCGGCAAAGTCTCGTTCACCTACGGTGGCGCTGGGGTATGGTTGCCACCATTTATACCGCAGGTTTGCTCCTTGGCTACGGCTTTCTGCGCCAACAGTGGCAATCGGGGCGCGAAACCCAATGGCTGAGCGTTGCCGCGGCGGCGATGATCATTCAACTGAGTATTTTCTGGTGGGCCTTGCACCTCAACCATCGCCCTGCGGAAGCCAACCTTTTTCCGTTCCTCGGCTATGGCAATATGATGACGCTGACGCGTGGACTCTGCGCGGCGCTGTTGGCTGGTTTTCTTTTTACCCCACGCCCCACCGCGGTGCTCGCCTGGGTTCCCGCCATCCTCTATACATTGGAGCGGCTGCTCGACTATTTTGATGGCTACGTGGCGCGCATCACCGGCCAGGAGACCAAGCTAGGCGCCATTCTAGACATGGAATTTGATGGTCTGGGTTTCCTGATTGCCATCCTGCTCTGTATCCAATATGGCCAACTGCCCATCTGGTATCTCGTGCTGGGGCTGGCGCGCCAACTCTTCGTGGCGGGCTTATGGCTACGGCAACGCTGGCAGAAGCCCATTTATCCGCTGCCACCCAGCACGAATGGCCGCCTGATTGCGGGTTTTCAGACGAGCTTTGTCAGCGTCGTATTGTGGCCCGTGCTAAGCCCACAGATCACCCTGTTGGCCTGTTACCTCTTTGCGATTCCACTGCTCTACAGCTTTGGGCGTGACTGGCTGGTGGTCAGCGGCATCCTTGACGCTGATTCCCATGCCTATCAAACCGGGCGCACCGCCATCAAGCAATTTTTCGAAGGCTGGTTGCCGGTGTTCACGCGTGTGGTGGGCGCACTTATCGCCGTCCAAATTTTGTGGCGCGTATGGGGAGAAGCTCCTTTGCTCAACGGCAGTGCATTGCTTCAAGAATTTTTCTTACTCTGGGTCGTGGCTGTTCTAATGGTATTCCTGGGGGTCATCGGTAGAATAGGGGCCTTAGCGCTCGTGGCCTTGGCTTGTGTAGAAATAGGGGTGACTGGTCTCCAATGGACAGCCAATGGACTCTTATTAGTCTGCGCGATTATTGTCCTGCATTTGGGCACTGGGCGATTCGCCTTGTGGCAACCCGAAGAACGGATTTTACGCCTTAAGATCGGCGCACGGTAGCAGAGTTGGGAGGGAGACAAGGAGATGGGAAGACAGGGAGTTGGGGAGCTGATAAAGTGACGGGACAGGGCAAAGGTGAAGGCCGAAAAAAGATCGTGGCACACCACGAGTTGGAGGTTTATCAAAAAGCCTTCCAGGCATCCATGCACATCTTCGAATGTTCAAAATCTTTTTCAAAGGAAGAAACCTATTCGCTCACGGATCAGATTCGTCGTTCCATCCCGTTCTGTCTGTGCAAATCTAGCCGAAGGGTGGCGAAAACGTCGCTACGAGAAAGCATTTATCAGCAAGTTAGCCGATGCCGAGGGTGAAGCCGCCGAGACCCAGGTCTGGCTACAATTTGCGGTTCAATGTGGATATCTGAAAGCAACAGACGGACGCAACCTGTATAACAGCTACGAAGAAGTTATCAGGATGCTTGTCCATATGATCAATCATCCTGAGCAATGGGTAATCTACTCAATACCTAAAACAGGCGAATAGGAGGCAAGGAGACCAAGTTGAGAACCAATTTTCCTTGTCTCCCTGTCTCCCCGTCTCCCCCTACTTCTGCTCCTTCGCCGTAAACTGCACCTCAATCCCAAACGGATCGGCTACGGTCAAGGTATTGGCAAAGTTGGGTGGATCGATGCCAAAGTCACTCAGCAGCAACTGTTGCGCCGTTGCCACGCCGGTTAGGGTATCCCCTACCAATTTTGCCTTCACATCGAACGTCGCTGGCTTGGTCTGCTCGCGGACGGTCAAATCACCCACCAGCTTAAAATTGACTTCTTCGCCATCCTTGTAAGTTGCGGGCGCTCCTTGAATCGCAGTAGCCTTAAAGCTAGCGACCGGGTGCGCATTAAACTTGGGGCCATCCTCGCGGATCCATTTGTCGCGCGGCGGCTGGTTGGTGACCAGTGTATTCATCTGCACGGTGAAGCTATTATCGCCCAACGCCGCAGCCAGATTAGACAAATCAAGTTGGAGTTGGCCCGCAATGGCCTGGGTGGAGCCAACCACCTTCGCTTTGCCCGCATTGATGCCTAATTTTGCCAATGCGCCAGCGAAGAACTCCTCGTCCACCAGATACGATGCCTTGGATTGTTCGGGCACGATCACGAAGGTGCGCAGACCCGCTGCCGTCACGCTATCGCCTTTATTCGCCGCTGGCGCGGCAGTTGGCGCAACAGTTGGCACAACGGTCGGCGCTGCGACCACTGCGTCGGTCGTGGACGAAGCACCGCAAGCGGCCAGAATAGTGAGCAATACCAGCAGTAGCAGCGCTTTACCCCATGTACGAATCATCTCTATTTTCTCCTTGTTTTGTATGCAGTATGAAAACCGCGTCTATTTCAACGCCGTCTTAATCGGCTGTTCGATCACCACCCCCTGTGGCAGGTAAGCGGGCAATGCCACAGGGTCGGTGCCGTAACGTTCTACGAGCGCCCGCACGAAGAGCGAATAGTTGCCTTCGTGATGCAAGGTCGCCTGTAACGATTTTACCTGGAGACCGGGTACAAAGCCATATCGCGCAAAGCTATCGATGAACATTTGATCTTTGCTGATGATGTGCACCGGCGTATCCCACCCATCAAAGCGTCCCGAAACTTGCGGCGGCTGATGGTCCCCGATCAGGATAAATAAGCTATCTTCTTGGCCATTATGCAGGATAAAATCGGTCAACATGCGCAGTTGATACTCGACCGCAGCCAGATAATTTTGGCGTTTGGTGGCCGATTCCGTGGCTGGGACGATGGGCGCGGTTTGGGTTGACGATGGCTGATTAAGCGTGTGCCAATCCGCGACCATTGTCGGCTGGGGCACCCACGGATAATGCGAATTTTGCGTAATCGTAACGAACAGTAGCGGTTGCTTCGTCTGCTTTTGCAACAGTTCGTTGGCTGCGTTCAATGTATATTGGTCGGGCGGCGTCGGTCCCCAACCGTACATCGGCCCATGAAAATCTAGATCATGAAAACGCAACCATTGATCCACCCCCATAAAACGGATATATTTGTGCCACATTCGCTCGTCTAATTCATCGGAGATGGACGACACCCAGGCGTAATAATACCCTTGTGATTTGAGATAGCGCCCCAGATCCGGATAGGTTTCGAGCTGATATTTGTTCATCAGCGCCAGATATTGGGGATGGCTGTCGATGCGCAGTCCGAACAGAGTGCTGGTGTAGGCCATCCACGAGCCGCCGCCCCAAGTCGGCGATTCACTGAGCGCGGTGGTTGTATGCCAGCCGCCCTGCTTTAATTGAGCTTCCAGATCTTTCAGCAAACTCGTGTAGGCACGGCGGTAATCCGCCCGTTTATAGAGCACACTGCCATACGACTCAACAAAGATTAGATAGATATCTGGCTTTGTTTGCAGCGGATACTGGGCATACCGATAGGCTTGCTGGACCGTGCGGTCATCGAAGCTAGCGATATCGTGGCGCAGTTGAAACGAATCGGCCACATTCTTTTGCAGCTTAAACGTCAGGCTACTCACCACCATTTCGGCCCCGGCTGTGTAGATCTGATAGCGGAAGGCGGCAAAGATCACAATAGCCGCCAATCCACCCATCGTAAGCCGAGTGAACCGCGCCAGTTTGGGGGCGGCGCCACTATCCAACAGGCGATTAACCAGACTCACAAGAATAAGCAGTGCGACCAGTGCGCCGATTATTACCGCCACGTAAAGCCAGAGCGAAGTCTGCACATGTTGCGCAAGAAACGGCAGGCCATCCAGCGCCAAATAGTATTGGCTGAAAAAGACCGGATCGGTGTGATAAATCGAGATGATGATCGCTTCGTAGAGATAATAGCCAAGTGCCAGCAGATAGACCAGGATGATGAACAACCGGAAAGCCAGCAACCGCAGCCGCGGCACATTCACCCAGAGCGCCACCAACAGGGTCAACTCGATGCTTAGGCGAAAGGGATCCAAATTCTCTCGCCAGAGAAATACCTGATTGAGACCCAGCCAAACCCCCTCCGCAAAGATCGTTGATGGCGGAAAGAAGGTGGTTGTCTCCGTATTTAAAAGATACAAAGGTAAAAAGAAGAGGCCATTCAATGCCCCAAAATAGAGCCAAAAGCGCAGAGTAGGGCGCCCTCCATCAATTCGGAAGCCCCGCGGTCGATTGAAGGTCACAGCGTGATCCTAGGTGGCTGGTGATTAAGCGTAAGTTGCGTTTTGGGACGTTGCCGGCAGCCCAGAGATAATTTGCCAGAACGTGGCTGCATTGTAGCAGGCGTTAAGGGAAATGCCAAACTATCTGGCGGGATTAGAGGGGTGTCGGTTGTGGCGTGGCTTGTTCTGGTCTAAGCTCAGCGTATGTCTACGTCGATTCGCCTGGACTAGCGAAGGATTCGACTTTTTCCTACGACAAATAGAGTAGGAGAATTTTACTAATTTAGCTTGATTCCCCATGAATTTTAATACGCAATCGTAACCTGGCCGTTTGTCCATTACAATAGCCGCTACCCCGCCTGAAGATTGCGTGTATAGACCAACTATTTTGTACAATACTTTTTACCACCGACATTCCCCTGTGCGCGCCTTGCTCTACGCCATGCTGGAACTGGTCAAGAACCTAGACGGCAACGAAGTGCTCGCCCACCTGACCTTGAACGTGCCCAATTACTATGGCGACATGACCCAACTGGCGGCTTATCTGGCGAAAAACCTCGAAGCATTGCGCCCCGAAGAAGCCAGCGCCGTGCGCGTGCTGCGCGATCTGGTGCGCAATCAGCGGTTGGGGTGAGGATATGACCGTGCTTTGGATTGAAGGTCATCGTCTCGTGTATGAGAAGAAGAAATGAACTGCGTTAACGAATAGAGTTTATGCCGATTTAGTATGTGGATGCAAAACAGAGCCAGATCGGTCGTGTAGGTGCGGTTTGTAACTGCATAAGGTCTAATAGAAAACAAGCTAGCTCTATTGCATTGCTTCTGTTGCTCGGTTATCAGTAATGCCAGATTCCTTCTAGGGCCCACAAATAATTCGGGGTGCATTGACAACGTGTCAAATTGGTTTATGCTTTAAATTAGTACACCCGCCAAGCCTCTGCTCTTCAGAGTATGCTCAAATGTGGCGGGTTTTTCTTTTCTGCTAAGCCTGAATTTACAAAAAATTTGACGGATAATACTAAATATAGTACTATCTCTGTAATTCAATAAGCATGAATGCCTAGGCAAGATAATGAGCAAACGTGAAAAGCTGTTGCAACGCTTTCGTCATAACCCTAAGACAGTTCGTTTTGATGAGATCGACATTCTCTTGCGTCAACTTGGGTTTGAGAAACGACAATCTGGTAGCCACGCTACGTATACGTTTAAACAGCATCTGATTACGGTCCCTTTTAGAAAGCCCTATATCTTGCCTGTCTACGTAAAGGGTATCTTGGAAATACTTGATGCGCTTGAGGCGCCCATAGCGGATGAATGATCAGCTAAGAAAAAAGGAGGCAAACATGGCAACAAAAACGGTTGAGGAATATTTGCAACTGCCTTATACCATTGAAGTTGTACGGGATGCAACAGACGAATATAGTGGGTGGTTTGCGCGCGTGGTCGAACTGCCGGGCTGTATGACCCAAGCCGATACCTTTGACGAACTCGACGAGATGATGCAAGATGCCATGCGCGCCTGGATTGAAACCGCACAGGAGAAAGGATTATCCATTCCTGAACCGAGACCAGGCGATCCCTATAGCGGTAAATTTGTGATTCGCGTGCCACGTTCACTGCATAGAGAGTTGGCCGAAACAGCCGCTCGCGATGGCGTCAGCTTGAACACTTTTGTTAATGTCGCATTGGCGCGGGTTGTCGGTGTCCCTGGCTAAAGGATTTAGCAGGCCCGTGATGTATTCGAACTTAGATACAAAGAAACGCTCGACCCCGACCAGAATCGCTGGGAACTCTGTTCGCACGTCCTGGCGCGACGAGATGTAGTCGAGCGGCTGTCGGCACCATGGTGAAGAGTTGGCGATGTCGCTTGATCAAGCCCCTCCGGAAAGTGACCATGAGCAGGCTGGTTAACGAGGAATCAGATAGTCAATTCCCGGAAGGCTCGCCACCCACCAGCCGTCGCCCAAGCCAAAGGAAAAATGTGTCTTATCAGCGTTTTGGATTATCCATGCAACTATTCGTAACCTTTTTGCCCCATATCCTAGGCATAAGTGGTGCATTGCTGATCCTCGGGCTGGGTTGGCGCAGGCAAGGGTTATTGGTGCTAGTCAGCTTGGCGATTTATGCACTACCATTTTTGCTGTTGGTCGGTTTGACCCCGAATCGTTGGTTGCACGCCAGACCGACAATTGCGTTGAATGCAAGCGCTAATCCCGCACTGACCACCGCCGTCATTCTCGGTTTTGGCTATGACATGGCTGGTGACGAGATGCAACCAGGCTCGGCGAATCAATTTTTGTTGGATTGGGTGCTCAGGCACCAGCCGCAGATCAATACGTTGCTCGTGCAAGAAGGCGTGCGCGCTGCGTTGACCCCGGCGCAACTGCGTGACAAACAGGTCTATCGAATCCATCGGCATGACCCGGCGATCTATGTGGACACGCTGGATGCTGCTTTTTGCGCCATGCGTAAGCTTGAGCCGCTCAAGCCAACAACCGTCCTGTTGGTGGCCCATGACCAGCAATTGCAACGGGCCGCTTGGGACTTTGAACGTGTGCGCTCGCAGACCTGTGCCACCTGCACGCTCGTGATTCCCGACTTGCCTGCCACGCCGTATCCCGTCAATTCGGTCCAATGGCAAACACGATCGGCGTTCGTCTACAAATTGATCGAGTTGCTCTATCTCCGCCCGCGCGATCTGCTGCGCCCGCTTCCCACCGCATGTAAAGCCCCCAGCAATAACTAATAATTCGAGCTATAATGTATGCTATCACTATACTAAGCAGCCATATAGCGAGTTACGTAGGGGCATGCGGTTGGTGGCGCATCCAAGTAATGGCTAAACCGCCAATACCCTTCGCCACCAACTGCGTGCCCAGTTTTACTCATGCTACTGGGCTGCCCTACCATCAATCATTCATTGTAAAAATAAGTGCGGTCATCAAAGACAAAGAGTTGATGGATCGCGGACCAATGCGCGCCGCCAATGATCAGTAGGCGGCCAAGGTGCGAAGCGGCGGCTGCCCAAGATTGTTCAGTGGGCAGATCGGGGCCGCGTTGCCAGCGTCGCGTTTGCGGCGAGAAGCGCCAGGTCTCCTTGGATGGATAGCCGCCCAGTACCCAAATTTCACCACGATGGGCTGTCATCAGTGGCGCTTGCGGCGCAACGGGTAACTGGGGCAAGCTGGCGTCCCAGCGATCCGTGGCAGGGTCATAGGCGAAGAAACCCGCTTTGCCACAGACATACAATTGCCCATCGAGTTCACATCCGGCAAACTGGCGCATGGCAACGGGCAAAGGCGCGACATATTGCCAAGCGCTTTCACCAGGCCCCATGCTTTCCACCGAATCCAGCGTAACCTTCTGCGCATCCGAGCCGCCAATCGTGTAGAGGCGATTTTGCGCCACTAAAACGACCGGCTCAATGCGCTCATTTTGCAGCGTTGGCCCTTCATTCCACTGTCCGTCATCAGGATTATAGATCACGACCGAGGCGAGTGGATCGCGTGGGCCATCTGGGTTGCCCGGTTCGCGCAAATTGGCCGATCCACCGACGATCCAGAGTTGTTCTGCGAAATAGGCGATGCCATTGTAGCAGCGCGGAAATGGCATCTGGCTGATCACGCGCCAGGGCTGGGTGGGCGCATCCCATTGATAAAGCTCATCAAAGACATGCGAAACCGCAGGATGGCCATAGCCAGAGGTCAGGCCACCGCTGATGAAAAGTTTTTCCCCAATGGTAGCTGCAAAAATGTCATGGTTGCCAGACGGTAAACGGCCCATCGCCGTCCAGTGTTGCTGCCAGGCATCGGCTATGGGTGGCTGGTAAAAGAGGCCAGTCGCCGTTCCGGCCCAGACCGCGCCGCGGCCATCGGTATAGAGCACAGCTGGCGTGGCCGGTGCGAGGGTGGCGAAGCGCGTCAACAACGTCTCGCCAGCCGCGTTGATATCGGCTTCGTAGTGTTCGCCTGTGGCAAAGCCGAGCAATGCCTTGCCTGCGGGCGAGCAAGCAAGTGAGCTGACTGTTGACAATTCAGTGAGCAACGCACTTTCTACCTTCACCCAGCCATACCCTTGGCGGCGTGGATTGAGCCGATAAATATCCGTTGTGCCAGCCAACCAAAGAAAGCCACACTCGTCAGCAAGCAGCCCAAACCATTCGGTCTGGCTGGCGTCGGGGAGCGGGACACTTTGCCAGCCAGCGGGCTTGTCGGCGGCGCGGACGAGCAAATAATAATCGCCAGCATGATCGACCAAACTCCAATCATTGCCGTGTTGATCATGCGCCAACGGGATTGGATAGAGATTGGCGATGGGGCATTGGGGCGCCGATTGGAATGTCCCATCGGGCATTTGCTGTTGTGGACAACCCTCGACCCAAACGACGCCATCATGCGCACAGCAGATGCGACGTTGTCCACTCGGCGCGCCACCGAAGCGTTCTGTTAGATCGACGAGCGCGCCTGGCGCATTAAGGTCTAGTGTATAGATAGCATCGCCGACGGTGGCATAAAGTTGGTTGGCTAGCGTAATTTTTACGTCCCGGGCTGGGCCGCGTAATAATTGAGTAAAGGTGAGCCCATCCCAGCGTTGTAGGCCGGCGTTGGATTCGGCTAGATAAAGCTGGCCGCGACTGTCCACGGCTAATGCATTTGGATCGCTAGTCAGCGTTGTTATAAGTTGCATAAGAATTTGAGGAATAGGTTGGGTTTAAACGGTTGCACTGTGCGCTTCTAACAAGGTCCCACGTGTCTGAATAAAGTATTCGACAGCGTTGACGAAGGTGTCACACTCGGCGTCGCCAATTGGCAAGCTCAAGTTGATCATGCCGCGGCGCGCGATCCAGACGCCGGCGGCCAGCATGTCGAAGAAAAAGAGTTCACGCAATGGTTGGTTGGCTTTGGCTGCGTCGGCAGGTGAACGGAGTGATGCGTCGGTCATGTGGACGTTGAGCATCGAACCTAAGCCCGTGAATTGCATCGGCACTTCGTGATGCTGGCAAAGCTCATTGAGCCGGGCGCGCAGTGCATCGCCGCGTGCGTTCAGTTCGATGGCTGCCGCGGGCGTGTAGACTTCGGTCAGCCCGACAAAGCCCGCACTCATCGTCATCACATTATTATTAAAGGTGCCCGCGTGGGGCAGCGCGTCGGCGCGGCTGGGGTCAAACTGCGCCATCAAATCGGTGCGTCCGCCAAACGCACCAAACGACATGCCGCCGCCAATATATTTACCCAGCGTGGTCATGTCTGGCGTGATGCCGTGCTTTGCTTGCAGGCCACCAGGTGAAAGCCGCGAGGTCATCACTTCGTCAAAGATCAGGATCGTGCCGTTGCGTGTCGCTGCTTCACGCAACATCGCGAGAAATTCTCGGTCTGCCGGAATACAACCACCACCGCCTACCATCGGCTCAATCAGAATGGCAGCCAGATCGCGCCCGTGTTGGTCGAGCAGCGCTTCGGTGGCGGCCAGATCATTGTAGGGAGCCAACACAAAATCATACGGCGCATTGACTGGGCTACCCTCACCACCGCTGAAATAGAGCACACCACCATGATAACTGCCGCCAAAGACCAGAATTTTGCCCCGTTTGGTAAAGGTACGGGCGGCGGTCAGCGCCATCAGATTGGCTTCCGTGCCAGAGTTCGTAAAGCGCACCAGATCGATGGACGGAAAACGTTCACAGACCGCCTGTGCCAGTTTAACTTCCATGCTATTACTGGCGCCAAAATTGAGGCCGCCTGTCAGCGCTTCTTCCAGCGCGGCGCGGATCACCGGGTGCGAATGGCCGTAGATCCCAGCCGTATATTCGCCCAGGAAATCAACATAGCGATGATCGTCCAGATCCCAGAGATAACAACTTTCCCCACGTGCCACACCCAATGGAAAGGGTGGATAATAGAGCACCGTGCGCGTGTTGCCGCCGGGCATCACAGTCGCCGCGGCGTTCTGGCGCGCCAGGCTTTGGGGGTTGCGTTCCGTGTATTCGGCGTAGGCTTGGGCTAGGGCGGCATCAAGGGTGGCAGTGGACATAGGAATCTCTCCTTTTTGGTCTCAAGATTTTATGGCATTTTATGAAAGCAATGGCTTGATCTATCTCACTCATCCTGCGGTTGCCGCAACTTGCGCGTGGGAAACTCGCGATACGGATGTTTTGCCAACTCGGCTTCGTCCAGATCGATGCCCAAGCCGGGCGCGGTGGGCAGTTCGATATAACTGTTCTCCACCTTGAATGGATTCAGCGCCAGCTCATTGCCCATCGCCTCAAAATTGACAAAATATTCGGTGATCAGGAAATTCGTCATGCCGGCCACGGCGTGCAGGGTGGCGGCCAGGCCGACGGTGGTGCTGTTATAGTTGTGCGGCGCAACCGCAATATGAACCGGCACGGCCATCGCAGCGATTTCGCGTAGTTCTAAAATGCCGCCGCAGTTGCAGACATCGGGGTTGATAATGTCCACGGCGCGCCGCTCGAAGACTTCTTGGAACTCGGCTTTGGTGTACAACTCCTCACCGGTGACAACGGGCAAATTGATCCCTTGTTTGGCTTGCACCAGCCCGTTTAAGTCGCGCACAGAGACCGGTTCTTCGTACCAGAAGGGTGCATACGGTTCCATCAAGCGCGCCACGCGAATGGCGTGCAGGGGCGCGAGCCGCCGGTGGACTTCGACCAGGATTTCGACATCTGGCCCCACGGCTTCGCGCACGGCTTTGACCTTGGCGACGGCGGCCTCCTCGTCTTTGCGCTCGATGTGGGCGCGCCAGGGGCCGGGGAACGGGTCAAACTTGAGCGCGGTAAAGCCTTTCTTGACCACTGCCACAGCCTGCTCCGCCGCTTGTTCGGGCGTGCCGCCACCGCCCCAGCCATTGGCATAGACGCGGATCTTGGTGCGAAATGCGCCGCCGAGCAGATTATAGACGGGTTGATTGGCTGCCTTGCCGACGATATCCCAGAGCGCGTGCTCTAGACAGTCGCGGTCGAGTTGCGTATAGGCTTCGCCCCAGCCGTACGTGCCGGCGTCGGTTTCCACTTTGACAAAGAGCCAATTTTTGGACGTGCCCGGATCAATCAAAAAGGTTTTGACGTTGGTGATTTTCATGGTATTCCTGCCGTTCTCCTTTGGGTCGTGATGGGTATGGCTGCAAGTCTAGCACCGTACAGGGTGGGCGTCAACCGTTGTCAACGGATTTTGGGAGGGGATTGAGCGGATAGGAAGTGTCATCCGCTCTAAATCGATGTTTGGAACGGATTCATCGGCGCTTGCGCCATCCGTTCAATCCGCTCCCAAAATCTGCTTTCAAAATCTGCTAACGGCCGCCTTGACATGCGTATTATAATCAGACGAGGAAAATTTAGCTTTGTTGTAGGGGAAAACGATGTACGTTGTTCATATTCATTGGCAACTGCCAGCGACACCGGCAGAGACGGGCGCGGTGCTACTTTGGGCGGAAGATGCGAGCTCGATGCTAGCCCCAAAAGTCGCGCGCCAAGGCCGCAAAGTGTTGCCGCACCCTTTCTGCGCTACGGATAAAACGCTGCGCCAACTGGTGCATGAATTGACGAGTATGAGCATTGCGGGCAAAATCGGTCAGCTGGCCCTCTTGTTGCCCACGACCAAATGGGGGCCATTGCCTTCACCCCACCTTGTGCATGACTGGACGGTCGATGCGCACCGGCCCACATTGGCGGCCTGGCAAATTTCCGGTTTGTGGTTGACGCCCGCCGCGGCGCTAGCGCTGTTGATCAATTTACCCAGCTTGCAGGATTTGCCGCCGCATGTGCGGCTCGGGGATGATGGCCGCTACTGGGAAGTGGTCACAAATCTGATCTTGGAGAATCTGGCCCAACAAAAGGTGCTCCCGACACTCAGCCAGGTTGATGCCAAGCAGTATCAAGCTCGCTGGCAGCCGGTATTGGACGGCCCGCGCGATGGTCCCCGTCTGGCCCGTCTGCTAACTGCCATGCCGCCGGTCTGTCGCTCCGCCGTGCAGGATGGTGCCGGCGCGCCAACGCCGCGACTTTTGCTGGATACGTTTCTGAATACCATGACGGATGCCCTGGCTCGCCAGTGGGGGCAGGCCGGCCAACCGAGCTTTACCTTTCGCCAAAGTGAGCCGGTTTATCAGTGGTTGCGGGCGCTTTTTTCAACCGAGCCCACCGTTAATAGCACCGCGCCGCAATTGCAACGGTTGCAGACCAGTTTGCGCGCTTGGCTGCGCAATTTACACATGGCCGGCGATCGGCATTTTCGAATTGCCTTCCGGTTGGAAGCGCCGCAACAACAATCTGTCGCACCGACAAGCGGCGATTGGATGCTCCATTTTCTTTTGCAGGCGCGTGATGACCCCAGTCTGCTCGTGGTTGCCGAACAGGTGTGGCAAAGTCGCGGCAGTGTGCTGACGGCGCTTGACCGCCGTTTTGAGCAACCCCAAGAGAAATTGTTGGCCGGGTTGGGCTATGCTGCGCGTCTGTTTGAACCGCTACAGCGCAGTTTGCAAAGTGCGCGGCCAACCATGATGAGTTTGTCGGCCGATGAAGCCTTTGCCTTTTTGCGCACGGCCGCACCAGTGCTGGAAGAGAGCGGCTTTGGCGTGTTGGTGCCGCCGTGGTGGAATAAACCTGGCACGCGGTTGGGCGTGCGGCTGCATATGCAGGGGCGTAAAGGGGCGAGCGTTGACGCGGTCGCTTCCGGCGGGATGAATTTTGAAAATTTAGTCAGCTATCGTTGGGCGCTTTCGCTGGGCGACACCACCCTGACGCGCGCCGAATTTGATGCATTGGTGGCTTTGAAATCGCCACTGGTGCAGATTCGCGGGCAATGGGTGCAACTGGATCCACAGCAGATCGAGGCGGCCATTCGCTTTTGGAACAAACATGAGCTAGCCGCCGAAGTAGATTTGCAAGAGGCGCTGCGGCTAGGGTTGAGCGCCGAGCAGATCGATGGCCTCCAGATCGACGAGGTGCAATTTGAAGGTTGGTTGGCCGATTGGATGGCGCGTTTTACGCACAACGAACCCATGACAGTTTTGCCACAACCAGCAACGCTCCATGCCCAGTTGCGTCCGTATCAACAATATGGTTACTCCTGGTTAGATTTCCTGCGCCGCTGGAAGATGGGCGCCTGTCTGGCCGATGACATGGGTTTGGGCAAGACGATCCAGACGTTGGCGATGTTGTTGCGCGAAAAGGAGCTGAACGGCCACTTGCCGGGGCCGGTGTTGCTCGTCGCGCCGACTTCGGTGGTCACGAACTGGGCCAAAGAGATCAATCGTTTTGCCCCCGATCTGGCTGCTTTTGTCCACCAAGGCATGCACCGGTTACGCGGCGAGGCATTTGTCGAACAGGTGCGGCAGATGGAGATTGTGCTCACGAGTTATCCGTTGGTACGGCGTGACGAAGCGACGTTGAACCAGGTTGATTGGTTTGGCGTGATCTTGGACGAGGCGCAAAATATCAAAAACGCCGAGACCAAACAGGCGCGTGCGCTTCGCCAGTTGCCTGCTACGTTCCGCCTGGCGTTGACGGGGACGCCGGTGGAAAATCGCCTGTCCGAGTTGTGGTCGATCATGCATTTTCTCAATCCAGGCTATCTGGGATCGCGCCAAACGTTCCGCCGGCGTTTTGCCTTGCCCATCGAGCGCTATGAAAATGCCCAGGCTGCCCAACAGTTGCGCAAATTAGTCTCGCCCTTTATTCTGCGCCGGGTCAAGACCGACCCAACCGTCATTCAGGATTTACCGGACAAACAGGAGACGAAGGTCTATTGTCATCTGTCACCCGAACAGGCCACGCTCTACGAAGCGGTGGTGCGCGAGGCGCTGCAACAAATTGAGAGCGCCGAGGATGATCTACAACGTCGCGGCCAGGTATTGGCGATGTTGATGAAGTTAAAGCAGATTTGTAACCATCCCGCGCAATTTTTACACCAGATCGGCGATGGATCGGCTGCCAATGATGAAGAGGCGCGCAGCGGGAAATTGGGACGTCTCGTGGAGATGTTAGAAGAGATTATGGCGGTGAACGACCGGATCTTGATCTTTACCCAGTTTGCCGAAATGGGGCACTTATTGCGGCGTTATTTGCAACAACGCCTCAGCGTACCCACCCAGTTTTTGCACGGCGGCACCCCGGCGCGCCAACGCACCACCATGATCGAGCGTTTCCAGGATGACCCAGATGGTCCACCGATCTTTATCTTGTCGCTCAAAGCGGGCGGTACGGGGCTCAACTTAACACGCGCCAACCACGTCTTTCATTTTGACCGTTGGTGGAACCCAGCCGTCGAGAACCAGGCCACCGACCGCGCCTTTCGGATCGGTCAGCAGCGTAATGTGCAGGTGCACAAATTTGTCTGTGTGGGCACATTAGAAGAAAAGATCGATGACATGATCGAAAGTAAAAAGGCTCTGGCCGAAAGTGTCGTCGGCAGCGGTGAGCATTGGCTGACCGAAATGTCCACGAAAGAATTGCGCGCGATGGTGGCGTTGCGCCGAGAGATGTTGGAGTAAGGCGAACAAGGCAGGGATTGAAATCCCAGCCTGACACAGCAAGTGCGTTGAAACGCACTAAGACGTCAACACGTTTCAACGTGTTTCCTGTATCAGCGGATGAATTCATTCATCATGCTCTCTGTTGACTAGGATAAAACGATGAGTTACGACTACGAATATTTCAGACCCACCAAGCCTGTCGAGACAGACAAGGGTCTTAAGGCGCACAGTAAGCGCGGGGAATTTGTGAAAAATTGGTGGGCAGAGCGGTGGATCAAGGCGTTGGAACAATTGGTCGATGCAGGGCGGTTGCGCCGTGGCCGCTCGTATGCGCGCAGCGGTCAGGTGCTGTCGATTGAAGAAAAGAAAGATGGTCTGCTCGCCACGGTGCAAGGTTCACGCGCGACACCGTACAAGGTGACAATTCAGCTGCAACCGTTGACCGAGATGCAGTGGGACGCCGTCATCGACACCTTGGCCGAACGGGCGATTTTTACGGCGCAGCTGCTGGCCGGCGAGATGCCACAAGCGATTGAGGAAGCATTTGCTACGGCGGGCGTCAGTCTCTTCCCTGCCATACGCGTCGATTTAGTCACCACCTGTACCTGCCCTGACCCAGCTAATCCGTGCAAACATGCCGCCGCCACCTATTATATTTTGGGGGAGCAATTTGATGAAGATCCCTTCTTGCTCTTTCGGTTGCGCGGGCGCAGCCAAGAGCAGATTATCGAAGCGTTGCGGGCCCGCCGTAGCACAGGCGAACCCGTTCAATTAGCCGAAGCTGGCGTTGATTATGGGCCGGACGCCACGCCAACGCAACTGGAAGAGACCCTGGCCCATTTCTGGGATGTAGGCCAAGGAATCGCACAATTCCCAACGAACATCAAGCCGCCATTGACGCCCCATCCTGTTTTGCAACGCTTAGGGCAACCGGCCTTCTTGGACGAAAATTTAGACCAATGGCTGGGGCCGGCCTATGATGCCATCATGAACGCCGCATTGAAGGCCACTTTCGCGGAAACTGAAGAACCAGCAACGGAACGTACATAATTACCTAGAACAACGGCCTTCTCACGCCAAGCCGCAAAGAACGCCAAGAGAAACCAGATAAATTTCTCATCTTGACGTGAGAAGGCCCGGCTTTTTTTGAGCATAGACTTATGAAACTGTTTGATATCTTCTATAATTATACCAATGACGAGTTAAAAAAGCTGATCCAACTCCTCAACGCGTTCAGGAAACCAGCCCGCAAAGAGGAGATGGTTTCCTTCTTGCGCGACGAATTGTTGATCCCTGACAAGTTGCGTCAGCATTGGGCGCGCTTGGACGAATTATCCCAGAAAGCTGTGGCCGCAGCCTATCACAATGATGGCACGTTTAATGCCAATGCCTTTGTGAATCAATATGGCGCGTTGCCGGAACGCCCCAAGTCTGATTGGTATTGGGCCCGTGAACCGATTTTGTGGGATCTTTTTGTCTACAACAATCAGATTCCTAGCGATCTCATGCCATTGCTGGCTGAATTGGTGCCACCCGCGGAGCGCTTCCAAGTGACAGGTTTGGTCGAGACGCCTACTCTGTTCGCCGGCGTTGATCAGTCACAGCCTTTGCTCCAGGCAGATACAGAGGAAACTGGCTTGCATGATCTCGCGATCTTTCTACGCTTGCTGGATCAGCATCAGCTTTCGATCAGTTCGTCTTCCTATAAACTGACCGCTGCCAGCGCGCAAAGGCTTCTCGATCATCTGTTACAGGGCGATTTTTTCCCCCAGACCGGCAAACTTGAGCTAGAAGAAACATACCGGCCTTTTGGTCTCAGTATGTTTGCGTGGAACGCGGGCTTGGCGTCAAATTTTGGGGGTGGCACACTCACGGGTACTGGCAAAGCGTTTCTCCAGTCCCAGGATCTGGAGATCTTATTAGAAGCCTTTGAAACATGGACGAATCAGGGCTCGTTTGACGAATTAACACGCATTGACGCCATCCGTGGTCAAAAATCTAAAGGCCTGCGCCTCTCCAAACCAGGCGCACGCCGCGCGGCGATTGTAGAAGCGCTCTCTTGGTGTCCGGTCAATGTCTGGATTCCCATCCAGGAATTCTACCGGGCGCTGATTATCTGGCACTTTGATTTTGACCTGGAAGAGGGCCATGAGGCGAAACTCTATGTCGGTTATAAGCGCGAGGTCAACTATCGGGGTTGGGCCGATAGGAATAGCCAGTGGCTCTTGACGAAAGGGCTCTACGTCAATGCCGTGTTATGGGAATATTTGGGTACGCTTGGGGTGCTTGATCTGCTTTATCTGCACCCTGAAGATGCCCAGTTTCCTGCCGAAGCCTATTATCAGGAAGAAGAATATTACAGCCGCTATGATGGCCTGAAGTATTTTCGCATCAACAACCTGGGTGCTTATTTGTTGGGCCAAGCGAACACCTATGAACATCGGCGCCCCGTTGACGAACCGCTATTTACCATCGCGCCTGACTTGTCGATTATTCTGCGAGATCCAGCCACACTTACGCCCAACCTCCACCACCAATTATTGCAAATTGCCCAAGATGCTGGCAAGGGTCGTTACCATTTGGACACGCAGCTTTTGTTGGCCGCTTTGGAAACGGGGAATGATTTTGATGCTCTGACGAATTTTCTGACTGAACGTAACACCGGGCCATTGCCGGCTGAAGTGACGGCTTGGTTGGCCCAAGTGCAAACCAATAGCCGGGCATTCACTCGCGGCGCCCAGGCGGTCTTTATCAAAGCGCATTCGGCCGAATTAGTGCAGCAGATATTGGCTGACCCCGCCTTGGGTAAATTCTGTCATGCGATTGATGCCAAGACCTTCGTGGTGACGGCGAACCGAGAAAAGACATTGCGCAATCGGTTAAAAGAGTGGGGCTACGGGGTTCTGTAGTACACTTGCAGAACCAACTTAATCAACACGAAACTAAGAAAGCAACCGGACACCGATGAATCGCACCAGTAAAACGCACTTCGTCATCCTCATTTTCTTGTGTATTGTCGCTGGGGCGCTGGCTTACCTGGCCTTTGCCACGTTTCAGGCCCGGTATATCACGTGGCTGTTTTTTTGGAGCGTTGTTACGTTTAGCTATTATGGTTTTGACAAGTGGCAGGCTGGCCGTAATGGGTGGCGGGTGCCAGAACTGGTGTTGCATAGCCTGGCCTTGCTCGGTGGCTTTGTTTGTGGTTGGCTGGGCAGAATGGTCTTTCACCACAAGACGCGCAAGCCGCTATTTACGTGGCTATTACTGCTCAGCAGCGC
>JAPLGZ010000179.1 GCA_026389895.1 Chloroflexota bacterium | reverse complement strand
TGTATCCCGCATTCACGAACGAATTGCCAGCAAACGCAGCGATTTTGCGCACAAAGTTTCTCGTCAACTGGTCAATACCTACGGAACAATTTGCTTGGAAGATTTGAATATCAAGCAGATGATCGAAAAGAAAACCGAAGTGTTTGGCAACAACCTCAACAAAAGCATTGCTGATGTTGCTTGGCATCAATTTGTACACTTCACGATCTATAAGGCTGAAAGCGCCAATCGTCGTGTCGTATTGGTTGACCCACGCCACACCAGCAAACGTTGCTCGCGTTGTAATATTGTGGTCGCCAAAGACTTGTCGGTTCGTATCCATAACTGTCCTCATTGTGGCTTGGTGCTCGATAGAGATCATAACGCCGCGATCAACATTCTTGCGTTGGGATTACAACGCATCAGCGCTAGCTTGCTAGATGTAGCTGTAGAAGCCCATTCCCTTGAGGCATGCGAGTAGTCACCAGCTTCCACCTTCTGCTAAAGAGGTAGCAGGGTAGAAACAGGCGCTATGAAATTTAGGACTGAATTACTGGAATCAGTCACGCGCACAGTGCCTAGCTTCACTTATCAAACCACTTTTTTTCTAATTTTGTGGCGTTGGCGCTTGCTTGCAAATTGAGCAGTCTCTGTTCGACTTTGGCTTGTAAGATCGATGCTTTATGGGGCATAGCGATCACATAGGGATTACTTTCCAGCACGGGGCCAATCGCCTTGATCCGTAACCCTTTGCCTTGCATTTGGCGCAATGTCACTTGATCGACGAGCAGCGCGGTTATGGTTTGATCTTGCACGAGTGCATTCACGGCTTCTTCGGGTGTCGAAAATTGAATGAGTTGAAGCGCTGGTGCTTCGCGTTGCATGCGACGCCCTACCATGTCCCCGGTGCTGCCCCATTCAACGGCAATTTTGGGGGCCACCTTCAACGCCACCAACTGCTCTTCACTGGTGATCGGCGAATCTTGGCGAACGGCCAGACGGATTCCAGCCTCAAAGTAGGGGGCGGAATAGCTGACATTTTGGGTCAGGCGCTCGTCGTAGGGTAGTGCACTGATCACGCTATCAATTTTGCCTGCTTGTAGCGCATCTAATAAACTATCAAACCCGATGCTGACGATCTCTACTTTCAAACCCCATTGCGTTGCGATCTGGCGGGCTAGGTCAATGTCGTACCCTTCGGGTTGACCGTTGGCATCCAATTGCTCAAAAGGTGGAAAACTAGGGTCAGTGCCAATGCGCCAGACGCCGCTTGCCTGCATCGTTTGCCAGGTACGATCCTCGGGCGGAAAGATCTGGTCACGGGCAAAAAATCCGATCCCAAGCAATATGACTACCACCAAACCCACTGCGAACAGGATCCATTTGTGCTTTATCACTTGCCCTTTCCTCATTTGACCAGCGCCTGGGCATACCGCTGTACTTCGAGATAAATCGGTTTAGGCTCGAAATCTGTCCGTACAAATGTGAAATAATCCTGATAACTTTTGGCGTCCCACGGATAGCGAAAAGCCCAAAAGCAGACTGTTGTGACCCAAGGCCACTCTTTTTGGGCAATCTCGTAGGCGCGAATCGTATACGCAATGCGCTGACTGGGTAGCACCGCGCGTGTCCACCGTGGATGATCATTCCAACCTGCTTCGGTGATCATCACAGATTTTTGGCTGTCGCCATTCGCCACCATGATCGCCCGTAACAATTCGGTGCGCCGAAAATTAACCACATCTTTCGCTGCTGGTTCATCGGGTTCAGAATGCCAACCATAGGCATGGACGGCTAGAATGTCGAAATAACGCGCCGCCCCAGCGGTATACATGTTTTGTAAATAATCTAAATCATTCATGCCCGCTTCACTGCCCGGAGGGGCGAGGGTTGGTGCAAGCGCCCCAGCTAGGATTTGGACCTGTGGGTTGGCTGCCTTGACGAGCGGATAGACCAGGTGCAACATCGCCACATATTTGGCTGGATCAACTGGTTGGTAGCCCCACTCTAGCCCTAAATTGGGTTCATTCCAGATTATTATATACTTTACTTTGCCGGCATAACGACTGGCAAACTGGGCAACGAAACGACCAAAATCCTCAAAATGATCCTGATCTAAATAGAGGTCGGTTGTGCCCTTGGGGCGCGCCCATTCGGGTACAAACCCCATACGCGCAACAATGGTCAACCCTTGGCGGTTGGCATGATCGATGACTAGATCGGCATGTGCCCAGTTATATTGCCCCGGTTTAGGCTCCATATAACCCCAAGGAAAATATTCTACAATCCAAGGCGCGCCCATTTCCCGCACCATCTCTAAACTGCGCTTGATTTTCCACGGTTCGACTTCGTCGGTTAGACGTGTGTGAACCCCCATTTTAGGGTTGCTTGTCTCTACAGTTTGTTGAGGGCCAAGAACAACAGTCGTACGAAAATAATAAATAATCACCACCGATAAGCCAACAATTAGCAGCGCAATGGCGACAATCGCAAGGGGACGTGACGTTTGGAGTTGGATTCGATATCTCACAGAAATTGCCAGGTTGTTAAATAACGAAAGTTAGCTCGGCAAAAACTAGCTATGCTGCCTTTGTTGAAGAATTATACGGATGGCATACCCATTGTACAAGTTAAATGATCAACGTCAATAGGACAATAGGGTTAATTCGACATACTGATTTTGTCACGGCTGATTTTCGCCCTTAACCTGCTGGCGATCGTCCTATACGCCGCTCTGCTACCGCTTCCTTCTGATGCGCAATGAACAATTGTGGTAATGATAGACGAACATGCTATAATTTGCCCAAATCCTGCGCACTAATGCTGAGCCATGTCGATTGGCATTAGGTGGTGCTTTGTATTTGAAAGGACCCTGATGTACTCGAATTTCTCTGGTCGTGGCCGGAATGTATTGAGTAACTGGTGGAGCTCACTCTCGCAATATCAGAAAATAACAGTGGCTGTCGTTGGCCTGCTATTACTCTACTGGATTGCTGTGACCGGTGGCGGGGGGCTGCTCAGTCCCGCCCGTTTGCTGGCCATAGCCACAATCGTCTTTATCGCGTTTCCCGTCCACGAATTTGCGCATGCTGCGACTGCTGTTGCGTTGGGTGATGAAACACCGCGGCTGCAAGGTCGTTATACGCTCAATCCGCTAGCCCATATCGACCCAATGGGCGCCATCTTGATCTTGTTGGTTGGCTTTGGGTGGGCAAAACCTGTGCAATGGAACCCCAACCGGATCACGATTGATCGCCGTTTGGGGGCAATTTTAGTCGCCATGGCAGGGCCACTTAGTAATCTTGCGCTGGCCATTCTGGGCTTTTTACTACTGCGGCTTCATCCCTATGCGGGCGGATTCCTATCGCAGTTTCTGAGTAACTTTATTATCATCAACGTTTCACTCTTCGTCTTTAATCTGATTCCAGTCCCGCCGCTGGATGGTTCGCACGTGCTTTTTGCCCTGCTACCGGGAGATACTTATAAATTGCGTGCGCAATTGAGCCAGTATGGCTTTCTGATTCTGTTTGCTGTCCTTTTTCTGGCCCGTGGCATTATTTCCGTGCCAGTAGAACTGATCTTACGCACACTATCCCGCATCTTTTTGGCATAAGCATGAACGTAGGACTCACCCCACCAAGCCATGTGCGAATAGTCCCCTTCCGCTTTTGGCAACGTAGTATCTATCGGATCCGCCAATTTTTCCAGGGGCTATCGGCCCATATTTCGGTGGCCGACAGGCAAGCGGTCACAGAGATTTTGCCAGATGCCGCGGTTGCCCTCTTTGCGCGGATGCCGCTTGATGCCCAACGTCATAGTTTAAATGTGATGTATACCCTCCAAACTGCCGGTTATGACCAGCCTGACTTGTTGGTGGCGGCGCTCTTGCATGATGTTGGCAAAGTGGCGGCCGATGATGCCGGTGTACGCCTTGGGCTTTGGTTACGTGGCCCATTGGTCTTGTTGGATGCCATTGCGCCGGCCTGGCTTGATGCTTGGGCCGTTGCTGATCCAGAACAACAGTGGCGCTATGCCCTCTATGTGCATCGTCAACATCCACAGATTGGCGCCCGATGGGCCAGCGCAACTGGCTGCACACCGGATGCATGTTGGTTGATTGCCCAGCATCAGGCCTCTGGATACCAAGCAAATGATCCACGCTGCGCCCTGTTGTTGGCGTTACAAGCAGCCGATGGCCATAACTAAATTGCGTCCAAGCACAGTTGAACGATTGGCAGACTAACCCTGTCTGCTTCGCAACCGTTTATACTTCGCTATGTTGTTGTTAAAGTTCTGATTTTGCTAGACTTCCAGTAAAAATCAGCTCAAGCAAAATTATAATGACATAGGAATCAACGAAAGAAAATGCGGTAGAATGGTGAGGGTGGCGGGGATATACTGGCGGCAGCCAGTTGATTCAATCAGCCCACTCCCTGTAACTTTGTCTACCATTGCGTTGATTTGCCGACAATACGTTCCGATTGTACCTGTTTTCAATAAAAAATAAACGAAAAAGATGTAACAATTTTCTTGCAATCTACCATTGGGATAACTTTGGGTTGGGAGTATGCATGGCGAAGCCAATTATTACAATTATCGGACTCGGTTTGACTGGCGCAAGCGTGGGACTTGGCTTGCAACGTACGCCAGGCAATTTTGAAGTGGTTGGGCATGATAAGAACCCCGAAGCCGCCCAACAGGCTCGCCGGCAAGGCGCCGTACAACGCGTTGAGTGGAATTTATACAATGCCTATGCTGATGCAGAGCTCATTGTGCTTGCCGTGCCTGTGAGTGAATTGCAAGCGTTGTTCACCCACCTTAGCCAGGAACTGAAACCCAATACCCTCGTCTTTGCCCTGGTTGATGTCATGCAGCCAGCCATTGATCTGGCTGCGGAATATCTGCCCCAGCATCACCATTTCGTGGTCGGCCACCCAATTTTGTCTGGCGTTGGTGGCACACTTACGATTCGCGCTGATCTGTTTGACGAGGCCACTTTCTGTATTGCCCCCGGTGTAAACGCCGAATCCAGCGCTGTGCAAATGGCCAGTGATTTTGTCGAACGGTTGGGCGCCAAGCCCTTGTTTGTCGATGTCCAGGAGCATGATGGGATGATTGCTGGCGTCGAACAGTTGCCGCAACTATTAGCCGCGGCGATCATGCATATGAACTCGACCGCCGTTAGTTGGCGCGATGTTAAACGGCTGGCCGGTCGCCCGTTTGCCCAGGCCACCGCCCTCGATCACAGTGCCGAACATCTTTTCGCCGCGCTTCAGGTAAATCGCCACAACCTTCTTCTGCGTATCGATCAACTACAAGAAGAACTAGCCGAGTGGCGTGAACTGCTAATAACCGAAGCCCAACCCGATCAAGCGCATCCATTATTAGCCAATCTGGAACGAACCGTTCAAGCCAGATTGGAATGGGAAGCGCAATCGATCCTCAAAAATTGGGATGTCGCCTCCGAGCCGTTGCCAATCGAGTCGAAGGGTTCGCTGCGCCAGATGTTCTTTGGAAATTTACTGAGCCGCTCAAAAAAGCCTTGATAATGGCTGTGAAACTGATTATTCAAATTCCTTGTTATAACGAAGCCAAAACGTTGCCGCAGACGGTGGCTGCGTTGCCGCACCAACTACCCGGCATAGATTGCATTGAATACCTGGTCATTGATGATGGCAGCCAGGATGAAACTATTGCTGTGGCGGCGTCACTTGGTATTCACCATGTGGTGCGTTTGCCGCGCAATATGGGGCTTGCTCAAGCGTTTGCCGCGGGCCTAGAAGCTTCGATTGTGCATGGCGCTGATCTGATTGTTAATACAGACGCCGACAATCAATATGTTGGTGAAGATATTGCCAAATTGGTCGAACCAATTCTGGCTGGACGGGCCGAGTTTGTGGTTGGCGACCGCGATGTAGCCACCCAGATCTTATTTTCTCCAACAAAACGACGCTTGCAACGATTGGGCAGTTGGGTAATCTCGCGCGCCGCGGGTACGGCGGTTCCAGATGCAACCAGCGGCTTTCGGGCCTACACGCGCGAAGCTGCATTGCGCACACTAGTTTTGAGCAATTATTCCTATACACTGGAAACATTGATTCAGGCTGGGGCACGGCGGACAGCCGTTGAACATGTCCGGATCCGCACCAATCCGCCGACGCGCCCTTCGCGTTTGATGAAGGGTCTACCGCACTATTTATCCAACTCTAGTGTGACCATTCTACGTGCCTATACCCTCTATCGTCCGTTGCGGGTTTTTCTGTTGCTGGGTGGGTTTGCCATTGTCTGTGGGACGGCCTTGGGTCTTCGTTTTCTCTATTTCTACCTGTTAGACGGTGGGGTTGGGCATGTGCAATCATTGATCTTGGCCGCTATTTGCCTGATCGTTGGCTTTCAGACAGTCTTGATTGGCTTGCTAGCCGATTTAGTGGGGTTCAACCGCAAAATGTTAGAAGAGGTGTTATATCGGGTGCGCAAAACGAGTTTACTGTCAGACCACCTGCCGACCGATCCTTCTGCCTGATCGTTCCATAAGAAAAGTCAGAAGATCTGATTCTTCTGACTTTAGCTCAGTAACCTCATGAAGCCACCGGCCTTTTTGTTGTGAGATTATTCTCCACGAACATAGAGCAAACCAAGATTGAGTTTTTGGTCGGCTTTTAGATCAATTAATAATGGCATTGGTGCTTTAGCCGATTCAAATGATAGATACCAGTCAAGTGGCTCCCAGACCGCTAGGTAATATTTGCCTGGCGGTATATCCTTCAAAAAAAGTTGTCCCTTCTCATTAGACTTGCCGCCTACATCGCCATGCTCGGCGCGCGCCCCCATAAAAATAGCCGGGGGCACGGCTTTATCACCATCCATCAAGGCAGGAATCAAATAGAGTAAATTGCCAGGAATGACGCGATCCGAGGTGTGGTCATACAGCACACCGCTGATCGCTGCTTTGCCCTTTGCTGGGGTCTCTGCAACGGTTGTCTTGGCGATCTCTGAGATCGTATCAAACCCTGAGATCACATGAATCATGAGCGAAGATGCTTGCGGAGTAGAAATGGCATCAGTTGTCGTGATGGTGTTTGTTGATGTCGGTTGGGTCGATGAGGCGGGTGTTGCTAGCGGCGACACTGGCTGTGCTAAAGGCGATGCTGGCTGTGCTAAAGGCGATGCTGGCTGGCTGGCGGCATTCACCGTGCTTGTTGTACTGGTCGTTGTGGTGGTGCTGGTCGTTGTGGTCACGGGTTGTGTGGCTGTTGCCGCCGGGGCTGTTGTTGCCGTCGGTGGGACTTCCGTTGCGGGTACCGCGGTTGGCGCTACGGTTGGTTCGGGTGTTGGTGTATCATCCGACCCGCAGGCGGCGAGCCCCAGGGTTAATAGCAGACAAACGGTAAGCCCAACCATCCAATGTTTGAGTGTAGAGAACTTCATCATCGTTTCCTTCAGATCTGATTCTTTTTAGAAAATTGCTTGTCGCTTAGACAAGCTTGATTATACTTGATCACAGCCGACTTAAAAAGAAGCGGGTCTACGAACAAACCAACCTGTTCGCGGACCCGCTTTAGTATCACAACAACATCAAATTACGGTGTTGCAAAGCCATCATGGGCCATGAATGTATCGCCCGCTTTGCCACTGACGTCAGTCAACTGAGCAAAACCATCAATCGGTTGGTCAGCTGAGGTGACGACCAATGTACCGAAACAGGTGTCAGCCAATTCTGGCACGGAGTTAGGGCCGCCAGATAAGCGATGGTTCTGAATCAAGCTACCACCCGCTGGGATGCTCGCTTGCTTGGTCAGGTTACAGGTGTCCGGCAAAGAGGCATCACCTTTTTTGTAGGTCAAGGTAATATTCGCCGCTGCGCTGGTGCTCAAATTCTGAATGGTCATGGCGGTCGAGAAGCCATTGGCCAAGCGCTTGGCGTACAACGGGAAGGTGACGGTCTTGTTCGTGCCACTCGCTTGAATGGCTTCGTACGCAGCCGCTTGGTTGCCATTTGCACCACCTACGTAGCGCATCTGCACAAAGACGACGCTGTCAAAGCCGGTCGTGTCGATGCGGCAGGAGCCGAACCAGTCGGTTGGCAGATTGGTCAGATCGGTCACTGGGTTGAAGAAGTAAGACGCTGTCGGTCCAATCGGCGCTGTATTGCTGGCGGTAAAGTCGCCCGTTGCACTCGCGCTGGTTGGGTCTTTCTTGCAGATCAACTTGGCGCCGCCAACTGGAATGGGGTTGGTGCTCAAGTTTTGGACAGCCACTGGTGTGCTCAGGTTATTCGCCAAGCGTGAAGTGACCAACGGCGCCAGCCAGGATTGCGCTGGGGTAATAAAGGCGTTGAATGTCTGCACGCTGTCGCTGCCGATGAACAGGTTCGAGACCACAACAATCTGGCCACCCGCGCCGGCGGTTACGACGGCCGAGCCAAAAAATTCGGTGGGGATGTTGGCATCCGCTTCGTCGGCTAGGTCATAGTTGAACGCTGCACCCACGGCTAGAGCAACACCGGACTTGGTGAACTGTACTGTGCCATCTGCCTTGATGATCTTAATATCAGCCGTGGTGGCAGCTGTGCCGGCGTTTTGCACGACAATCTGGCTGCTGCTAGGACCACTGGCGGTGGTGCGCTTGCGTTGTACCAACGGGATATTGGCGCTGCTGGACGAAACCGAGGCGCCGGAATAGGCGCCGCTGGTTGCCGTCTGGTTCTGGGCCGTTACTTGGACCACAGCCCCTAGCTTGCCACTGGCGCTCACAACGACAGAACCACTGCCATTGGGCAACGCCGCGTCTTGATATTGGCGCTTGATTACTTGATCGCCACGAGCGGTGAAACTAAAGGACTCAGCGGCTTTCCACTGGCTGCCATCCGGCTTGTAATAGTTGATGCTGCCACTGTTGGCGCCGGCTTCCAAGTTCACGAGCGTAAAGTTGGTGCTCAGATTCTTGGGGGTAGAGGCCTGGGGCGCATCCTGCGCAGCAGCCCCTAAGACCATTGATAACACTAGCATTAGTGTTAATATAATGGTCAATGCTGACCGTTTGACTACTTTTACTCGTTCCATCTTTTTTCTCCGTATGAATACTTGAATTGGACTTACTTGCTTTGATTGTTTAAGCGTTTGCTGATAGGTGCTTAACAATCATCGGCTGATCCGATTTGTTCATACTCTACGCTGCGTTCGACTAAAACTCAATAGGCTAAATGGCTTATATCGAGGTTTGGCCTAGACTTATCACCTGAATACCCCAAAAGGAGTATCGATTTTTTTAGCGCAGTTTGGTGGTTTTTGGGGTGGTGTGATAAGTTTTAGTCTTACCTCCAACCCAATACTGAGCCAAGCACTTTCCAATGATAGGCAGAAATGTATCTATAATTTGTGTGCAGATAGATCCATTTGGCGTTGCTGATCATCAACAACTTCTACCGCTTAATCGGTTTGTGCTCTGTTTGTGGCCGTAGAAAATGCCAAGGCAACGCGAATAATACCAACAATAATTCTGCGCAAATCAAAACCAGTCGCGAAAGGATCGCAATCGTGCCAGCTTGCCCGGCAAGGGTCTGCGTAAAGCGCGTTAGCAAGGTGCTAAGTGTCGCTTCACGAACGCCTAAGCCTGTTGGTACAAACAAAACCAAGAAGCCAATCGCCCAAGCCGTGCTGGCCGAAAAGGCGCCCGTCAAAAGGGTAGCGTCATTCAGCGTCCCTAACGCCCGGCCGATCAATAAGAGCGCTGCGCCTTCGATGCTCCAGAAAAGTAGATATAAAAGATTACCTACCAGCCACAGCCAGATGAAGTGTTGATCGTTGACTTGTATCTGCCAGCGACCTTTACTGAGATAGCGCGCTAAACGTGGCACCACCCACCAGTTTAACCAAAGTAGCCCAATGCAAACCAGCGCTGCGAGTAGCTTCCACGGGCTCGCGATCAGATAGATGACTGCAAAGAGGCAGACGCTCAACAAAAGTGTGCTAGCTTCAAGAATCGAGGCCAAAGAAGAAGTGGCATACCCAATCCCACAATGTTGCGCCAGCCATTCGTTCCGGCTTAAATAACCCCAGATTGTGCCAGGAATATAACGGGGCAGAAATGAGAGCAGATACCCTTGAAACGCCTGTGGCAAGGCCAACGGCGCACATAAGGCCCGCATGATCACGCTCCAAGCCAGAATTTGCACAAGATAGCCAGCTACATAGCAAGCCAGCGCGCCCCACAGATATCCTGGATGGACCAGGACAAACTGGTGGTTTTGCAAGGAGCCATAACCGATCCATACCTGCCGGATAAAAAGTGTCAAGCCAATTGCCAGACCAACAAAGTAGAAGATTCTGCGCCAGGGCATA
>JAPLGZ010000631.1 GCA_026389895.1 Chloroflexota bacterium | reverse complement strand
AAAGCGCCAATCGTCGTGTCGTATTGGTTGACCCACGCAATACCAGCAAACGTTGCTCGCGTTGTAATATTTTGGTCGCCAAAGCCTTGTCGGTTCGTATCCATAACTGTCCGCATTGCGGCTTGGTGCTCGCTAGAGATCATAACGCCGCGATCAACATTCTTGCGTTGGGATTACAACGCATCAGCGCTAGCTTGCTAGATGGAGCTGTAGAAGCCCATTCCCTTGAGGCATGGGAGTAGTCACCAATTCAAGTATACTACTTTGTCGGCACACTATCACAGTCAGTACATAATCATATTGGATGAATCTATGACCCTTTTACGCCTGCCTGGCTTGGTTGATGCCCACGTGCATCTGCGCGAGCCCGGTTATGAACACAAAGAGGACTTCTACAGCGGTACGGTGGCGGCCTTGGCTGGCGGTGTCACCACTGTATTGGACATGCCGAATACACAACCACCCACCGCTACGCCCGCTTTGTTGCAGGATAAAGCCCGCCGCGCCGCAGCCAAAGTGGTATGTGATGTCGGGATTTTTGCCGGGGCGACCAATAATGAGATTGACGCCTATCTGCCCGCGGCGCAAACGGCCTGCGGGTTGAAAATTTATGTAAGCGATACCTTTGGCAGTTTGCGCATTGACGATTTGGGCTTGCTGCATCGGCTCTTTCGCACTTGGGGTGAAAAAGGCGCACAGGTTGGCTATCGGGATGCCCAGCACCCGCATGGTTTGGGCCCTGTTGCTGTCCACGCCGAAGAGCTGATGTTGCCCGTCTGCCTGGCGCTCAGCGATCTGTATGATGTCCCGCTGCATATTGTTCACGTCACCCGGCGCAGCGAGATCGAGTTGATCCGCCGTGCCAAAGCGCACAATTATCGGGTCACGTGCGAAGTCACCCCCCATCACCTCTTTCTTTCAACGGAAGATCTGTCGCGGTTGGGCACGTTGGGCGACATGCGGCCGCGCTTGGCGACCCCCGATGATGTGGCCGCTTTATGGGAAAATTTGGAGACAATCGACATATTTGCCACCGATCATGCCCCGCACACACTAGCAGAAAAGGGTATTGGGGTGGCAACCCCGCCGGTCGCACCCCCGCCCGGCGTGCCAGGCGTTGAAACCATGTTGCCCTTGTTGCTGACCGCTGTCCACGCCAACCGTTTAACCCTCGATCAAGTGCTTGCTCGCTGTGTCACCGCCCCTCAAAAGCTTTATGGTTTGCCAGTGCAGCCAGATACGTACATCGAGGTTGATGTCGATGCCGAGTATGTGCTACAGAACGCGGCGATGAAGACTCGCGTGGGGTGGACGCCTTTTGCCGATATACCGGTCTTTGGGCGCGTTGAGCGCGTCCATTTGCGTGGTCAGGTTGTTTATGAAGCTGGCCAGGTGCTAGCTGCGCCGGGGTCTGGCCATGTACTGTTTCAAGATGCGCTTGCGGATCAATGAAAGCCTAATTCGATAAAATCTGGAGGGGCCCAAGCGGGCCCCTTCGTTTGTCAACCTGTTTTAACCGGTTTGACCTATCCAATTCCGCTTTAATAAGCGGCTAACAGACAAGGAAAATAAAATGATGACAAACACCAAAGATACAGGCCAACTGCCAGCCGGCCATGTGAGCAACGACTTTCGTGGGCAGGATATTCTGAGTGTGAGCCAATTTGACCGGGCCAAGCTCGACTATATCTTTAATGTGGGGCAAGAGATGCAAGTATTGGTCGAGCGCTTTGGCAGCGCCGATCTGCTGCAAGGGAAAATTCTCGCCAATCTTTTTTATGAACCAAGCACGCGCACCAGCTCCAGTTTTATGGCCGCAATGCTGCGTTTGGGTGGCCAGGTGATCCCCATCAACAATGTGCAATACAGCTCGGTCACCAAAGGTGAAAGTTTGCCCGATACCATTCGCACCCTAGAAAGCTATGCCGATGTGATTGTCTTACGCCATCCGGAACTTGGTGCGGCGGCGATTGCAGCCCATTATGCCAAAAAACCGATTATCAATGCGGGTGATGGCGTCGGCGAACATCCTACCCAAGCCTTGCTCGATCTGTTTACGATTAACCAAGATTTGGGCCAACTGGATGGTCTGAAAATTGCCATGGTTGGGGATCTGAAATATGGCCGTACGGTGCATAGTCTGACTAAATTGTTGATCAACTACGGCGTTGAATTCGTCTTTGTCAACCCCGACATTCTGCCAATGCCCGAGGATGTACTTGACGTGGTGCGTGGCACAGGCCATACCTTTCATCAAACCAAAAATGTGCATGAGATCATCGGCGAGGTAGATGTGCTCTACGTGACACGCGTGCAAAAAGAGCGTTTCACCGATCTAGAGCAATACGACCGTGTGAAAGATGATTATGTGGTCGACGAAGCGCTGATGAGCCATGCCAAGCAAAAGATGATTGTCATGCACCCGCTGCCGCGTATCAACGAGATCAGCTACGCCATTGATGATGACCCGCGCGCTGCCTATTTCCGGCAGATGCGCAACGGGATGTATATCCGTATGGCCTTGCTGGCCGCTGTGCTGGGCAAAGGCTAGCCTTTAGAGTAGGGTAGAGGTCAGGCACGCCTGACCTCTACCCTACTCTAATCCGTATTTCTAAGCCCAAAGCTGCTTTTCAATGGCTCGATGGCAAGGTATAATCCTTGTATGCTTGTCCCACTACTTCCCCAATCCGTTTGCCGGCATTTATTCACACATCGTCCCATTATTTTACGTGCGGCTGGCCTTGTGTGTCTGCTCTCTCTTGCGCTGTTGCTTGGTCTCTATGGTGATGGGCAACGCGTGATCGCCCAAACGCCTACCAACCCAGATGCCGAGATCGTCTTTATTGATAACAATGGTTTTATTCGCGCGTTGGACACCACACCCACCACGAATCGACCCCTTGTCGGATGGGTAAGCCCGACCGGCGGCTGGACCGATTTTGCGGTGGGCGATGTCAACAATGACGGTGATGCTGAAATTGTCGCCATCGGTGGTGATGCGAACAGCGGCAAACTGGCCGTCTATGATCCTGTCGTCACCGCAGGCTCCTTTGATCCTACGCAGGTCATCAATGGCATTCCGTGGGCTACGCTTTACGAAGTGTCGATCCCTGGCAAACCAACGATCATCGCCGCAGGCGATTTGAAGCCAACCGTGCTTGGCGATGAGATCGTCTACGGTTATCTCTTGAACAACGCTGACAAAGTTCATAGTGGCGATCAGATGCGGCTTGTGCTGTTGCAGGCGGCCAATGTGCCTGCCGATGGTCGTAGCTGGCGGACACAGATCGCCCCCCATGATTTTGAAGAAGCATGGACGCGCCTGACGGTGGGTGACATTGATGGTCACGCCGGCGCCGAACTGATCCTGATTGGTGACCGTGGGAAAACGCACCTCCTCAGCATCTATCGTATCGAGCAGGAATTGATCCGTCTCTACCGCAATGAAAGCAATGATCGCGCCTGGTATAGTGCGGCGATTGGCAAATTTAGGCCCGATGATGTGAATCAAGTGGCAGCGGTGCGGGAAGGGCAGATTGGCCTGGATAGCTTGTTCGTGATGCGCTTTAATACAAACCGGACAGGTAATTTTGAGGATGTCTATAGTGAACTGTTTACACCACCGCCACTTAATGTCTTTTTTGCCAATGTGAATGGCAGCGCAGATGAAGAAGTTTTTATGTTGCGCGACGTACCGAATACGCTGCCAGCGGCCCCCCATTTTTTTATGCGCAACCGTGGTAAGGATGCGGCGATTGGCGTCAATTTGCGCTTGGACACTGATAATGGCTATAAAGTAGGCGCTGGGGGCGACATTGATGGTGATGGCAAAGATGAAGTCGTGATCATGCGCAACAATCGGATTCGCATCTACCCAAATATTGACACCGCGCTCAATTTTGAGGAATATAGTTTCCTCACCAATGCCTTTAGCCTCAAAATTGCTGATTTGGATAAAAATGGCTCCGCACCGGTGGCTCAACTCGTTGCGACGCCTAGCCAGACAACAGTAGCGTTAGAAGCGGGTCTGGTGGCCCAACTTTTGACGGTAAACGTTACGAATGGCAGCACCAACGATAGTGTGCCATTTTCCGTTGCCATCGAAGGCAACCCCACGTGGGTGACCGTGACACCGACGAGTGGTCAAACCCCAGCCACTTTGGCGCTCAATTTTGACGCGCGTGCGCTGGCGGTGGGTCAATATATCGCAAAGCTGAACATTCAGGTAGGCAGTAGCGCCATCGGCATTGCGCCACCGCCGATTGAACTTGTCTTGAACGTGACACCTGGCTTGACCGTCCAGCCAGTTTCCACGATTGCGACGATTTATCCCTGTACACCACCGTTGAGTGAATTTACGCAAACTGTCGCCCTGGAAGGCCCAGCCGGCCAGGCGGTTACTGCGCAGGTGCTAGGTGCAAACTCATCACAACCAGCCTGGGTGACGAGTATAACATTGCCGTCACCGCCGGTCCTGCCAGCCACAGCCAGCATCCGAATTGACCCCAGCAAACGCACGGCCGACTTTGAGCCGGCAATTTTGCACCTCGAAACAAAAACCAGCCCCACTTCTTTTATTACGCGCGATTTCACCTTTGATCTGTTATGTGCCAATGCGCAATTATACGCCCCGCTGATCGCCCGCTAACAGAATCAGCACGACGCGCTATTGCTTAATCGTCACGTTGCCTAGCACCAACGCTGAACTTCCACAGGGCCACCAACCCTGGCGCAACGGCACTGGTAAATTGTCACTGCTGCGAACAACGCGCAAGGTGAGTTCATAAACGCCATCTGGTGACTTTGTAGGCAAACGAATTTGTCGCCACTCCTGGACGGGGATGTTCGTCGGCCATTGCCCACTCGGATAGCCCCAGCCGCCCAGTGCGCTACTCTCACTTTGAACCACTCTGCCCTGGGCGTCCTGTAACGTTAGCACCGCTGCATAGGTATCCCGATAGGCATTGGGGCGGGGTCGCCACACGAATCGGATATCGATGGGATCGGTGGCTTGCAAATTTAAGCTGGCCACTTGGGCTGTCACGAGATCAAGATAGCCAAAACTTGCCAGCGGTGGCATAATTTCGAGCTGCCGCTGCGCCACCTGCACATGCAGCGACGTAAGTTTGATCGCGCCGGAAGCCGATTCGGCGCCTTCGGTCGGCAAGGGGAGCCCCGTTGTTTGGTCATAAACGACCAAGACAAGTTCATAATCGTCCGGTTTGGTGTCCACCGGCACGGGTAGGGCCAGTGAAATATCTTGAGGTTGCCCAGGCGACCAGGTATTGGTCGCCTGGCGTGGCGCGGTGTCTTGTTGTGCCACCAGATGGCCTTCGCTGTCATACAAACGAAGACTGAAATTGGCCGCGGGCAATTTTTGTCCAGCAGCCAGGATCGACCACTGCGTCTGCAGATAGAGGATCGTGCCAGCTTCTATATCCTGCTTGTGCGGCGCGTCGATAAAGCTGCTTTGCAAATTGAGCGCCGCCGCAAAAGTGTGCGGCGCAAAAGCCTGGGCAGTTGCGGCTGGAGTGGGTGGCTTGATCACATACCCTTCGTATAGCTGTAGCCGGAGAAAGTCGCGGCCAGGAAAGGGGGTATCCGCCACTAACTGGGTATGCGCGTCAAACCAGGCGCGCAAGCGCCCTTGTGGATCGCTCACTGTATCATACAACCGATATTGCCAGATGCGCCTGTGCTCGTTGCTGATTTGTGTAAGGGCGGCGATACTTTCGTCGGCAGGCATGGCATAAAAATCGCTGTCTGGATCACCCCAGCCCAGCGTTGGGGGACCATCGACACTGCCAGCGCGGGTCACGAGCACCTGATTTATTGGCTGTGTATGCTGCGCCGGCGCACCCGTTGCCAGTTGTTGGGCGTAATTTGTCAGCCGGGTGATCGGGGCAAGCGAGGGGGGGAGGGCGCTCTCTGGTCCCATTAACTCAACGGGCCAGTAGGTGGTCAAGGCTGTGTAGACCCAGCCAGCATTAACCAGAACTAGATCGCCCGGACGCCATTGCGCCGCTAATTGCGCCACTGCGGCGCGGTGGTCATCGGTGCGATAAAGCGGATTGAACCAGAATTCGGACAACCCCCAACCGCTAACCAGCAGCACAAGCGCCACCGCGACTCGCCCAAACCATCGTCGTGCTCTGCCCAAGGACCAAAGCGCCTGGGCCACGATGATCATAAAAGGCGAGGCATAGGTGAAGAGATAGCGTACATGGTAGAGCGGCGTGACCGTGAACGTGATCAGATAAATGAGCAGGATCGGCGCAAAAATATAGAGGGTCAGGCTGCTAACCGCGCCTGGGTAAACCAGCTCACTGGCACCCAAGGGTTGAGTGGGGCCAGGATTGTTGGCCCAGTGTGAATCGCGGCGTATAGAATCTTTCGTGTAGATATAGAGAACCACGATTGCTATGGTAGCCAACGCCCATGGCCACAAAATGCCGCCCGGTGGACTTTGCCCAATCAGCAACGCGGCCAGACTTTCGGTGATCGCTTTGACTAGCTCCTGACCATTGGCCCAAGGCGTTCGCCAGCCTGGTACAGGCGGA
>JAPLGZ010000526.1 GCA_026389895.1 Chloroflexota bacterium | reverse complement strand
TTTGATCGCGTCGAGCACCGTTTGATAAGGCCACTCCGCGGGATCGGCTGGCCCGTCTGAGAGCACGCCATCTTCCAATAGCGACATGCCTAAGACGCGTGCGGTCAGGGCGGTGCTACTGGCCTGTAGATAGAGCAGGTTTTGCTGCTTGGCGTCGAAGGCTGCCAGCGCGGCGATGACGGCGCGTAAATCTTCCTCCAGCAGCGTGTCTTGGTCGAGTTTTTCGATGCACTGTTCAAGCTGATGCTGGATGAGTTGAATCACAGCCATTCCTCCCATTTTTTCTCGTTCTGTTAAGTGCTGCCGTAAGCCATGCCAGATGTATATGATGAATGGGATATCAATTTACAGGACGCTACGCTGGCACAGCCTCGGCGCCCAGGTGTTCGACCAGCCAGGCGCGCAATGGTACGTCGTCTTCTCTGGGTGAGGAATAACCATGCCCACCGGAATGGCTCACGCCCAATAGTTGCTGTTGAATCGGATCACAGCGCTCCACATAATGGGCGACTGTCATGTTGTCGCGCGGGCGGATCCAGCGGTAACTGTAGCCGTAGAAGAGCACTTTGCGCGCAAAATCAGCCTCGTTGGGGCTGGAGGCGTGCCAGACGCGGCGATCAAAAAAGACCGCCGACCCGGCCTTGGCCCGCACGGCCACCGCGCCAACCGGATTGGCGTCGGGATCGCTGGGAAACTCGATCTTATTGGTCAATTGGCTGCCAGGGACCACATAGAGATTGGCGTGACCAAGTTCGCTGGTGTCGGTTAAAAAGAAGGCCACCTTCAGCGAAAGGCGCGGCTGGGGAGTGGTCTCCATTTCGCGGTTTAAGCGCCCGCTGTCTTGATGCCAGCCCAGGCGTTTGCGCGGCGGCGCTTGTCCTGGCGCCGGCGACGGCGTATAGATCATGTGCGAGTGATAGAGTTGAATGTTCCAGCCCAGGATGCCCCAGACTTTGGGCAAGGTCAACGGCCAGTCGAGTAGTTGCAGAAAAACATCGTCGCGCCCGATAAAATCTAGGGTATTTTGGGATTCATAGGCTGACCGATTGTTCGCCTTCCGTTCCGCCCCATCCACGCGATCCGCCGCATGGGTGAGTTCCTGGATCAAGGCGGGTGGCAAGACATCCTCGACAACAAAATAGCCATCACGGTCGAAGGCGGCGCGCTCGGTTTCCGTGAGGCAATATTCAAGACAGGCAATATCCATCCTTTTCTCCTTGCATTGATCCGAACAAACCAGGCAGTTGGGAACTCCCTGGCGACTGAAATTCGCCGCAGCCTTCATTGGCACACAAGGCTGGGCGATCTTGGCTTGGCCTTAGATCTCGTCTAAATGCGGCGCAACCACTTCACGAGTCTCTTTGCTACTTACGACTGGAATAATTTCAAGGGTTGCGCCAGAGCCGCGCCACATCAGCGTCCATTCTTGAAACAGACGTAGATCATCGCACTCCATCAGCTGAAAACAACGGCTGAAATTCGGTTCAACCCAGCTATCGATGTATTTGAGGCCATCCGGCAACAGGCGACCTTCGTCGCGCACACGCTTATAGATGGGGAGCATGTCGTTGTCTTTGAACCGCTCAATGATCATGAATAGCATCGCAAAGTCCTTTTTTACGGCACGATTCACGCGGCCGATTTAAAGCTTCTTGGCCCGATCTCCCACTCGAATCGTGCCCGGTTGCACAACTTTGGCGTTGATGCCGCGCAAGTGCAACTGCTTCTGCTCGGCAGAGTTGACAAACTTCATGGCGTCCAGACCAAACCGAGCGACAAACTTCGCACAGCCGGTGTGCGGTTGGTTGGTTACCTCGATCACGGCTGAGCCAAGGGCCAGTTGCGTGCCTGGTGGCAAGTTGTCCTCGCTCAAATCCAGGTCAATGAAGAGTTGGTCGCCGGCCAATGCCCAACGATCTTTGTCCTGCGCCACGAGGGCAATCACACGCGAATTCATAATGTTGAGTTGCATATCGGGGTGTGACGAGCCGTCGGTCGTCCGCGA
>JAPLGZ010000102.1 GCA_026389895.1 Chloroflexota bacterium | reverse complement strand
ACCGCTGATATGACCTTTGCGCTGCTAATGGCCGCCGCCAGCAATCTGATCATTGGTGAACAATATGCGCGCAGCGCCGCCTTTACCAAGTATGACCCGAATCTTTTGCACGGTTACGATGTCCACGGCGCCACACTCGGTATTGTTGGCCTGGGGAACATTGGGCGCCAGGTGGCGCGGCGTGCTCAAGGGTTCGATATGAAGGTGATCTATCACAACCGTAAGCCAAATCCTGCCTTTGAAGCTGAACTGGGTGTCACCTATGCCAGCCTGCCCGATCTGCTGCGTCAGGCGGATTTTGTCACCCTGAACGTGCCGTTGACCCCAGAAACTCGCGGTATGATCGGGCGTGAGCAATTAAAATTGATGAAACCTTCGGCTATTCTTGTCAACGTCGCACGCGGTGGCGTGATCGATCACGAGGCGCTGGTTGAAGCTTTACGCGAAAAGTGGATTTATGCAGCCGCCTTGGATGTCACCGAACCAGAACCTTTACCGCGTGACCATCCATTGCTGACGATGGATAATGTCGTTATTGCTCCACATCTAGGCAGCGCCACGCGCCAGACCCGGCGTAACATGGCCCAGCGGGCCGTGGATAATCTAAAAGCTGGCTTACAAGGTGAGCCGCTCATCAGCCGGATTGCGTAATTCGTTATTCATAAGAGGCGAGGAGAGGCAAAAGACCTGACACCTAGAAAAGCTACAGCCGGGCGCTTGGCAACATGACTTAGCTAGGGTGGATAGCCTGCATTCAGTTTTGTTTTGATTTGTGCATTTGCGTCAGTTTTTTTGCTCTGTGTAACGTCAATTACGCATGTTCGCACGGCTAAAATTTAGACGTAGAGGTGCGATTCTGCGTTAGGTTTTATCGCCACTAGCCCATATAGATGAATTGCTCTCTTGTTTGTTGTGTCCAATAAAAAATCGCTGCCTGTACAGGCAGCGATTTTTTATTGGACGTATGGGCTTATCATCGTGGCTCATTGCCGACTCGGTTTTTGCATTGTAAAGAGATTGTAACAAACCTACCCGCGATCTATGTAAGGCGTTTGCAACAAAATATGCTTAAAAATTATGTTACCATTGCTTGAAAGTTGTCCTGCCCGCGGTTGTAACGGTTTGAGTAGCTATAAAGAGGTTCGTTTCATGCGTAAAATATTTTTTATTCTGATAACAATAGGGTCGCTTATGATGTTTGACCTGCCGCTCTTCGCTCAGAGTGATGCCGGCCAACCCGGTGATCAGACGCATAAACTCTACCTCCCCCTTGTTGTCAATGGAATAGCGTCGGTGACGGAGCCTGTGACTGGTCAAGAAGATAGCTCGATGATTGGGCAACCGGCTGTGCTTGACATAAATATTTCGGCGAAACCTGTTGAAGGTCAAACAAAATCATCCGCTGCCCGCCTGGCTGTACAAAATCGGGCTTTGCCAACAGCCTTTTTTGATTTAATGTTAGCGTCCCCAGTCGCCATGCTCAGTGGCCAACAGACCCAGGTCGTAACAGCCAATAACAGACCGGATGGCGTCGTGACCCAACAAGTCATTGTGCGTTTAAACGCCGCACCTTTGGCCGTGAGCGCCGTAACGGCGAGTGGGGTTGATGCTGTTCAGGCGCAAATGCAACAATTGCAGAGCCAGCAAGCCAGCGTTATTCAGCAAGCCACTGCCTTAGATCCAAACGCAAAAGTGCTCGGCAGTGTGCAAAATGTGCTCAATGCCGTGATGCTGGAAACAAACGCCGCCACCCTACAGACCCTGGCTTCCAATCCCAATGTGCAATCGATTGAGCCAGCGGTCAATTATGCCATGGACCTTTCCGAAACCGTCCCCTATATTGGGGCTACGATTGCGCAGCAAGCTGGTTTTACAGGCGCTGGCGTGCGCATCGCTGTGCTGGATAATGGCATTGACTATTTGCACGCCGACCTAGGCGGGGCTGGCAATCCGGCTGACTTTAGCGCAAATGATCCGGATGTCATTGAGCCAGGTACCTTCCCCACGGCTAAAGTCATTGGCGGTTATGATTTTGTGGGTGGCACTTGGACGGGTACCGCCGGTGGCACCCAATTGGTGCCTGATTCCGATCCGTTGGATGCTGGCCTTGGGCGCGGTCATGGCACGCATGTGGCTGATATTATCGGTGGCGCCAGTGGCGTGGCGCCCGGTGCCCTCTTATATGCCGTCAAAGTCTGCTCTTCGGTTTCTAGTGCCTGCAGCGGTATTGCCCTGCTCCAGGGGATGGATTTTGCCGTCGATCCTAACCACGATCTGAATTTTGATGACCGAGTCGATATTATCAATTTGTCCTTGGGGGCACCCTATAGCTCGGCTTTTGATGACGATCTGTCGCAGGCCGTTGAAAATGCAAGTAAATTAGGCGTGTTAACCGTGGCATCGGCTGGCAATAATGCAGACAAGCCTTTTGTCGTGGGAACGCCAGCCGCTGCTCCCTCGGCCCTCGCCGTTGCACAGACCAATGTCCCATCCGCCTATCTACCCTTGATGGAAATTACGGCGCCTTCGCAACTTGCTGCTCGGACTGGCGTTGTCTACCAACCTTGGTCTGCTCCATTAATCAATGGCATTGAAGCACCTGTTCAATATGGCAATGGCAATGGTGGCAATTTAAATGGATGTGCCGCCTTCCCAGCCAACGCCTTACAGGGGAAAATTGTCCTGGTCGACCGCGGTTCCTGTAATATGACGCTTAAAATCAAGAATATTGGCAATGCCGGTGGGCTTCTCGGTCTCGTCGGTTTGACGGCACCTGGAGACCCCTTTGTGACCGGTGATGACGGCCAACGCCCCATCACCATCCCAGGTTTCGTGATCAGTCAGCTTGATGCCAATACGCTCAAACAAGCAGATACCGTCACGGTGCGCTTTGATCCGGCGCAACGTATTGGGTTGGTAGGACACATGGTTGCTTCTTCTTCGCGCGGGCCAGAAATCAATGCGGCGCTGATCAAGCCGGATATTGGTGCACCTGGCGCCTTGGTTTCTGCGCTGGCTGGTTCTGGTAACGGCGTTAGTACCTTTGGCGGCACTTCGGGGGCTGCGCCACTGGTAACCGGTGCGGCGGCGTTGGTTAAACAAGCCCACCCCGAGCGCACCGCCGCCGAAATCAAAGCGGTATTGATGAATACCGCCGAAACGAACATTATGGATAAACCGGCCCTTTTTGGTGGCGATTTGGCGCCAATCACTCGCATCGGCGGTGGTGAGGTGCGCGTTGCGCCCGCGTTGCTGGCCCCAGCAGCGGCTTGGGATGTGGCCAGCCAGAGTGGCTCACTTTCGTTTGGATTTCAAGACGTGGCCCAAGATGAGCTTGAATTGACCCATACAGTCAACGTTCGTAATTACTCGGAGCAAGCGTTGGTTTATCAACTCAATTCATCCTTTCGCTTTGTCAATGATGAATTGAATGGTGCAGTGCGGCTAACCACGCCCGACCAGGTGGTCGTACCTGCCCATGGCGACGTCCAGTTTGCGGTAACCATGCATATTGACGGTCGTTTTCTGCGCAGTTGGACTTTAAATTCTGGTACAATGGGGGCAGATGGCAATGAATTGACCTTGCTCGAATACGATGGTTATCTGAATTTAACCGAGATCGGTAATGCCAGTAATGCCTTACATCTGGCCTGGCATGTCCTGCCCCGCAAGGCCAGCGACATTACGTTAAAACCGGCAACAGACGGTTTAATGATGCGTAATCGCGGGGTGGCGATGAGTAACGTAGCGAGCTTTTCGCTGATCGGCGTAAGCGACAATTTGCCCGCCGGTCTGCCTGGTATGCAGAATCCTACCCCTGACTTTAAATACTTGGGTTATGCCACCTACCCAGTGGCGGCAGGTGTCTGTGGCGCCAGCGACTCTTTTGTGCTGGGCTTTGCCATCAACACTTGGGAGCGCCAAATGCACGCCAATAGTCCGGCTAGCTTTGAGATTTGGCTAGATACCAATCAAGATGGCACGTATGACTATAAGGTATTGACGCGTGATGCCAGCTTTAATAATGTCACAGACGGTCGCAATTTAACTTGGGTTGTGGACCTTGCCACCGGTGATATCTCTGCCACATTCTTCACCGATCATGATATCAACAGTGCCAATACGGTCATGTTGCTCTGTGCTGATCAAATTGGCATGAATGCAACAGATTTCTTTCACCCGATAAACGTAAAGGCCGTTGCCAGAGATTTCTATTTTGGCGGCAATGGCGACACCCTCACCGGCATGACCATTTCGCCGCTGGGTGAACAGTATGTCGGCCTATTTGCTAGTGATGCCAACACGGCTGCTACGTTGCTTGAAGACAGCAACGATAGTTTGCATGTCGCAGACTATGGTGCTTTCACGAATAGTACGGAGACGGGGCTGCTGCTGTTATTTCGCAACGGCGCGTTGCTTGATGCAGAAGCGGGTACAGCGATTGTGACCCCAAACGCCCGCTAGATCGCATCCACGCGCTAGTTACCCAATTGTATACAACTGGTCCGGTTGAGTCCTGTTTTCCAGCGCTCAACCGGGCTGCTTTATGGGCAAATGGCTTCGCTTGCTATCTGCTATTATCCCTCTGTTTAGCCTACGAAAAACTTACGCCATTTTGCGAATTTACGTGAAATGCTGCGTATGTTATGATAATGATATGGTTACATGGCTATACCAACTGCTACTAACGAGAAAGTCATAACTTTCTAGCCCTCCAAACCACAATTCCCTGTGATTTTGCATGAAAATACCTCCTGAAATATACCCTGAAATATACATTGTTTGCATAGGGATGCCCGCGCTTTCTTTTATTGTCTACTTGAAGTAAAATTTAGGTTACGTGGCTGGCGAATATATCTTCGCCTATAACTAAATTTCTATACCTTATCTATTGTAATTAGAAAAACGTAAGGTATGCTGTTGTAGTGTAAAGTTGGATCAGCTTCACCTGGCCTTGCTCTGCCGGCATTCCCAGGTTGTTTTGCTTGGATCTACTGGGGTTGTTTTATCTTCTGGTAAAGGCAGAGTCATGATACCAGCTAATCAAAAGCTTGGCCGCTTACTCTTGTTATTGGCGATAACAATTTGGGTGAGCGGCTGTAATTCGTCTACAGATGTACCACCTGTTCCATCAGAGGTAAATGAACTTAGCACAACGATCCAAACTTATGTGGATCGCTACAATGCTGAGTTTGTTTTACGGCCGCGCCCTGCGGCTTCGGCCCAAGAGGCTGCCGAGGCCTATACCGCGCGCTACCAACCTGGCCCAACGCCGCGCATCTTTCAAAGCAGCTACCTGTATGACCGTGAAGGTAAATTTATTGCTGAGTTGCTTGACGAAGGCCGGCGCACCTGGGTGCCGCTTGCTCAGATTTCCCCCTATCTCAGAGATGCTGTGGTGGCCACCGAAGATGCCTCATTCTATAAGAATACGGGCGTGGACGCTTTGCGTGTTGTTGGGGCCTTTGTCCAAAATGCCCAAAGTGGCGGTATTACTTCAGGCGCCAGCACGATTACTATGCAATTGGCTCGTAACCTCTTTTTCGAACCCGAGCGCCGCTTCGACCAATCTATGGATCGCAAAGTCTTTGAAATTCTGATGGCGCATGATCTAACCGATCTGTTCACTAAAGATGAGATATTAGAGATGTATCTCAATATCATCTATTTTGGGCATCGCGCGTATGGGCCAGAAGCCGCCGCCTGGACCTACTTTGGCAAATCAGCCGCCACATTAAACATAGCTGAAGCGACCCTGCTGGCTGGGCTTCCTCAAGCACCAGGCGAATTAGATCTTTTTACGAATTTAAAGGGCGCCAAAGCGCGCCAACGGGTTGTGCTTGATCTGATGGTCAAGCGTGATTACTTAACGGCCAAAGAGGCCGATGCGGTCTGGGCACAGCCGATCAAATTAGGTCCCAACCCCGATTTTAATCCACGCTTGGCTTCGCATTTTGTCACCTATCTGCAAGATTATGTCCACCAACGTTTGGGTGACCGAGATCTGCAACGGGCGGGGCTCCATATCACCACCAGTTTAGATCTGGACATGCAACTCATTGCTCAGCAAGTTGTTTCTAAAACGGTTGCCAGTTTGCGGCCAACCTATGATTTGACCAATGGCGCCTTGGTGGCATTACAGCCAGGCACTGGACAGATTCTGGTCATGGTAGGCAGTGCTAACTATAACAATAAGGCGATTGGCGGCGCAGTTAATGTGGCCACCAGCTTACGCCAACCCGGTAGCTCAATCAAGCCGATCCTCTATGCCACCGCCTTTAATGACAATCTAATTAGCCCGACAACTGTGATCTGGGATTTGCCGGTCAGCTATCCGGTGACCAGTTATCAGGTCTATCGACCGGGCAACTATGATGGGAAATTTCGGGGCCCAGTCACGGTGCGGGCGGCGCTGGCGAATAGTTACAACATACCGGCGGTCAAAGTGTTGGATCGGGTGGGCATCGACCGTATGCGCACGGGGGCTCATGCGCTTGGTATTACCGCCTTTGACCGGGATGATGTCAATTATGGCCTCGGTTTGACCTTGGGCAGCAATGAAGTGACGCTGTTGGAACTGGCCACGGCCTATCACACAATTTCTAACGATGGGCAGTATATACCTGCACAACCCATTATATCGATCACGGATAACCTGGGGCGACCGCTGCCCGAATTTGCCTCACCGCCACCTGTGCAGGCAATTACACCGGAAGCTGCCTATCTTGTGACAAATATCCTCAGCGACAATGAGGCGCGTACACCTGCTTTTGGTCCGAACAGTGCGCTTAAATTAACAAAGCCTGCGGCTGTAAAAACGGGTACGACCAACAGTTGGCGCGATAATTGGACGCTGGGTTTTACTCGCTATTTATTGGCAGGCGTATGGGCCGGCAACAGCGATGGCCATCCGATGCGTGGTATCTCGGGCATCACCGGTGCTGCACCAATGTGGCATGATTTTATGGAAGCTGTGCTGGCAAACCCGAAACTATTAAAGGTCTTAAATGCATCCGCTGATCCGGCTGATTGGGAATTTAAGCAACCCGCAGGTGTACTCAAGACACAAGTTAGCTGCCCCAAGAATATCGGTTGCCGCAGCGATGGTGAAGTTTATTCTAAAGATTGGCTGCATAAAATGGGCGAGGCCCACTTGCAGGAGGATAGCCTGGTTACGGCGAAGATGGCAACAGTTTTGATTGGGCCTGGTCGCCGCGTTGGCGTCTGCACCGATCCAGGAGGCAAGCAGACAACGGTCTATCGCCTGCCCGATGGGATTGGCCAATTAGCGCCCTCCATTTCTGAACCAAAGCGGGCGACTGGGGTTGGTCAAATTCCAAGCTTGCCTGGCCTGCTTATTCCACCAACGTTGAGCGGACCTACGCGTTACTTCGATTCGCCGCAGGCTGACTTTAGTCTGTTGCCCAAACGGTTACAAGATGAACAAAATGCCGTGCTCAATTGGAGCTATCGGTCCAATTCGCCGATCTATCTCGGGCCTTGCGATAACCTAGCTAGCATCGCGCAAGGCTTATTTGGCCAACAGGTGAAGACAGTCACCGTTCAAACAGCGACCAGCAGCAGAACTGTGACTGTAGCCGCTAACCCGCCAAAGGTGCAGGCTAGCAAAGTTGTGACGGATACAGCGGCTAGCAGCGCCGTTACACCGGTAGCAAAAGCTGATGCTGGTAAGATTGTGCTCGTTCCCACGCCTACGCCTAAACCCGTCCAACTTGTCCCAACGCCGCAAAGTGTGGCTGCTGCGCCGCCGATTCCAGCGACTACCCCGCTGCCTTTTCCGGCTGTCTCCCCTGAGGCCACGCCATCATTGATCGCCACGCCATTGCCCACGCTGGAACCATCGGTGAATAACCCAGCCCAATCGCCAACTCAGCCAACTGGGTATGCGGTTGTCGCGGTGATTAATGATGCAAGCTGTTCTGGTAACTACATTCTGGGCGAGGTGCAGAATGCCGATGGTACACCTGCTGCGGGGGTGCGACTCTTCTTTGAAGACCAATGGGGCAACCGCGGCGAATCTGTCACCAAAAGTGGCACAACCGACTATGGTCGTTATGACTTTCCCGTTGGCCAAGATGCACCGCGCAATATTAGCGTCAGCATTATTGATGGGGCTGGCAATGCCTTGAGTTCCGCGGTCATTGTCCAACATCGCCAAGGCACGGGGGGGGATGCCCCTTGTCATCATTTGATCTGGCGGGCGCAGTAAAGCCCAGATAAGGTTAAACGCGTGCGGTTTATTAGCCATTGGAGATCTAGTCGTCCACTGGTAAATATCATATAATACAAAGGCCGGCGTTCAGGCAACGCTGGCCTTCTTTGTGGCCGAAACCTTTTGTGTGCATGATACGTTGTAGGCTTGATTGCGCGATCAGTAGCAACTCCCCGGCATTTAGCAAAGTGGATAAATCGTATCAGTTCCAACAGAGTGAACCATGGGTATCCTAAGAACACTTTCGTTCGCACTTGTAGATTTTAAGTTGAGATCAATCCAGTTGCGTCTGTTTGTCCTGATTCTACCACTAGTAATAACAACTTTGAGCGCCTGTGGCCGGGCTGCTCGAATCACCGAAGCAATAGCCCCGCCGAGCAATATCTTAGGCGCGCGCACTTCGTCTGATCCGCAGACAGCGGTTGAGGGATATTTGCAACAGTATCAGCCCGGCCCCATCCCGCGGCTCTTCCAAACCACCCACATTTATGATCGCAACGGCCTGTTATTGGCCGAACTCTCTGAAGAAGGCCAGCGCACCTGGGTGAAATTTGACCAGATTTCCCCCGCACTGATCGACGCCACCGTGGCGACCGAGGATGCCTCGTTTTTCGCAAACAATGGCGTTGATCCTGTTCGCATTATGACGGCCATCTTGCGCAATGCGAAAAAACAGCAGGTGACATCCGGCGCGAGCACGATTACAATGCAACTCGCACGCAACCTTTTTCTGGGCGCCGACCAACGTTATGATCAGTCCCTTGACCGCAAGCTATATGAGGTTGGGTTGGCCCAAGAGCTAACGCAACTTTACAGCAAAAATGAATTGCTAGAAATGTATCTGAATTTGCTCAACTATGGCAACGCCACCTACGGTCCAGAAGCCGCCAGCCAACGCTATTTTGGAAAATCTGCCCATGATCTCACCCTGGCCGAAGCCACCCTGTTGGCTGGGATTCCACAACAACCGGCCAATCTGAATCCTTTTCAGAACTTCGCCGCGGTGAAACAACGACAGCGGACGGTGTTAGATTTAATGGTGCGTCATGGTAAGCTCGATCAAGCCGCTGCGGACGTTCTGTTTGCTGAAAAAATTGTGCTGCGCCAGGCTAACGATTCTACCAACCTTAATTTAGCCCCACATTTTGTCCAGTATGTGATCGAAACCCTAGATGCGCGCTTGGGGCAGGGCTATACCCGGCGCGCTGGGCTCAATATTCGGACAACGCTTGATCTCAAGCTTCAAACATTAGCCCAGCAGATCGTGACGCAGAGTGTCGCTGAATTACGGCCTCAATATGATCTAAGCAACGCCGCATTGGTGGCAATGCGCCCTAACAGCGGTGAAATTTTGGCCATGGTCGGTAGCGCTGATTTTTATAATGATGCGATTTCTGGGCAAGTCAATGTCACCGTGAGTTTACGCCAACCGGGCAGTGCCATCAAACCAGTGCTCTATGCCACTGCCATTAGTGATACGGTCGTCAGCCCAGCCACGGTGATCTGGGATGTGCCGGTTAGCTATGCGGCGGGCGCAGGTCAACGGTATGAGCCGCACAATTATGATAACAAATTCCACGGCCCGGTAACGGTGCGCACCGCATTGGCCAACAGCTATAACGTGCCGACGGTCAAATTGCTGGATGCACTGGGCATTGCGCGTATGCTAGAGAGCGCCAAGGCGATGGGGATTCATAGCCTGAATCAAGGCCGCGCGTTTTATGGTTTAAGCCTTACCCTGGGCGGGGGTGATGTAACGCTGCTCGATTTGACCACCGCCTATCATACGCTGGCCAGTCAAGGTCAATATTGGCCGGCCAACCCGATTCTGTCGATGACCACGAGCCAGAATCAGCTGATCAAACAAGGCGCACCTGTGCAACCTACGTCGGTCGTTGATCCGGCGGCGGCCTTCTTAGTAACGGATATTCTCAGCGATAATACCGCCCGCACACCTGCCTTTGGCGCAAGCAGTCCCCTCAAATTGAGCCGACCCGCCGCCGTTAAGACGGGGACGACGACCGATTTTCGCGACAACTGGACCATCGGCTATACCCGGTACTTGGTGACGGGCGTCTGGGCTGGCAACAGTGACGGCCATCCGATGCAACACACCAGCGGTGTCACAGGGGCGGCCCCGATCTGGCATAATTTTATGGAAGCTGTGCTGCGCGATCCCGCTTTGCTGGCCTTGTTAAATGCCCCGGCGGATGAATCGGCTTGGCAATTTACCGTGCCACCGGGTGTTGAGCAAAGACCCGATTGTCCGCCGAACGTGATCTGTCGTACCAATGGTGAATATTTCACGACACGTTGGTTACAGGCAAATGGCGAGGCTGGTCCGCTGGCTGACAGTGTAGAAATAATTCCCAATGTGCCGGTTTATGTGCAACAGGGCGAACAGACCCGTCGCGTCGGTTTTTGTACATTTGACCAAGCCGCGCCACATCTGGCGCTAAAGCTGCCCCGCGGCGTGGGCTTGTCTGATCGGCTCCGATCAACGGGGGTGCTTACCGAGACCAGCCAGGTTACTCAGACAGTAAGCATGACCGAGACCGCCTTCGCCGATAAAGTAACTCAGGAGCAACGTCAGGTAATGGCCTGGAGCCTCCGTTACGCATCTTCGGTTAACTTGGGGCCATGTGATCATTTAAACAATGCCGCCACGCAAGCTTTGGCTTTAAACCCGCAAGCAAGCGATAATGGCCTGCGGATGCTGATTGATTGGGCCGCAGCTGGCAATCCCGATGTTGCTAGCGTGCCCACTGGTGGGGCGAAGGATGTGGCCCTGGTCAATCAAAATACGGCGCTGACGGTGCCAACTGATCTACAGGCTGGTACGTATCGGCTAGTGCTACCCGTGATCAACGATGCCAATTGTCCTGGCACCTATATAATGGGGCGCATTGTCAACAGGGCTAATGCCCCTGTCGCGGGCGTACATGTCCATCTGCGCGACGAGTGGGGCAACCAGGCCGACGCCATTAGTAAAAATGGCGCCAGTGATTATGGTTCGTTCGACTTTCCGCTGGCGTCGGATGCACCCCATCAGATCTATTTAACGGTGATCGATGGCGCGGGGCGCTTGGTGAGCCCCACCTTTACCATTCAACATAAACAGGGAACGGCCGGTGATGCCCCGTGTCATCATGTCATACTGCAAGGCGGATGATGAAGCAGCCAACGCGACCGTCAACGCGGTTGGGCGCGCTCCTCTTCAGCTTGCATAACCTTTTGGGGCAATTCTAGCCGTATGACAATAAAACTTAGACAATTTACGCTCCTCTTGATCGCGCTGAGTGCAGTGACGATCTCGCTTTTTGCTGGCGCCTCGCTGCAGCTGACCCGTGTCTTTGCGCAAGATTCAGCCACACCGACGACTGCAACTTTGACACCGACTGGGACGCCAACCGCAACGCCAACTGTGACTGGTACACCACCGACCCCAACACCAACTGTCACAGGCACACCACCCACGGCCACCTGGACACCAACGCCCACCTGGACGCCCTCCGTGACCGGCACACCGCCAACTGCGACGCCAACCGTAACGGGTACACCGCCGACCGCGACCTGGACGCCTACCTTTGTTGGCACGCCAACGTGGACACCAACCGTAACGCCTTTTGGTACGCCAGCGCCCACCCCGACTCGACCAATCCGCGTCGTGAATGAATTCGCCGAACCCAAGGCCGGCGATGCCGTGGCCGGTGTGGTGGTCCTCAAGGGGACGGCTTTGATCGACTCCTATCTAAAATATGATATCCATATTTCCGTTGCCGGAAGTGACACATGGCGTTGGTTAATCACCAGCTACGATATTGTCCATGACGGCAATTTGTATCGGCTTAATACGCTGCTCTTTGCCGATGGGTTTTATGATCTGCGCATGCGCGCCATTCGCGAAGATGGCAATTATTCTGAGACCTTTTTGCGCCATCTGGAAATTCGTAACGCCAACCCACCAACACCAACTCCTCTACGTAATGCGGAAGGCACCCTGTTGCCTACCCAACCTCCTTCGCCGATCTTGTTGGTCGCCACGCCCACGCCGACGCCAAGGCCAGAACGGCTCAGCAATATCCCGAATGGTCAGGGTATTTTTGCGCCGCAACATGGTGACGTTCTACGCGGCGCGGTCGATATCATCGGCACGGTCAACAGCTCGGGCGCTAATAGTTTTGTCCGCTATGAAATTTCAATTTCCAACGCTGGCCAGGAGAATTGGACTTGGCTTTATAGTGATGAGGAACAATTTTGGCAGGAGAGCGTTTATCAACTGGATACAACACGCCTGGCCGATGGTTTTTACGATCTGCGGCTGCGCATTGTCTATCGTGACAGTAATTACAATGACTATTTTGTACGTGACTTACAGATTGCCAATCATACCTATGTCGCACCCGTACAACGCCCAACAACGCCGACCCCCATGCTTGGCATCTTTATCCCCGCGTCGAATTCAATGGTCAGTGGCATTGTGGAGGTACGCGGTGTAGCCACTATCAACAACTTCCTGCGCTGGGAGCTGGCCATTGCGCCTAGTGGCTCGGATCAATGGTCGATTTTGGTCAAAAAAACCACGACGGTCTCTGGCCTGCTCGCCCGTTTAGATCTGGGAGGGCTACCCTTTGGCCCCTATGATTTGCGTTTGCGGGTTATCAGTCAAGATAACCAATATCAGGATTATTTTTCACGCCAATTACAGTTAGCTGCACCCACACCAACGTTCACGCCGGCCATCACCACTACACTCACCCTAACGGCGACATTGCTGCCCCAACCCTAGCTTTGATTGGCAGCAACGACTGCACGGATTGGCCGAATCATAAAGCTAAGGCGGTAGAAAGTTCATCAAGTTGACTTTGAGAATTAACCAATATTGCCTGCATTTGATCGATGGGCATCGGCGATAGAAAGTATGCTAAGCGTTGCGTTTTTCGAGGCCAAGGTTAATTTTGATGGTTGATTTGATGAAGGTAACGGCGAGATAATCAACTAAGTACAATTCAACAGCCGGTTTGGTGCTAGCTGTGGATAGGAGTATAATAAGCAAGTTATGGCTCATATGATAATGGGAAGGATTAGCCCATTGCAAGTAAAATTACACTTGCCGAGTGTTTTCGTTGCCATAACGCTGTAAAAACATCATAGGATATAAAGGCGGATGCCTTTGCTGTCGAATTTTGCTGTTGCGTAATGTGAGCGTTACCTTTTGGGTTTACGATTCGTTTTACTATTTGCAGGTCTTGCCCATGAGGAATAAATTACATCGCAAAAATTTATCCAAACCAAATCAATGAGATATTAGACTTACATTTTTAACGATTCACTGGAGGACAATCAATGTCGAAATTAATTTTACAAAAAGTGATAACAGCGCTAACGATCGCTCTACTCCTCACCACGTCGTTTGCCGGATTGGCAACGGCTGCCGATTCACTTGCGCCGCTTGCGCAACAAGTGCGCAGTAAACAAGTCAAAGGCACGATCACTGGTGGCAAGTTCGCTAAAATTTGGCTAGGCTTAGAAACCGAAACCCTTGGCGCGCAAATTACCGTGAATAGTGACTGGGATCGCGAGAATCCTTTGCAAAACGGCGTTGGTTTTTTCATCCTAGATGATACAGGCCTCGTTCGTGCCCAAGCTGGCGACGCACTCAATACTATCGCCTTAGGCGGTGGTAATGTTGTCGATGGCGCCCCTAGCACACTACGCGCCTCAATCAATGCGGTTGGGTTGGCAAAATATACAATTGTTGTCTACAACGATTCCAATACCGATGCTAATTTCACATTGACGGCCACTGATGCGATCATTGTCGATGACTCTAACCAAGTCCAAAACCCGAATGCAACGACTGTCGCTAACACGACAGCCGTAACGACGACCACGACGACCACGAATACCGCGGTGGTAACTGCGGTTGCCACTGTTGCCGCTACCCCAGCCGCCACCGTTGCAACTACAGCAACAACCGCTGCGCCGGTCACCGCTGCGCCTGTGGCGACTGGCCCCGTAGGTGTGGTCAAGGCCAAGGCATTGAGCGGCGAACTGCCCGAACAGAATGCCCAGCACTTCTTGGGGTTGGAACCAACTGAGCGCGATGCCACCATCACCTTGCGCTTGAGCTTTGATCCCCAAGATAGCACCGAACTCGCTCGCCGGCTTAACTTTTGGGTGCTAGACCAGGCCGGTTTCGCGCAATTCCAAGGTGGCACCAATGCCAGTGATGTGGCGATTGCGGCCGGTAGCCGGGATGTAGACAGCCAGATCAACGAACGTGTTGCGCATTTCAAAGCGGCGGGTTTTGGTCCCTATACGGTTATCGTCTATAACAACTCACGCGTCCCCGGCACCTATTCGTTAACGGTGGATGGCGCACTCCTTGTTGATGATTCGGCCCAGACTACAACCGCCCAACAAGCTGGCGCTGCGGTCGGTTCGACGGGTACAACCACCGCCACCACGACCAGCACAACCACAACGGCAACCACTGCGGCGACGCCGGCTGCCACCGCCGTTAGTTCGACTGGCACGACCACAACCACCACTGCTACCCGAACCGGGACCCCTGGTGGTTCGTATACTGTGAAGTCCGGTGATACGCTGGCCTTGATTGCGCGCGATATTTATGGTGATTACAAGCTATATGAGCAACTGTGCGCCTTCAACGGCCTCACCAATTGCAATGCCATTGAGGTCGGCCAGGTTGTGAAGTTGCCAACCCTCGCTCAAATTAAAACGGCGGCCACGGCTGCACCTGCTGCTACTGCCACCAAGGCCGCGGCAACCCCGGCTGCCACGGTAGCCCCGTCGACAGCCACCACAACGACAACCACCGCCGCTACGCCAGCCGCCACGACGGTCGCAGTGGCCACAACGGCCGCAGTGACAACCACTGGCACGGTCAGTGGAACTAAGCCGGTTACGACAACTGGCACGACAACCGCGACGACAGGGACCAGCACCGGCACGGGTACGATTATTGATGTTGCGGTTGCGAATGGCGCCTTTAAGACGCTCATCGCCGCTTTGCAGGCTACAGGTCTA
>JAPLGZ010000430.1 GCA_026389895.1 Chloroflexota bacterium | reverse complement strand
GGGAAGGTGGAGAAGCGGGGAAGGTGCAGATTGAAGACAAAAGCCTATTTAACCGCAGAGGGCACACAGAGGCACGCCGAGTCCCCTTTGCGCTCTCTGCGGTTAAAACGCGGCAACTATCGAAACATTTAGTTTACACGGGGCTTTACTTTCCAGAGACTGGCATATTTCTTGCGGTACTTGGGGTCCTCTTCCGTTTCGATTAAGGCCAACGCCGTTGCTTTTATTTTCTCGTCCTTTACTTCGTCATAGAGCTTTCTAAGCCCTTGAATAATATCGTAGCGGATCAAGGTATAGTTCTTTTCGGCCCTACAGTCTCTGAAGCGACCGGCAAGCCCTTCGACCACGAGTTGCTGTTGTGGTTTACCAACCACCCCAATTTTCCAGAGCGATTGCAGGCTATGCCGGGCAGTGACGAATTTTTCATCCTTCGTAACGGTAAGCAGCGCGGCAAAGTCCTTTAAGATCCGCTGCTCGGGATCACTCTTCGCCAGATTGCAGAGGAGTTGGGCCGCAATCGCCCGTTGATGATTGTCTTTGTGACGCAAGGTTGCCACCGTCTCATCCCAAACCCTGTAGGCCCAATCAACAGGTTGGTCGGTCGCGGCAAGCATGAAGGAGAGGGCCTGGGAGCGCAATTCACCATCTTGCTCACGCAGATTTTCCAGGTTCGTCTGTGTAATCCTGTCCATTTTATCCCCTTTGGTTAAATATAGTTTCTGAATCGGTCTGGCAACATAGGTTTTATAGTAGCACAAGTACCGAAATTACAGTAGCGCCCCAACAGGGTAAGGTCGAGCCACAGAGGACAAATTAAATTCTCTTTTGGTCGAACTGCCGAAAGAAGAGATGGCTGTTGTCGCCGGTGGCAAGAGCTACTTCACCGGCACCTGTGGCCGAGTTTGCCAAGTGCTGACCCCGCAGTATGGCTGCATCTCCAGCTAAGACCATTAGAGATAATCTATAGACCATAAAAGGCCATACGGGCGGGCTCATACACGTGATTGAGCCCGCCCTTATGGCCTTTGTACACAAACTTGTGGTGCGAAGATGTGGTGTCGATTTGCTCCGGCGTAAGGAAGAAACATATACTAAAGCGATCAATCAATCACGCCCATCATCAGACAGGAGCAAGCGCAATGAGTGTACAGGAAAATATTCAGCACTATCTGGACACAGAAGACGAAAAACTGACCTATCTGGCCAAAGAAATCTGGGATCATCCTGAAATTGGGCTCCAGGAAACTTTTGCCGCAAACTTGCTCGCCACGGAATTGGAGCAGGCTGGGTTTACGGTTAAGCGGGGTGTTGGGCAGATGCCAACAGCTTTTGTGGCCAGTTGGGGTGAAGGCAAACCAGTGATCGGCATCCTGGGCGAGTACGATGCGCTGCCCGGCCTTTCGCAGCAAATGGCCACCACCATTGCGGCGGTTCAGCAGGGTGGGCCGGGGCATGGTTGCGGCCATAATCTCTTTGGTACGGCTAGTTTTGGTGCTGCGCTGGCCCTGAAGGAGGCAATGATCACCGATCATATTCCTGGCACTATTCGCTTTTATGGGTGCCCCGCCGAAGAGACGCTGGTCGGCAAAACTTTTATGGCCAAAGATGGCGTCTTTGATGATTTGGACGCCGCGCTGGCCTGGCACCCCGGTGACACCAACATGGTCTGGCATAGTTCGTCACTGGCCATGAATTCGTTTAAGGTGAATTTCTATGGGGTGGCCGCGCATGGGGCGGCCGCGCCGCATTTGGGCCGCAGCGCGCTGGACGGGGTGCTCTTGATGGATGTGGGTGTCAACTATTTGCGGGAGCATATTATTCAAGAAGCGCGCATTCACAGCGTCATTACCAGCGGTGGGCAAGCGCCGAATGTGGTGCCAGCATACGCGCAAGTCTGGTATTTTGTGCGCGCCCCGAGCCGATCCCAAGTCGATGAAATTTATGCCCGCGTGCTCGACATTGCCAAAGGGGCAGCACTGATGAGCGGCACCACCTACGACATCGACTTTGTTACCGGTTGCTACGAGATGCTGCCGAATCAGGTCATCTCCGATCTGATGTATGCCAAAATGCAGGAAATGGACGCAATGACCTTTACCGAGGGTGAAGTCGCCTTTGCAGCCGAGCTACAAAAAACCTTTCCAGCCGGGTCGCGCGAATTTGGCTATGCCATGCTCGAAAAGACCACGAGCGAGCGTTTGAGCAAGGCAGAACTGGCCAATCCGCTGTGGACTAAGGTCATCCGCCATGCCCCCGCCTCGCCAGTGATGCCCGGCTCCACAGAGGTTGCGGATGTCAGCCAAATTACACCCACCAGCCAATTGACCACCTGTTGCTGGCCGTTTGGGACACCAGCGCATAGCTGGCAGATCACGGCATCTTCTGGCTCCCAGATTGGCTTTAAAGGCATGCTCTATGCCGCCAAAGCCCTAGCCCTAACTGCGCTGGAGTTGATGACCAACCCCGAGTTGCTGCAGGCCGCACAGGCCGAATTTGCCACCAGCACCGAAGGTCGCAAATATGTCTCTCCCGTACCGGATGGTACAGTCCCTCACTGAGTTAAGAGTCAGCAACAAACCAGCATGGCATTGTCAATATTCGGCAATGCCATGCTGGCGGCTACAGTTAGGTGAATGTGATGATTGACAATGCTATAATTTTTGCGGATAATGATGGTTGACATCATCAACCAGAGGGGAGAATCATGAGTAAAGCGAAAAATGTGCTGGGCAATGAATTACAAAGCTGCTCCGAGAGCCCACGCACTGGATTTTATCGGGATGGCTGCTGCAACACGGGTCCAGAAGACGCCGGCGTGCATACAGTTTGTGTCGTAACGACGGCCGCGTTTTTGGAATTTAGCAAAGCGCGCGGCAATGATCTAAGCACGCCCATGCCGATGTACGGCTTCCCAGGGCTCAAACCGGGCGATCAATGGTGCCTGTGCGCAGAACGCTGGAAGGAAGCCTTACAGGCGGGCAAGGCTCCGTCCGTCATTTTGGCAGCCACCCACGAGGCGACACTTCAGTATGTAACGCTAGAAGAATTGGAGATCTACGCGTTGGATAGCGAAGAGACAGAATTACCCGATATTTTTGACGCGTAAAATCAGCGTGACACCTAACGCGCCGGTTTAGCCATCGGCACGCCATACTTTGGGAAACGCAGATTAGGCCAGAGGGTCGATCGAGGCCGATTTCTGCATTTCTGTTGCCAGGCGTTGGCCTGGCAGCAGAAATGCGTGGGGAAAAAAATGGGTAAAAGTTCCCGACTTACCACCCAGAAGCGGTGTGTGAGCAGATTCATAACAGCCAGCCAGTCTCCTCGTTGCCCAGTTGTTGATCAATCTCAAGTGCATTGGGTAAAAACTGATAGGTTGCGGGCGAATTTAACTGGGCTTGCTCAGGCTGCAAATAGGCTTGCAACTCGTTAATTTGTAAAGGCTCAACTTGTAAGAAGCGCCAGATCTGGGCTAAACATTCCCCCTGCTCTTCCCCTGTACCGAAATAGAGGTCTTCATAAATCAGCTTGAGATAGGCATCTGACGTGCGGGATGAGATTACCTGCTCATAGTAGTCTAGATTCTCTTTCAAACCGACAATGTCCGCTCTGATCTCATCAATCGATAAAGGCTGTAAATCGGCGTAATACGCCGACAAAGGGCGTTGCATATCCCAGCGCTTCCATAAGTTCGTCTGCTTGGCAATTAAGACTGAAACGACGGCTTGCAGGAGATTCCGACGCCGCAAGAAGATCACCTTATGCATTGGGTTAAGCAACAGATGGGTATACAATTCGACTGGCAATTGATATTGCAGCACCTTGATGCCATTATATGCTGTAAAGATCTCTGCTAGCTGCGCATCCAATGACGCTTTGTCGGTGATCAAATCCAGATAGTTTGGCTGCTCTGGATGCCAGCTTGTAAAACCCTCGTTAAACGGCTCTTCGAGAATATGCAATTGAGGATGCAAAGCCAACATCTCGTACAAACTGGAACTGCCGCTACGGGGATGCGCAAAGAGAATTAAACGTAGATTTTTGTCCATATAGTTTGTCACCTCCTGGCGAATAAAGCTGGTTTTAACAAAATCGGCCGAGGCTTGCGCTCGCTGACCTGCGATGTTCTTCTTTGAGTTGGCCGCAAAGCAACCCCACCCGCGCCCAGCGGGCTCCCGCTCCCCTGGTAAGAGAGGAAGCCGTTTGGTGGACAAAACAATCTGTTCCGGCCTTCCTGCGACAGTTCCTCCCCTTACCAGGGGGAGGCCAGGTGGGGGTTTATGCCACCATTCGAGATAATTCGTGTCAACGGCGCCGCGACCTCATCCGCCGATATCAGGGGAGCAGGAGGTCCTTGGGCGGGAGTAGGTTGCTCTTTCTACGCGTTACAGCTTCCTCGATCAGATCCAAAACCGCGAATAAATTGTTGAATACTTCCACGTTTGGGAAATGCAAGACTTCAAAACCCAAGCTTTCCAAAAAAGCCTGGCGAATCCAATCCTCGGCCTGGGTATATTGATGGATCGACCCATCCAACTCAATAATCAGGCGCGTCTCTAAGCTACAAAAGTCAGTGATAAATCGTTCAATCACGTATTGGCGACGAAATTTCACGCCACAAATTTGCTCTTTGCGGATATACGACCAAAGTTTCGCCTTTTGTTGTAATCGTAAAGCATTATGTTGGTCGCAGAGCAACCCCTCCCCAACCCTCCCCTGGTAAGGGAGGGAGCCAATTGGTGGACAAAACAATCTGTTCCGGCCTTCCTGCGACAGTTCCTCCTCTTACCAGGGGGAGGCCAGGTGGGGTTCATGCCACCATTCGAGATCGCCCCATTTTAACTCATTCACTACAAAAATATCATTATCCCGGCCACCAAAAAGCTTTGGTGTCAGGTTACACGCGTTTTCAGTTTACCCCTTGACATTCCCGTACAAGGTGATACAATAAAATTAACAAACAGACATTCGGTTTATTAAAGGCAGCAACAAATGGCACGAACAGTCAAAAAACACGAACACGCCGAGAAACGTAACGAAATCCTCGATACGACGCAACGGCTCGTCTACACCAAGGGCTATGAGCGGATGACGATCCAGGATATCCTGGCAGATTTACAGATTTCTAGCGGGGCATTCTATCACTACTTTGATTCAAAGTTGGCGGTGCTAGACGCACTGATTGAACGGATTAAGGTGGAGACGGAAAAGCCGCTGCTCCCCATTGTCCAAGATCCGCACCTGTCCGCCCTGGAAAAACTCCAGGGCTTCTTTGGCACGCTTGACCGTTTGCGCATCGCCCACAAGGCGGCTGTGATCAAGTTGGGACGCGTCTGGTACAACGACGACAACGCGATCGTCCGCCAGAAGGTGGACGAGGCGGTGCTGAAACAGCGCGCACCATTGCTCACGGAGATCGTCCGGCAAGGCATTCAGGAAGGCGTCTTCACGACCGCCTATCCCGACCAGGCCGGTGAAGTCATTCTGTCCCTGTTACACGGCATGGGAAACGCGCATGCCAAGCTACTGCTCACGGTAGAGCCAGCGCACGACGAGCAGCGTCGCGTCGAAGCGATCGTGGCGACTCATGCGGCCTATCTGGACGCGATTGAACGGGTGTTGGGTGCACCCGCCAATGCCTTAGTTCGTACAGACGCCGAAGCGGTAAACGCGTGGATGGCAGCATTGTGAGGGCAACGTCAGGTGAGAGGCAGCCCGTACAAATTATGTCGCGACGATCAGCGGAGGTTGGCTATGAACGATAGCGATAAGGTCGAAAAGCTCGTCCACGCTTGCCAAGCCCGGTTGATAAGCGCCCCAGCTTCGGTTGTTCTTGGTCTGCCTTTGCGGCTTTGTGTGATTTTTTGCCGTATCTCACGTGAGTAAAGCAGAAGAGAATATAAGG
>JAPLGZ010000051.1 GCA_026389895.1 Chloroflexota bacterium | reverse complement strand
CAGCAACAACTGGAGCAACTTGGCCAAGAAGTGAACACGTTACGCGCCCAAATTGCCACTGATCAGGCCTTGCTAGAAGCCTTAGAAAACTACGCCGAACAGTTGCGGGCTGGAGATCAAGGCCCCGTTCGCGCCCACATTCGCCGCGCCCTGCGCCCAGCTTCGGCCGAACGTTTGCGCGCCAGCCGTTTGGCCGAAATCTGGGCGGCGGCCAGTGTTGGTTTGATGCTGATCATTCTGGTGATGTTACTCTACTTTGGCCGCCATTATCGTATTATTGGCCTCGTTGCGATGCTTACCGTCGTCACCTTTATCGAGGCCAGCTTTCGAGGCCGCCTGATCAGCTTGGTCACCAGCGTCACGATTGGGTTGGCCGTTGTGGCGGCATTGGTGCTTTTCTACGAATTTTTCTGGCCCATTGTCGTGACGGCTGTGTTGGTGGCAGGCGCTTATATTGTGTGGGAAAATCTGCGCGAATTATGGCATTAAGGGATAGCCAGAGATTCCGGTGGCCGTGCTTTTGACGACCAATACACGCGTCCCATTCGGCTTGGCCAACTCCACAATTTCGGTTGGCGGGTATAGCGGTGACGTTTGCAGCGTTCGTTTAATGAGGGCATGGAACGTAGCCTGATCAATCTCCACTGGCTGCACATCTAGCGTTGGCAGAGCCGTTCTTACATCTGGCGAATAGACAGATTTGATCGAATCGTCTATGCTCGCATAAGCCATGGCATAACAGGCCGGGTCTGCATTCCATTGGGTGACAAAATCTTGCACGGGGATCGCGACATCTTTTGCTACTACAAGAGTATATTGCATCAAAGGTTCCATTACAGCTTTGCGAGCAATCAGTTATTGGCTTTGCCCGTCGGGCAGCCGTGTATAAGCGCTGCGCCTGGTTGATATGCAGGAGCAGCGTTACCTACTTTGCCTAGAGAAATCGAGCGCCTAACTATTAATCGCTCACAAGCCTTAAATCCTTCGCGACGCGATAAAATTGTAAGCATAAGTCTAAAATTTCCTTACGGATTCATTAGAAAAAAAATTTTACCTATCAAGCAGCTATTTGTAGAGCAGCCAGCCTGAGAAATAAAATGACCAAGTCCAAACTTTTATAGGCCGCGTTGCTCTCTAAGCAGACAGAGCTCCCCCTAATCACTCATCTAATAATACGACTGGCTCTGTATAATAGCGCATCGCACGCGCGGTCAGCTTGGCCTGGACCAGGTTATCGAGCCACTCGCGCTTTTTGGCAATTGAATCGTTACTTGCCAAGTGTGTTAAGGGTGCGTTGAGTCGCAAGATCCGCCCCGGAATGACAAAGCGCGTAATGCCAGCCGGCAACAAGCGCTGCTTGGCCGCCATTTGCAGAACGATTTCGGGGGCAAATTGGGGGAACACGACCAATCCTGCCAAATCTGGGAATTGGGCCCGCAATTGATCAACATCCGTCACCAAGGTACGTTCGATATCACCCCAAGCCCCATAACACTCGACAAAATCGCGCAGAACATCCAAGCCATCGTGGCCATCTTCCGCCTGAAGCGCGTCAAATTCTAACAAAAAGCCTTGCTTGTCCAGGGTCACCAAATAGGCCAGTGCATTGCGTTCCCAGAGCGCATGCGCCAAGTTATCCACCGGCATTTCTGTGACGCGTAAACCCTTGAGGCCGCGTACAATTGCCAACAAATCTTTGCTACTGCCCCCATGCACGGCATGAAACCAGGTATGCAGTTGCACGTTGTCGCGGTGCAGATCAACAACCTGAAGTACAATATGGGGGTAGCCAAGTTGCTGAAAAGCTGTCACCCGTGTGGCGCCGTCGAGCACCACATAATGTTCCTGATCTTCTAACGCCACGGCCACTGGCGGGTTGACAAGCAGACCGTCAGCCAGGATGCGCGCCGCCAGTTTCTCGACGCGCGCCGGATGATACGCTTCATGGGGCCTGACCTGCTCAACCGCAACCACGCGCAACGCCAGCGTCTCCGCTACATTTTGACGTTTGAAGACCGCCAACACTTGCTCCGCCGCCATAATGGCGGCCATCCGTTGTGTATCTTCGGTGTTGGCCGCAATGTGCGGCGTTGGGTTGTCCGTTAACGAGCAGTGTGGCCATATTTACCTGACTCCAGTGGTGCGCAGTGCAGAAAACAAGGTGCAAACAAAGCAAAACTATCATAGAGCCAGGAAATTTGTCAACCACTTCTCGAGTAAAATCGGGTTGAGCTTTCACAAGAAGGTGGTATTAATGGCAGATAGCCGCTCAATCACCTGGTTTGCGCAAATTGTTTACGCCCATTTTGTCAAGGCTAGATATTGGCACTTTGTGGTAGGATAGCAGTGCCACCTTCTAGCATAAACTAGGTAAGGCTTCTGTTAGGATGACGCACAAACTGAGCAAAAGTTACGCAGGCGGACGAGGAATTCCATGAAACATGTAGTTATTACCGGCGCAGCAACCGGCATCGGCTATGCCACGGCTCGCGAATTGATCGAACACGGTTATCATGTCTTTGGCAACGTGCGCAAAACCGCGGATGCCGAACGCTTACAAACAGAATGGGGAGAGAATTTTACCCCTTTAGTTTTTGATGTAACCAACGCAGCAGCGATCGAAGCCGCCGCGGATCAGGTAGAGGATGCATTGGGTGAAGCGAATCTGTTTGGATTAATCAACAATGCGGGGATAGCGGTGAGTGGGCCGCTGATGCATCTGCCAGTGGAGGAGTTGCGTCAACAATTCGACGTAAATCTGTTTGGTTTGATGGCGGTAACCCAGGCGTTCTTGCCCTTATTGGGGGCTTACGCCGAGTCGTCCGACGTGCCTGGTCGCATTATTAATCTCAGTTCGGTCAGTGGCCGCATCGCTTATCCATTTTTGGGGCCTTATGCGGCGTCTAAGCATGCGTTGGAAGGACTTTCCGACAGTCTGCGGCGTGAGTTAACGCTCTATGGGATTAAAGTGATTCTGATCGAACCGGGCTCGGTACAGACGCCGATCTGGGACAAGGCGGAGCAGGTAGACATCCAACGTTATGCCGACACTGATTATGCCGAGATTTTGGCCAAGATGCACCAGACGACAATCGATCTGGGTCGCCAGGGTTTACGCCCCGAAAAAGTTGCCATGACCATCCGGCTAGCCCTGGAGAGCCCACGCCCCAAAGCGCGCTACCTCCTTGCCAACAACTATCTACTCGGTTGGTGGTTGCCACAGAAATTGCCAACCGGTTGGTTTGATTGGCTGCTGGCGAGATCATTTGGGCTACAGCGGAAATAACCTGATGTTACGTGAGCCAATAATTTGACGATTTTTGCTTTACGATTGACGAACTTTACGATTGACGAAGTGTCTCGTCTGAGTAATTATTTCGTCAATCGTAAAGCAAAATCCAGGCTGCTACTTACATTGCCACGGTGTGTAATTATCCGCGTTTTGGCGAAGGCGGAACTCCGGTTCACCAGCGGCCGTATTGCCAACCGAGCGAACGACCTTGCCATTGATCCACTGTTCCACTCGATACGGTTCGCTGCTGCCAAAGCGGTTGATATCCACCGGCAGGCCATCAATTTTCAAAAAGCCACTGGCTTGAATCGAACCGATACCCCGGCTGATCGAAACCCACTTGTTGTTGTCATCCAGACGATAGATCTTGATCCAGGCATAGTTGGCTGGCTGCGGCGGCACACAAGTGATCAAGTTGCCACCATGTTGATCGGAGCCTAGGGGCGTAATATAGAAACGGGCTGAAGCATCACCGCCCGCATCAAAATACTCCATCCGGATCTCATGGCGGCCATCATCCATATTGGTCTCGTAGGTATACCGTGTGCGATCCATGGGACGCCACTGGTTAATCACAAGTTTGCCATCAATGTACAGGCGGACACCATCATCAGTTTGCGTCGTGAAGCGATAATTCCCGCTGTCGAAATCAAACGTGGTAGTCCAGCGCACCGAGAAATTATCGGCATTGACCCCTGACGCCGGCGCACTTTTACCCCAGTCGAAGTCGATATCCCGGTCGCGACGGGTGGCGGCTGGCGCGCCACTTAGATCACGGTTATTGTAATACTCGCCTAGCCAGCGGCTCCGCTGGTCGGGCTCGTTGCCCGTATTGTCCGAATCATCCGAGCCGCCAGAACCACCAGAAGTGTCGCCAATGCGCTCCCAGGTTAGACGAACGCTGGCCGCGCTCACATGTTCATAATATTCCAAGCGAACTGGCACTGCGCCACCAGGCAAACTGATGTCGCCATCAAAAGTCGTGACAGCTTGATCACGCCAGGCATCAACGAGCAGCTGATTGTTCACCCACAAACGTGCGCCATCATCCACGGTGACGTGAAAGCGATAACGGCCAGCCGCAAGATCCAGGGAGCGGGTCCAACGCGCCGAAAAGTTATCATTGTTGATGCCACCAGCCGGTGAATTATTGCCCCAATCAAACTTAATCTCGGCGTCATCGCGC
>JAPLGZ010000151.1 GCA_026389895.1 Chloroflexota bacterium | reverse complement strand
GATGCCTTCGGACGCCTGTTCAAAAATGGCCCGATACCGCGCTTCACTGCGGCGTTGATCCTGTTGCGCCTTTTCTAATGCATCTAGCATCTGATTAATATTTTGTGTTAACTGCGAGAGTTCGTCACTACCCTTGATCGTGAGCCGTGTTGATAAATCGGCATTGGCGCCGATATAATTCACATGTCTGCCAAGGTCAGAGACCGGCATTAATACCCATTTTTCCAGAATATAAGAGACAATAACCCCAAAGATTAAGACCAATGCAATCAGCGTTGTGACCAGGTAATTTAAGCTAATGTGGCCCTGTTCTTGAATCGAGCGCGGCATCTCTACCTGGAGCATAGCCACTGGATTGCCATCTACACCGGCGAGTGGTGTATAGCCACTAATTTTGTTGTCGGAGATCGGGTGCAGCACAATCGAATCTATTGTTTTGAGCGAGGCCATACTGGCTTGAACGTCTGATGGCAGCATGGCCAGATCATGGAATGAATAAATAGCGACTGGCAGCAAGGTAATGGTGGTAAATGTTTTGATTTCTGCCGCATCTAGCAAGCGACCAAAGATCAGCGAACCCCGATTCGGCGCCGCTCCAGAGTTAGGCAAGATTGGATGTGCGGCGATCAACATGAGCCCATAATCGGAGTCGATGATGCCAGATTTAGGCGTGGTGCTGTCAACCGATTGAAGGAGATTCTTTAATGATTTTTCTAAGAAATTAGAGGGGACGGGCATCTCATGCTGCGTTTCCAGATTAAAGGCTTTTTGGAAGACCACTTTTGCATCTGTATTCACATAGATAAGGAGATTAAGCCGATTTGATTGCATATTCGAATCAGAAAAATTGGTGGCTTCATACTGCTTATCGATCTTTCCATGACTCGCTTCTTCAATAAACCGGTATGTATCATCCCATTTTGCATAATCCATTGAGGTTTGGACAAGACTATTGAGCTCGGTTTTAATTGTCTGTGCGACACGAACTACGTTCTGACGACTGATCTGATCTTCTAAACGTTGCAAAGTAATAAATGCAGTACGCTCTGCAGCTACATAAAGCAACAGGATCAGAAGAATAAAGACGCCTGTGATTGTAAATAGAATTCTTCTACGCAATGTCAACATTGCTTGCCCTTACGATTACACGTAGATGACGCCATCTATATGACGTTGTATACAGAAGATTTTAAAGAATTGGTAAGATTATACAACAAACTCTGTAACAAACTATATAACAATTATGAGCATAAATAATCAACAGGGGTGAAAAATATAAATAAACCATCGATCTGAAGCCTGTAAGGCTCGAGATCGATGGTTTATTTGAGCTTTATACGAGAATTGGTAACCGCTGGGTCGGAGAAACGCCGAACGGAGCATGGCAAATACTGGTCTAGTCAATTTGTGGGATGCAGTTTTCTAATGCATGTACACTACTTGGGCCTGCTGGCGTAATTGTGCCAGTCCAGTTAACCCATGATTGATCGCTGCCGGTCGGTGCATTTTATCCAACCAAATCGTGGTCGGCACCGTCATGATGCCAAAAAAATTGGCTAACGTTTCCTGCTCTACGGCATCGAATTTATGAACCGGAATATTCGTTGTGTCTGTCAACTGAGTCAGAATGGGGGTCTGTTGCAGACGACATTGCACACAATCTTCTGTCGTAAAGTAAAGCAAAGCTGGTCCTGCCGGCACAAGTTCGGCAAGCGCTGCTGGCATGGCCAGCGTCGCCAATTTTTGGACGCGCCAGGCCAACCATAGACGCCAGATGCCAAGGGCGGCTATCCCGATCAAGCTGGCAATGAATAAGATCAATAAACGTTCGAGCATCATAATAACGTCCTATGCGCCTTGCCAACCCGGCAAGGTAACACGGATGCCTCGGCGGGCCAATTGAAAGTAGATAAAGCACCCTAAACAGAAACCCAAAAACAAATTGACTGAGGCCAGGACAATTACAATGCCTGTTAATACCCAGCCGAGCAGCGCGCTACCCGCGGCAAAGGCAAGCAGGCTCGCCACTAAAAAGATCCCACCCACCCCTTGCGCAAAAAGATGGGGTTGTGCCTCATCAGCTACCACGTTTGGCTTTAGCAGACCCGCTGGCTTTAAGCCCCGTGCATAAAGTAGTTTGAATAATCCTGCACCAGGCCACCAGGTTCCTATCAACATAACGGCCGCCACCAAGGCGACTAGCCAGATCTGATTAAACAAGAACGCCAGGACCAATAGGGTAATAATGCTGGCTTGGTTAAATTTAAGCGCTGTCTGATCCACTTTTTGTTGCATTTTGATCTCCCCTGCCTACTGTACTGCAAGTGGAATCGGCCATGGGAAGTGGGTTGCTGGTACACGCACATCCGTGATGACCATGCGTACCTCATGACCACTTACCATGGCCGGTCTACTGCGGACTCAATCAAAGATCCCTAAGCTAACATACTTACTGCCATCATCCGGCAAAATGGTCACAACGACCCCGGCTGACAATTCTTTGGCCACTTCGATAGCGCCCGCGACCGCTGCACCGGCACTAACACCGACAAACAGCCCTGCCTCACGCGCTAGCCGTCGGGTCATCTTCCAAGTCGCCTCTGTATCCACCCGCAAATCGCGATCCACCAAGGTTGCGTCATAAATCCCTGGTGTAATCGCGGTGGCCAGATGTTTCAAGCCTTCAATCACCGAAAGTTCATCTGCGGGCTGGATGGCCACCAACTGGATTGCTGGATTTTGCTCTTTCAAATAGCGACCTGTGCCAACAAAGGTGCCTGTCGTACCCAGCCCGATTACAAAGTGGGTGATTGTGCCATCGGTTTGCCGCCAGATCTCTGGGCCTGTCGTTTCGTAATGCGCGAGGACATTGGCCTGATTGTTGTACTGATTCGCATAGAAATAACGCTCTGGCTGCGCCGCCACCAATGCCCGCACCTTTAAGATCGCCCCATCAGAACCTTCCAGCGGGTCAGATTCTATCAGCGTGGCACCATAGGCCCGCACCAGCGCTTTGCGTTCTGAGCTCACATTGCCAGGCATGACCAGGTGTACTTGATAATGTTTGAGCGCGCCAATCAAAGCAAAAGCAATGCCGGTGTTGCCCGAACTACTGTCAATTAAAATTTTATCGGGCGTCAACTGGCCGGTGCGTTCGGCCTCTTCGACAATTCGTAAAGCCGCACGTGCCTTGACCGAGCCACCTGGGTTATACCATTCTGCCTTAGCATAAAGACCCACGTTGGGTGACACGCCCAGGGATTGGGCGAATTCGCTTAAGTCTAACAGCGGCGTATTGCCGATCTGATCGAGGACAGTCGTGATTTCTGCTTGCACCTGACCAGTAACGGAAGCCGTGCGCAATGTATTGGTAATTTCGCTAGCGATTGCCTTTTCCATAGGATTCCTACTTTCATAGACAAACAGCGTTGCTATAAAAGAGCTTTACACAGAAAACACCGAGGAGAAGCCTACACAGAGAGTACGGAGAAAACCTAGTTTTACTGGTGTTTTTTCTCTGTGAGCTCTGTGCATTCTCCGTGTTCTCTGTGTAATGCTCTTTTCCTTCCTACGCAGGGACCAACTCGTGTTCCTGCGCCTGTTCTTTGTGCGAAGGGAACCCGCAGAACTGTTCGTAGTCGATCAACTCGGTCACGGTCGGATGGTCACCGCAAACGGGGCAGTCGGGGTTGCGACCAATCTTCAATGTGCGGAAACTCATGTCCAACGTATCGATCATAAGCAAGCGACCTACCAACGATTCGCCAATCCCAATGATCAGCTTGATCGCTTCGATCGCTTGGATTGAGCCGACAATGCCCGGTAAGACCCCCAGCACGCCCGCTTCCGAGCAGCTTGGTACTTCACCCGGTGGGGGGGGATCGGGATAGAGGCAGCGATAGCACGGACCGCCTTCAATGCCATGCGCGTGATCAGCTGGCTGATAGACTGTCGCCTGACCTTCAAACATAAAGATGCTGGCATCAACGAGTGGCTTGCCCAGGAAATGGCAGGCATCGTTGACTAGATAGCGGGTGGGAAAATTATCTGAACCGTTAATCACCACATCATACTGCCGGATAATATTCAGGGCATTGGCGCTTGTGATCGGTTCACGATGGCCAATCACTTTAACATCGGGATTCATGTCATGAATGCGATCCGTCGCCGAGTCAACCTTGGGCCGACCCACATCTTTGGTGCCGTGGATAATCTGGCGTTGCAGATTGGAGACATCGACTGTGTCAAAATCGACAATGCCAATCGTGCCAACACCCGCCGCCGCTAGATACATGGCCGCCGGGCTGCCCAGGCCGCCCGCGCCGATCAACAATATCTTACTTTCTAACAATTTGATCTGGCCAGCTTCACCCACATCATTCAACAGCGTATGGCGGCTATAACGAATGCTCTGCTCTTTGGTAAGCACCGTTGGCACTTTAAACGGCAGCCCGGCATTTTTCCAGCCGTTAAAACCACCAATCATCGAGATGACATTTTTGTAGCCCATCTCCTTCAAATTGCGCGCCGCCAAGGCCGAACGTGTGCCACCGGCACAATAGACGACGACCGGCTGGTCGCGGTCCGGCTGATGCTGCTCAATTTGAAGCTCCAAAAAGCCACGCGGGATAAAGACCGCATCGGGCAGATGCCCCTGCACGAACTCATCGCGCTCGCGCACATCGACCAAGGTTAAATCTTCGCCTGCATCTAGGCGTTTCTTTAATTCCCCGGCAGAAATTTCTTTGATCTCGCTTTTGGCCAGTTGCACCAATTGATCACGATTTAATCTGCTCATAATCCTTCCCTTCCTTGCCCGCCAGCCATCGCCGGTACAATCGAAACTCGGTCGCTTTCACTAACGGGGGTTTGCAAGCCCTGCAACGTGCGAATTTCGCTTTCGTTGACAAAGACATTGATAAAGCGCTTGACATTCCCTTCGCCATCCAACACTTTCTCGGCAATGCCAGGAAACTTCTGCTCAATTGCTTGCAGCAAACTCCCCACATCATTACCTTGCACATCCACCTTTGCCTGGCCGCCAGTCAAGCGGCGGAGCGGCGTTGGCACCATCACAATTGCCATCGAAAATTTCTCCTTTAAATCGCTTTTGTGGATCATGGGACAAATATAGGCCCCAAATAAAAACGCCGCCATCATCAAAGCGATGAAGTCGGCGCAAGGAAGGCACGTTATAAACCCTCATTGTTAACTGTTCCCGTTTAGCCAGCGTTAACAACTCAGAGTGCTGAGCCTCTACATAGATCTCTTCAATTACTCAGTCATCACTCAATTTTGCACCAAAGCTTATCACTTGTAGGTAAATACGCGGGACAGCCAGCAGCTATGCCAGCGGCGCCCGCTAAAGACACGAGCAAGTAAGAGGAACGGTTGGGCAAAACTGAAAAAACATTAGCTTCCTCGGTAAATTAGCCATAAAGCACTACCGGAATTGCACTATAAAAAACATACTGACAATTAGTATACTCGTCCAGCAGATCTTTGTCAACCTGCTCTGCATGCATACTTAATCAGATGGTTATTGTGCACGATGAGATCGATTAATTTCGGTCATGCTGCTTCCATAGCGCTAGCAAACAGACAATTCATTTTTGACCAGCCATTCATGGCGTCACTTCGACGACAAACTCTTCTAGCGAAACTGCCCGGCTATCAAATTCCTGGTTGTCGGCTGAATAATAGACCACATAAAATGGCTTTGTCACTTCCCCAGCAATGGCCGCAAGCGCATCTGGGACTGGCTTGTCGTTGGCCTGGTAATAGGCGAAGAGACCAGGGCGCGTCTCATAAAAGGAGAGCGTTTGGCGCAGCGCCCTGATATCTAGGTCTAAAAAATAGGGCGTCATCTGAAAGGCGCGGATCACTGGCGCATCATCATACTCCAACGAGCAAATAAAATAGATGCTGTCTGGATAGTTGGCGTTCCAAGCATCGGTGGCCGATGGATAGGCCACGGAGACCGGATGTGAGTGATAAATGCCCATCATTTCGTCGGCCGGATCGTCGAAGTTAAATTGCATCAACAACGTTTGCGGGTCGACCTCATAATTTTCGATGCGCTCTTGGGCAATATTGCGCCCACGGATCAACTTTTTGGCTTGCAGATTATTTCCCGAGAGAATGCCACAGATCTCTTCTGGTTTTCCTTCACGGGCATGCACGATGATTTCATCATAGATCGCTTGAGATATGTGTACGGATGTCATCTGTTTTCCTCACTGAGCGACCCCTCCCTAACCTTCCTTTGCAGCACAGAACCTGATGGGTGGCCAGACGAAACCAATCATTCTGCTCGACCAACAGGCTCTCCCTGTAGGGGAGGGCGGAGAGAGAGGTCTATTACAAACGCAACTCGCGCAACTTTGGCAGCGTAAACGCCACGGTTGCTACCACAAGAATCGTCACACAACCACCCCAAAACACGGAAGGGCCTGTGCCCAGCAGCCGGGCGGCCACCCCACTTTCCAGCGCCCCTAGTTCATTCGACGCACCGATAAAGACCCAACTCACCGAGGCAATCCGCCCGCGCATATGTTCAGGCGAAAGCACCCGCATCACCACATCGCGCACAATCATGCTGACGCCGTCAAAGACGCCACTGAAAAAGAGCGCCACGAGTGAGACGATGAAATTATGCGAGAGACCAAAGACGATCATGCTAATGCCAAAACCACCCACGCACAGTAGCAAATTGCGCCCGGCATGGCCCGTCGGTGGGCGACGGGTGGCCATCAACATCACCAAGATCGCGCCGACCGATGGCGCGGTGCGCATGATGCCCAACCCAGTTGCGCCGACATGTAAAATATCCGTGGCAAAAATTGGCAACATGGCAATGGCACCGCCGAATAGCACCGCAAAGAGATCAAGCGCCATCGATCCCGCGAGCGACTGATTGGCAAAGACAAATTTGACACCTTCACGCAAACTTTGGCCAAGTGTTTCGCCTTCGGTGGCGGGTATGATCGGGCGGCGCGGGATCAGTGAAATAAAAACCAGCGCACTGCCCATCAACACGGCAATGATCAGATAGGTGGTTGGAATGCCCAGCCGGTCAATCGCCAAGCCGGCCAACGGACCACCCGTAATTGCGCCGGCTTGCCAGACCGTGCTCATCCAGGTTGATCCCTTCGCTGCATGTTCGAGCGGAATGACCTGTTGCTCAAAGGCCGATGTCGCGGGGCGCAAGAAGCCAGAAGCGACGCCGATTAAGAAAATAACCGCATAGAGGGCAAGCACCCCTAACGCTTGAATATTAATCGAGATTAGCACCAACAATAACATGCAGATTACTTCACCACTGGCTGTGGTCAGGACAATCCGCTTGCGATCGCCGCGGTCGGCAATATGACCACCAAGCAAGGAGAGTGACAAGGCTGGAACGGCTTGCACCAACCCTAGCCAGCCCAGTGCCAACGGATCTCTGGTGAGTACATAGAGTTGATAGCCGATCACCGTGGCAAAGCCCATACCGCCGAGGGCATTACACAAGCGCGCCGCTAAGAGATATTGAAATTCGCGCGAATGTAAGATGTCAGTTTTCTCTAAAGCGCCTGGAGCCACAACAGTGTCCACAGGTGGTGGGGAGGACGTACTCAAAATTTCCTGCTTTCTAATATCCTAACTTGCTTTTTGAGCGCACAATGGTTAAAGAATAAACGCGTTCGTATTCAAAATGCCCGCCGGGTCCCAACGGGCTTTGAGCGCCCGCATGAGTGGCATGGCTTCGGGTTGATAGCCCCAAGGATCTAGTCTACCCTGCAAATGGTCGGGCATGGCCATTACTACAGCGTAGCCGCCACGCGCGTGGGCCAGACGACGCACGGCTGTCAACCAGACCTGCACCGCTTCGAGCGAGCCTTCCACTGTTTCTGGTGGCAATGTGACATAGATCATCCCAGCCCCAAAATCTAGCAAGTTTTTCTGGCCCGCCAACGGCGGCAACGTCTGGCTGATTTCGCTGAGCGCCTGCGCTGGCAAACCAATGCGAATTGCCATGCCATCCGTGCTTGCCTGGTTCAAATGACTGGCCCAGATGTCGGTTCCGGTCAAATTAGTTTCAAGGATGTTGGTGGCGCCACCGTGGCGCAATATCATCGCCACCTGGGTCAGTTCTGCATCCACATCCTCGGGTAGACCTTCGGCGGTATAGAGCAACGTGTACGGCGCAGTCTGTAAGCCAGGTAATTGTGCGCCTTCCGCCACCAATACCGCCGAAGCGACCATCGCTTGGGGGACCAGCCGCTGCGCCAACGCGATGCTTTGTTTTAGTTCGGCAACTGGCACCGCAAGCGTCCGCTGGGCACGTGGCGCCGGAATTAACTTTAAGGTTACATCGGTCAGCAAGCCTAATGTGCCCTGTGATCCTACAAAGATTTTGGGCAGATCATAGCCGGCCACATTCTTGACCACAGCACGCCCAGCGCGAATCACGCGCCCGTCGGGCAATGCGACCGTCGTGGCTAAGATCAGGTCACGTAATGCCCCATAGCGCATACGTAACGGGGCATTGATATTTGTCGCAATCAAGCCGCCAATCGTCGTCGCTGGCCAGGGTGTTGCCAGCGGCGCTTGCATCCCATGTTGTTGTAAATAGGTTTGTAATTCCTGTAAGGGCGTGCCTGCGCCCACCGTCACATACAGATCGTCTTGGGCGAAGACTTTGATGCCTTGGAGTTTATTCGTTGAAAGCCAGAGATCAATCTCTGACCGCTTCGGATCGGCTTGGCTGCTGATTTGTACGCGCTGTTTCGCTGCCGATAAGGCGCGCAACCCAGCGGCTGCCTCTTCCGCCGTTGCTGGCGTCCACAAATTTTCGGTTGGCAAAACCGGCTCTACATACTTGGGCACCGGGATATCATCCGGGAAAACCTTGCCTGGATTGAGTAAACGGTGCGGGTCTAGCATCTGTTTGAAATCGAGCATGGCCGAAAGTTCAGCGGCTGTATACATCACCGGCATATAACGACGCTTCTCGATCCCCACACCGTGTTCGCCCGTAATACTGCCTTCCTTGGCAATCGCTAATTCGACGATCTCGTCACAGGCTTGGAAGGTGCGCCGCATCAGTTCTTTGTCGCGCGCGTCGCACAAGATCAGCGGGTGCAAGTTGCCGTCACCTGCATGGAAGACATGCCCGGCGCGCAATTGATATTTGTCACAAATTTTGTCAACATCGGCCAGCGCCTCAGCCAAACGACTGCGCGGGACGGTGACATCGACCAGATAAAAGGTTGGCGCTAAGCGTGACATGGCCCCGGCCGCGCTCTTGCGTCCGTACCAGATCTTTTGGCGTTCTTCCTCGCTTTGCGCAATGCGCAGGCTGTGCCCGCCATTTTGGGTCAAAATATCGGCCAACTCTTCCATCTGGCTATCTAAGCTGGCTGGATAGCCGTCCACTTCCACGATCAAGCCCGCCCCAGCTGTCACCGGCAAGTTGGCGGCCGCATAGGCTTCGATCATGCCCATCACTTTCTGGTCCATCATTTCCAGTGTGGCGGGCACCAACCCGGCGGAGATCACCGCCGAAACGGCCTTGCCGGCCTGTTCAATCGAGTCAAAGGCTACCATCATCGTTTTGACGCCGGGCGGGTTACGGATCAGGCGCACGTCGGCGCGTGTGACAATGCCCAGCGTGCCTTCGCTGCCAACCAGAATGCCGCACAGATCATATTCAGGATAGTCCAGCGCACGGCCCCCCAAATTGACAATCTGCCCATCCGCCAGCACCACTTCCAACCCGGTAATATAGTTGGTTGTGACCCCATATTTAAAACAATGCGGCCCCCCAGCATTCTCGCCCAAGTTGCCACCAATCGTCGATGAGCGGCCACTCGAAGGGTCGGGGGGATAGTAGAGCCCTGCCTGCTTGGCCAATGCATCGAAGACCAGATTCACTAAGCCCGGTTCGAGTACGGCGCTGCGCCCTACACTGTCGAATTCGAGCACGTGATTCATGCGCGCAAATTCAACGATGATGCCACCATGCTCTGGCACTGCCCCACCAGAGAGCCCCGTGCCCGCGCCGCGCGCGATCAATGGCACCTTCGCGCGGTGCGCCCATTGCATGATCCGGCTGACATCGGCGGTTGAATTTGCATAGAAAACGCCATCCGGCTTACCGCGGTCAAAACCGGCATCGACCTCGTACGTGATCAATTCCGTCGGATTCGTGATCAGCTGGCGTTTGTCGAACAATTGAGTCGGAAGTGCGTATGCCATAAGGTTCGTCAGAGAAAATGTCAATCAAAATTGCTAGGAATAACGTTGTTTAAATAATAACAAAGGCGCCTCACCCTCTACGCCGATTGGGTGTAAGGGTGAGGCTTCCTCATCATTCGCTTATCTGATAGGCTCGGTCTAACAATTCGACCAGATGCACAACTTCGGCCTTTAGGCCTTTTTTCTGCACACCGTGAATCAGTTGCATGTGGCAACCGGTATTAGTCGTGACCACGATGGTGGCCCCAGTGCCGGCCACATCGGCCATTTTGGCGTCGAGCACCTGCTCGGCTGTTTCGGATTGCATGATGTTATAGACCCCGGCGCTGCCGCAACACATGTCGGGCTTTTGCAATTCAACAAAGGTGAGGCCAGGAATTGATTTCAACAACTGGCGCGGCTGGCGCACGACCTTTTGACCGTGGCGCAGATGGCACGAGTCTACATAGGTGACGCGCACGTTCAACGAGCCGGTGGGCGGCGTGTGTAAATGGTCGGCCAGGAATTCGTTGATATCTTGCAACTTGGCCACAAACTGTTTGGCTCTTTCAGCATAGGCGGGATCATCGGCCAACAGATGGGCATACTCTTTGAGCGTTGCGCCACAGCCGCCGGCGTTGTTGATAATCGCATCGTAGCCACGGTCGCCAAAGGCGTCGATATTCTGCCGCGCCAAATCGCGCGCCAGTTGCCCCTCGCCAATGTGTAAGGCTGCCGCGCCGCAGCAGGTCTGTAGCTGCGGAAAGTGAACTTCGTAGCCATTGCGTTGGAGGACTCGCACCGTCGATGTGTTAACATCGGTCAGAAAGGCATCTTGAACGCAGCCGTAGAGAAAAGCGACCGTGCCCCGTTTTTTGCCAATCGCTGGCGCTGGTTTGCTATAATTAGGGAAGCGCAACGAGAGCGGTGGTAATAAATTTTCCATGGCGCGCAAGCTCGGCGGCAAGAAGCTCAAGTGGCGCACAAATTTGGATAATCCCGTGGCTTGATAGACGCGCATCAGGCGCGCCACAAAACGTAGCCGATCACGATGGGGCAACATCTGGCGCAAAGCCAACCAGCGCACGCCCCGTTCTAGGGGTGTAATGGTTGTGGACTCTTCAGCAATCGCAGCGCGCGCTGTCTCGAATAACAAGCCGTATTGCACGCCCGACGGACACGCTGTTTCACAGGCGCGGCAGCCCAGGCAAAGCTCGATATGTTCGGCAAACGCGCCATTGGTGTCAATTCGTCCATCCGCGGCGGCGTGCATCAACTGAATGCGGCCGCGCGGGCTGTCCATCTCCGTTTGCAGCACGGCATAGGTTGGACAGGCGGGCAGACACAGGCCACAGTGAACGCACTGATCTAGTAAATTTCTAAACTCAGGTGAAGCAAGCGAAGTTGTCGGTTCCATACCAAGTAAGATAGCACAACCAGATAATCTTGTCGAACAGAAATGGGCGGGTAGCAGGGATTAAAGGGATACGGGATTCAGGATACCGGGAAACGTCTTTTGTATCCCTAATCCCGTATCCCTAATCCCTCTTATTATCCCACTAAACTCTACTATCTCATCTTTTTGTTGCTTGCCATTTTCATCTGTGCTACCATACTTTCACCGAAACCAGCAAGGAGAAAGCATTTATGAATTGTCCGAATTGTGGCAAATGGAATCCAGAAGATAAAGAAGTCTGTTGGCGCTGCCAAAGTCCACTGCCCAAACCCGAACCTAAAAAAGCTAAACGTCAAAATTTTGCCGGCTTCCCCATTTGGATGTGGGTGGCCTTAATCCTATTCTTTTTGGCCACAACCCTCGGCCAATGTTTTCTGGGCGGGACGCTCGGTCGCTAGGCGCACCGAATATTTCCCCATTGGTTCCCGCCCAAACCGAACGCTGGGCTATCTGTTAGATTATCTGTATAGTCCAGCGTTCATCGTGCTTAGCTCGTTTACCTTTTCTATCTGAGCATAATGAATTATACCGAAATTGCCAATCGCCTTGTGCACTGGCATCACCACCACCAGCGGGCGCTCCCTTGGCGCACCGCACCGGCTGGTCAGCGTGATGCCTATGCGGTCTGGATCAGCGAGATCATGGCGCAACAGACACGCCTGGAAACGGTGGTCGATTATTATCACCGTTGGATGGAACGTTTCCCTACGATCGAGTTGCTCGCCGCCGCAGACCAACAGGATGTGCTCAAGTTGTGGGAAGGGCTGGGCTATTATGCGCGCGCCCGTAATTTACATCGCGCCGCCCAACAGGTCGTGGCTGAGTACAATGGCCAACTGCCCAGCGACCGCGCTACGCTGCTCAAATTGCCGGGCATTGGTGAATATACGGTCGGCGCGGTGCTGAGTATGGCCTTTGGGCAGACCGAGCCAATTCTGGATGGCAACGTCAAACGCGTGTTGAGCCGGGTGGCCGATATTGACCAACCGATCAACGAAACTGCCACGCTCAAATTGCTATGGCAACTGGCGCGCGCGGTGGTGGAGGCCTCATTGCGCAACGACCGCAGTCGGGTTTATTGGGGGGACTGTGGGAATTCCCCGGTGGCAAACTAGAGCCAACCGACGCCGACTTGCCCGCCTGTCTGCGCCGTGAGATTGCCGAAGAGCTGGCCATGCAGATCGAAGTGGGCGAATTTGTGACCATTGTGCAGCACGCCTATACCCATTTTCGTATCACATTGCATGCCTTTCACGCACGCCACACGGGCGGTGAACCTCAAAAGATTGGCTGCGCCGATTGGCGTTGGGTCGATCTGGTTGATTTGGATCTATTTCCGTTTCCGGTAACGGATTTGAAGATTATTCAGGTGTTACGCAATACGCCCCCGCCCGCCTCTGCACGGAGGGATCCATGATCGGTCAAGACTACATCGGCGTTGGCGTCGGTGCGATGGTTTTTAATGAGCAAAACCAGGTATTTCTCGCGCAACGGGGTCCGCAGGCGCGCAATGAAAAAGGCTGCTGGGAATTCCCCGGCGGCCGTGTGGAATTTGGCGAAAAACTTGTAGATGCGCTTCATCGCGAGTTTTTGGAAGAATATGGCCTGCAGATTGAAATAATAGAATTACTCTGTGTGACCGACCATATTCTGCGCACCGAAAACCAGCATTGGGTTTCGCCCACCTTTTTGGCCCGGCATGTCACCGGTGTCGCGCAGATCCTTGAGCCAGAGAAATGCACCGCGATCGGCTGGTTTTCTTTGGACGAGCTACCCGCGCCACTCTCGCTAATCACGATCGACAACCTCAATCAGTATCGCGCCCGGTTCGTCACTTCATCCATTCTTTGATATTTGCCAACCTCGGAATATCTATCACAGACGGTGCGTGATTAATGCTCTACAAGATCAGCTAGTGATCCTGATCAATGGAAGCGAGGTAGAGCTTTATGGAAAAAAGTGAAGTGCAGGTCACACCGGCCAAAATCCAAACGGAGCAGCAAGTTTCCGCGGGCGGTGTCGTTGTTCGCCACAACACTGGCGAAGCGCCCGAAATTGTCCTCATTGCCGTGGGGCCGCAGAACCGTTGGCAACTGCCCAAGGGCTTGGTTGAGCCCGCCGAAATGCCAGAACAAGCTGCAACACGCGAAGTGCGCGAAGAAACGGGCATCACTGGCGCGTTAGTGACCCCCCTGGAAGTTGTGGAATATTGGTATGTCGCCACCCGCCAAGCGAGGCGTGTCCGTTTTCACAAATTTGTCCATTTCTTCCTCTTTAATTATGTCAGTGGTGATGTGACGCAACATGATCACGAAGTTACCGAAGCGCGCTGGGTGACCTTTGCCGAAGCCCGTAGCCTGCTTACCTTTGCCTCTGAACGCCGGGTGGTTGCCGAGGCCCAGGCCATGATTTTGCCTGAGCATGCGCATTAGTCGCGCACCTGCCGCGCGCGGCATTGACCCACAAAGCGCTAGCCCACTCACAACCTTAACCCTATTTGGCTATCGGCGGCGTGAGCAGCTTTGGGCATTTTTGCAGATGGGTTTGGCACAGCCGGCATTGATAAACGTGCCTGGATTGCGCTTCTGGAAATTATTAGGGAGTGGTCATGGGCGCGGTTTTAGCCTGCAACCCAACTGGGGCCGTTATGGATTATTCGCTGTCTGGGAAAACCAAACTGCCGCCGATACTTTTTTTGCAAGCGCACCGCTCATGGCGAGCTACCGGCGGCACGCCAACGAAATCTGGACAATCCGCCTTTTGCCCGTGCAGGCCCACGGCGCTTGGTCTGGGATTAACCCCTTTTTGCCGCTTAGTCCCCAGCCGATTGCGGGACCCGTCGCCGTTTTAACCCGCGCCGCTATTGGCTGGCCACAATTGATCAATTTTTGGCGCGCCGTGCCAGCGACCAGCCGAGCGATTGAGCAGGCCGACGGCCTGGTAGCTTCAATCGGGATCGGTGAAGCGCCATTTATTCGCCAGGCCACCTTTAGCTTGTGGCGCAGCGTGGCCGATCTACAAAAATTTGCTTATGGGACGAATGTCCATCGGGCTGCAATTCAACGGACGCGCGCCGAAAAGTGGTATCGCGAAGAGCTGTTTGCACGTTTTATACCAATTGCCTCAGAAGGCAGTTGGCAAGGGCGCGACCCGTTACGTGACCACAACGCTAGCATCAATACGAATGCAGTCGGCTGAGTTCTACCCCTAACCATCCGCCATTTTGCCAGCAACAGGGTTAATGGTGATTAAACATTTAATTCGGCGATTGGCGGGCGTGCCGCGGCGGTTAAAACCGCCGCCTGCTATGAGAAACCTGCTGAAGCAGGTTGGGTGTGCTGTTACGGATTTATTTTGTTAATGCCTATAAACCCTGTCAGCTGACCATTTTGATGATCAGTGTTTACTCTTTGACCGCTTGCATCTCTTCCTCGACCATCGCAATTAATTCATCAATGGTGTTAATTTGATCGTGGGCCAACAACCAACGCGTGCCAATCTTGATCGCCAGGCGCTCGGGTGGGCCAACAACCAACGCGTGCCAATCTTGATCGCCAGGCGCTCGGCAATGGCGCGCTTGTTCGTGTCTTCAATGCTGCTGATATCCCACACACTGACCACGCCCATCATGCGCCGTAACATTTTGCAACCGCCAAACCCCGCCGTGTCGCGCAGAATGTTGAGGAGATAGCGCCGGCGAAATTCAGCAAACGCGGCCTGCCCGCCCGGATAGTTCCAGTATTGGGGCGGCGCTAATTCACCCTGATTGTTCTCTAGCCAGAGCGTCTCAAATTTTTGGGCGAATTGTTGCCAAATGTCGCGCACCATCGCCAGCAAATATTGTTGGTATTCGCTGCGTTGTTAACGATCTGCTGTATGACCGTAGTGGGCAGCCAGATTTAAGATCAAATTTTCCAACACCGCCCCAATGTCAAAGCCCATTGGTCCATAAAAGGCAAACTCTGGATCAATGACACGTGTGTCGTTGGCATTTACCATCAGGCTACCCGTGTGCAAGTCACTGTGGATCAGCGCCTGGGCGTGTGTCATGTACCTTTCTTTCATCTCTGCCGCCGCAATTTTTAACGCGTCATTTGTGCGCACCCGTTGCACTTCGTCGTCCACTAATGGATTCCAGCGGTTCTCTGGTGACTCCATCAACGGATTGGTGAAGACAAAATCTTCTTGAATTTTGTTCAAATGCGGGTTGACATACTGCGCCTGAAGCGTCTTCTTTTCCAGCCCACTCAGATAGAGGTCGGAGGTGAAAAAGAGATTGCGCGCCATAAAGGTCGAGATGTGATCGGCAAAATGGGGCAACCGCTGGCGCGCCACCAACGCCTTGCGCATGATCAAGTGATCGCCCAGGTATTCCATGCTGACCAGCGACATCTCGTCGTCTACATCGTAGATTTCGGGCGCGAGACCGGGTGTCAGCTTGTTATATTGGAGTAGCGCCTGGGTTTCAAAGCGCATCCGTTCGCGCGTCAACGTCCACGCTTCGCCCAAAATGCGCAAGTAAGGCAACGCCTGCTTCACGATGGCGGCGCGCGGTGTCCCATCGGCGGTTTGCACGATGTAGACCATATTCAGATTGCCGTCGCCGACTTCTTTGGCGATCAAAGGCGCATCTTTGGGAAAGATCCGTTCCAACGCAGGGCGGCTTTTGATGTAGTCGATGATGGTTTGTTCGGTGAGCGCTTGGTAGGCCATTATCTACTGGTCTCCTGCCCTTCAATTGAGTTTGCCAGCCTGGTCAGTTTATTGACCCGCTGTAATATATCGTCGTCTGCATTTCCTGCTGTGATTTCATTGACCAGTTTCTCAACCCGTTGATCAAATTGTTTTTTTGCTTGAATGTCGTCGCACTTGTTGGTTGTAATGTTCTGTTCAATACCGAGAATACCATATAGTGATTTTTCTTCAGTCAATGAAAGTAGGGGATAAGCGAACATAAAACCATTGATTAGTCGTCGATTGGGTAGGTTAATATATACAAAACCTGTTGGCGGTGGAATCGCAAACGACATTATACAAAAATATTCGGCTTTGGGGAATGAAAACGCAACGATAACACCGGATTTGATGACGCGACATAAATGAGGGTTTGAGGAATTCTTACAAAACTCATTTGTATCCTGTTCAGCAAAACCACCAAAATTGTAAGCTGACCCATCCCTTGGCACGGAAAAGACGCTACTTCTACCAGTAGCTATAATGTTTGTTACACCAGTCAATTGTGGCTCAGCGAAATGGTGGCCAAAATCGTATGCGTATGTGTATCCGGCATACTCATATGAACTTAGATCAGAACCACTCATTTGCATGCCAAAAATAGCGTTACCTAGTGTCGCCGTGATATTACCCCATTCTGTAGGATACTCAAATGAAATATCAAGCAGCGGGTCATGACATTGTGTATAATTTTGTGCCGAATTACAAGTTGGTTTTAGTTTGATAAATTGAGAATAACTAACCGCTGTCGTCACAGGCATTGGCGTCACTGTCGGCAATGGCGTTGGTGTAAAGGTTGCCGTTGGCGTATATGTTGGCACCAAATGGTGGGTTGGTATTGCCAACAGTGGCGATATGGGCGGATTAGGTTCTGGCACGAAGCGATCCGCACAGCTAGTCAAGTAAAGCATGATGAGCAGTGGAATGAATATCAGTTTGTTGAGCATTGTTTTGCCTAAATTTGTCGTTGGTGGCATAAGGTGTGATGGTTACGCCATAAACGTTATTTGGCAAAAAATGTTCCTTGTTTGATTGATATATCAACTTATTGTAATAGCATGACTGTAGCTGCAATTCGCGCATTAATAAAAGGCGAAAAATGTGGATAATACCGCCGTTGCACCGTCAGCAACCGCCAATCTTCACCTGTAATCTGTTGACGACAGTCAAGCGCCCCACAGCGACAAGGCTGAGCTAAGCTCCAATCCCTCTGCACAGTGAAGAGTGCATAATCAATGGTCAATTCTTCCCCAGCCCCAATCGCTCGCCGAGCGATGCTCGTCACTTCATCAGCCAGCCATAAATTAGAATCACAAGCATGATTGAGCGAGCCGGCGCGCTGCTGAGTGACTGACATGCATTCGACCAGATGGAGATTTTCGCCGATTTGCACCGCATTGTAATGATCGGCTGTAGCTTGAAAGGCGCGGAATTCTGCTTCCGTTATCACCAAACCGCCGATAATTTCGACAATTTCGCCGGGTTGGATGGCCGCATGCGCAAAAATGCCCATACCTTGAATGGGTGATGGGCGAATCTCCTGGCGTGGATCGAGCCATGTCTGGGGAAGGTAGGTCTGAGAAATCATATGGTCAGTTGCGCTTACTCCACGGCTTCCGTATCGCGCAGGCGGAGCGCATAAATGTTAATGATCAACGCCGCCAACAAAATCACGCCGCGCACCCACAGACGCACATAAATATCAAGTTGTAACTGGTTGAGGCCATTGCTGAGTACGCCAAAGATCAACAGACCGATCAGCGTATTTTTGATGCCGCCTTCGCCACCAAACAACGACGTGCCGCCCAAGACCACCGCCGAAATACTGTCAAGCAACATATCTTCCAGGCCATACCCTTGCGCGCTGCCCAGGCGACCCGTGTTGAGCATGCCCGCCAGGCCCGCAGAAAAGGCCGAAATCGCCAGACAGGTGGCGACGATATTTTGTGTGTTGATGCCACTCAAGCGCGCCGCCTCGCGGTTGCTGCCGGTCATGTAGACATAGCGGCCAAATTTGGTGTAGGTCAAGACAAAATGGCCGATGATCAGCGCGGCGATGCCCATCAAAATCACGACCGGCAACCGCCACGGATCTTTTTGACCAATATATTCGCCACCCAAGTATTGGAGCATCGGCGGCAGGGTGTAGACGATTTCGCCTTTGGTAATATATTGCCCCAACCCGGTGGCGATCTGCATGGTCGCCAGTGTAGCCATAAACGAGGGCAAGCCGATTCGCGTCGCGCTCCAGCCGTTGAGCAGACCCAACAGGGTCGCCGCCAGTGCACCGGCCAACACAGCAACGGGACCCGGCAAACCAGCTTTGCCAAACAGGACCGCCGCCACCACCCCCGTCATCGTTGCCACCGCGGCAATGCTCAGATCGATTTCACCACATAACAGGACAAAGGTGATGCCGGTGGAGACGACCGCCAGCGTGGAAACTTGCGCCAAAATATTGCGCAAATTAATGATATTCAGAAAGCTGTCGCTGCTCAGGCTAAAAAAGACCACCAATACCACCAGCGTGGCAAATGGCGCTAAATCGCGCGCCCGTCGCCGCACCCAAAGAAGAGCAGGATTGCGGGCCGCGATTGGTTTGATGGAAATTGTTTCGGTCATCGTAGATTATTCCTTCTGCGTGATAAGTGATGAGTGAATATATACTTTGATCTCACTCATCACTCATCACTTGTCACTTATCACGCATGTTTCATCAGGTTTTCTTTTGTTAATTCGACCCCACTCAACTCCGCCGTGAGTCGCCCCTTACTCATCACCAGGCTGCGGTCGGCAATGCGCACGATCGTTTCGGGTTCGGTCGTGATTAACAAAATTGCCACGCCTTGGTCACGCAATTTCTGGACAATCGTCAGTACTTCGTCCTTGGCGCCCACGTCCATACCACGCGTTGGCTCATTCAAAATTAACAGCTTGGGTTGTTGGGTAAGCCATTTCGCCAGCACGACTTTTTGTTGATTGCCGCCGCTCAGCGCGCCAACGCGCAAGAAGGGCTGCGGCGGACGCACGCCGACTTGCTCAATTTGCGTGCGCGCAATCGTCACTTCGGTGCGTTGATTGAGTAAGCCGTGCAATAAGCGTCCAAGATGAGCTAGCGTGATATTTTTGTAAATTTCCTGTTCCAACATCAGGCTATTGCGCCGATTTTCGGGCACATAGGCAATGCCGACGTTGCGGGCGATGGTTGTATTTTTTAGATTTAATTTTTGATTATTCAGCATAATCACGCCAGAGGTTGGTCGTTCGGCGCCAAACAGACACCGTGCTAATTGAATCTGTCCAGCCCCCATAAAGCCGAATAGTCCGAGGATTTCACCCTTATGCAATTCAAATGAAATTTGATGGAATGCGCCCGGTCGGCTTAAACGGTCAACCGTTAAGGCGGTCTCACCTGTCAGGCGCGAGGGGCGTCTGGGCAAATTTTGGTCCTGCTCATACATCTGTTGCAAAATTTTGGCGTCACTGCCGATCATCAATTCAACGAGTTGGTGTTTGGTGACATTGGGTGTGTCTAGCGTGGCGACCTTGTGGGCATTTTTGAGCACCGTAATGCGGTCTGTCACTTCCAGCACATCTTCTAAAAAGTGCGAGATAAAGATGATCGTCTTGCCTTGGGCTTTGAGCGTCGCAATAAAATTAAACAGCCGGCGCGTTTCTGGGCCTGATAAAGCGGAGGTCGGCTCATCGAGAATGATGATCTGGGCACCGCTGAAGATTACGCGGGCAATCTCGACCAACTGCTGGGTGCCAACCGACAAACGCCCCATCAGATTGGTCACATCAATATTGAGTCCCAACTCGCGCAAGTGAGCTTGCGCCTCTTGGTTCATGTGTTTCCATTGGACAAGACCCCCACGCGTCGGTGGCTGCCGGCTAAAAAGATTTTCGGCGACCGTCAAGTGCTGAAAAGTGCTCAATTCCTGGTAGACCATGCCAATGCCTTTGGCTTGGGCATCGGCAGGCGAGGTGAAACGGACCGGTTGATCGCGCAAACGCATTTCGCCCACATAATCATGGTAGACACCGGCCAGCAGCTTCATCATGGTGCTCTTGCCAGCGCCATTTTCACCAACCAGGCCATGCACTTCACCAGCGCGCAAAGCAAAATCGACATTCGCCAAGGCCACTGCGCCGCCATAGCGTTTGGAAACGTTGCATAGTTCTAGGATGGGAGTGGTTTGTTCAGGCATGGGATTTTTACAATGGCAAAGTGAAACGTGATGAGTGAAAAAGGCCATTTGATCTCACTCATCACTCATCACGCTTCACGCTTTACATCAAAAACTGTTCTTGCATAAACTTCTGGCCGGCGGCGTTTTTGGGTGTCACCAGCGGGCCATCGGTTAGGATATATTTGGGAATATCCTTGACGCCGGTGGCGGCCAGCGCACCGATCACCAGGGCGCCCCAGTGGATGCGACACGATGGATTGCGCACCGAAGTGAGCAGGCGCCCATCGAGCACGGCGTCCAAGGCGGGCGGCATGGCGTCTACACCACCCAGCACGATATCCTTGTCGCGTCCGGCGTTTTTGACCACATTGTAGGCTGCCAGCGCCATATCATCATTATGAAAGAAACCGGCTTGAATGTCGGGGTATTTGACCAGATAATCTTCCCATAGTTTAGCGGCTTTATTAACGTCCCAGTCGGCTGGATCTTCGGCCAACACTTTGATATCAGGATATTTGGCCAATACTTCTTTGAAACCAGCGGCCCGCCCCTGCGCCCCGGTATGGCCCAACGCACCCTGCGTCATAATCACATTGCCCTTGCCGCCAATTTTCTTGAAAAGCGCCTCG
>JAPLGZ010000508.1 GCA_026389895.1 Chloroflexota bacterium | reverse complement strand
TCAGGTAATTTTAAACGGTTTCATGTCATCCACCTGAACCAAGGAGATGATGTTCTGCTCGGTCTGCGCGAGGCGGTCCAACGAAAAAATATCCAGCACGCTTTGATCGTGGGGGCGATTGGCTCGGTGACCGCTTATCACTTTCACGTGGTGGCCAGTTGTGAAGTGCCGCCTGTCGAACTCTTTCCCAAACGTGAAGGCGCGTACGATATTGCCACGATGACCGGCTTTATCTTCAATGGGCGCGTCCACTGCCATATCATCTTTTCCGATGACAAAGTGGCTTTTGGCGGGCATCTGGAGGAAGGTTGTAAGGTTTTGACCTTCAACGTCGTCTCGATTGCCGAAGTCGACGAGATGGACTTGACCGATTTCGACACGACAAAACCGTTGAATGATTGAGGTTCACCAAATCTCCAATCTCCTAATCTCTAATCTCAGTTCGTCCTGAGCTTAGGAGATTTTTCTTGCAAAGGCGACATTATGACCGACAAACCAACGATTGGCTTTATTGGGCTGGGCATTATGGGGCGACCGATGGCCCACAATATTGTAAGGGCGGGTTTCCCGTTGGTGGTCTACGACTTGTTGCCCCATTCGATGCAAGCCTTGATCGCCGCCGGCGCGCAAGCTGCCCCTTCCCCGCAAAGGTTGGCGGCGCAAGTGGATATCATCGTGCTTTGCCTGCCCGATTCACCCGATGTCCAGGCCGCCATGACCGGTCCGCAAGGTCTCTTTGCGGGTGTGCGCACAGGGCAGATCATCGTCGATATGAGCACGATCTCGCCGATGGTGGCGCGTGAATTGGCGGCCGAAGCGGCTCGTGTGGGTGTAACCATGCTAGACGCGCCTGTCTCTGGTGGTGAAGCGGGTGCAATCGAGGGAACCTTGTCGATTATGGTCGGCGGCGAATTGGCGGCCTTTGAACAAGTGCTGCCGGTGTTACAGGCGATGGGGAAACGAATTTTGCACATGGGCGCGGCCGGGGCTGGTCAAGTGACAAAAGCGTGCAACCAACTGGTGATCGCCGTGACCATGCAAGGCGTGGCCGAAGCGCTTGTACTCGCGGCCAAAGCCGGTGTTGAACCGGCGCAAGTCCGCCAGGCCCTATTGGGCGGCGCCGCAGCCAGCCGCGTGCTCGAATTACATGGCGAACGCTTTTTAGAACACAACTTCAAGCCAGGCTTTCGCACGCGCCTGCACTATAAAGACCTCAACATTGCCCTGGATGCCGGGCGCACCTACGGCACGCCTTTGCCCGCCACGGCGCTTGTCCACCAATTCTTTAACGCCCTGATGGCGCACGGCTTGGCGGATCAGGACCATTCTGCATTGATTACCCTGTTGGAAGAACTGGCTCAAACCAGCCTGACTGCGACTGTTGAAGCGCGTTAAACGAGCATCTCTCCACCTTTAGAGGCTTGTTATATAGATTAACGTGAGTTCGACGTAAGCAGACTAGAAAACAGCGAGTGGAGAGGCGAGCGGGTGTTGGGGACGCAGGCCTAAAGAAGGCTTTTTCTCACGATAGGTATAAGCAATCAGACCTGCGACGAGATTGCCCAGACAATTCAC
>JAPLGZ010000818.1 GCA_026389895.1 Chloroflexota bacterium | reverse complement strand
GACCCGCTTGACATGAATTTTTCTGTTGGGCAATGACCCCTCTCTGCGCCCAATCACTATAACAAAATTTATAATTTTTTAAAGCGAGAGAAAAACTTATGAGCACGAATCAAACAAAATTCGCCGTCTTTGTTAAGCCGTGGAAGCAGATGTCCATTGTGGAAATGGGTGAGCATGTACGCAAGCTTGGTTTCCAGTGGATCGAATTACCTGTGCGCCCTGGATTTGCCTGCACACCAGAAAATATTGAGCAGGATCTGCCCAAAGCCGTAAAAACGTTGGCAGAACTGGGTGTCAATGTGTTGAATGTCACGGTGGCCTTACCACTCGACAATGAGCTGCTGTATGCGGCCTGCGAAGCAGCCGGTGTGCGCATGAACCGCGTGATCTTTAGTCGCGGTCAGTTGGGGTACTGGGAAGCAGAGGCCGACGCCCGGCGCCAACTAGATGCAGCCATGCCTCTATGCGAAAAATATGCGATCCAAATTGGCGTACAAAACCATTACGGCGGCTCTGTGCCCATCAATTCGATGGGACTTTATCACTTGCTCAAAGATTATAATCCAAAGTATGCCGGCGCGATCTGGGACCCTGCACACAATGCCTTGCAGGGCGAAGAGCCAGAAGTTGGCCTGGATATTGTGCAGTCGCATCTCTGTGTTGTCAATTTAAAAAATGCCTATTGGCGCAGGATCAATGGTCCCGAGGCAGAGGTGGCCCAATGGGAAGTCTACTGGACATCGGGCCGCAAAGGGCGGGCTTCGTGGGCGAGTGTGGCTGCGAAGATCAAACAGATGAACTATACGGGTCCGGTCTGTTTCTCAGCCGAATATACAGCCGAGCATGATGTAGATCAGCTCATTGTTGAAGATTTGGCGTTTGCGAAGAGTTTGTTTGCATAAACGAGCCAGGATTTGGAAAGGACGGTGTGCTTTCCAAATCCTGGCTCGTTGCTTACATAAATTCTAGCGTTTATCTACGCGTGTTTTTGCAACACCGGCTCAATCGCCTGCCGGAAACGCGGTTGAAATTGCTTGCTTAACCCCAGTGAGACGGCCCAATTTGGTTCGTAGCCACCTTCGGGGAAATCTTCCGGTTCGGGCAGATAGAGCAAGAAGCCATGAGTATAGGTCACCAACGCCGGTATTTTATAGCCCAACGCGCGGGCATGCGTTTTCAACTGGATGGCGGTCTCAGAAAAGACCTCGGCGGGCTGGGTGACCAGCAGCAGATCACCGATTCCCAACAACATGATCTCGGCCGGAATATTATTGGGATCTTGTAAATCTGGTCTTTCCGTCATCAAGACAGGATTGGGTTTGGTCGCATGTTCACCCGGCTCGGCCGCCGCATTCACCGTCACTTGCTCGGACCAAAGCACGTTGGCAGAGGCAGTCGTCACGATTCGGCCAGCCGCATAGGCGGTCTCATCGGCAAAGGCTTCCGCCAGTTCATCAGCCTCCTCGAACGTGCCACCGCCGCGGTCACCGATGTTCCACTTCGTGGGATCGTCGGCTGGGCCGTAATAGGTGCTGACATTCCCAATCGCCTGGATCGTCTCGTTGCCGCGCAAATGCTTGCGCACACCCGAGGTTAATGGATTGATGTTGCCAGAGCCGCCTTGGGTAAAGAGACAGGTTGTCCCCGGCCCCAAACGTTCTTCCAATTTGCGCATGGCATAGCCTGGCCAATCCCCGCTGATCTGTAAATTGTCGTAGCCCAGCACAACGGAGTGACAGGCAAAATTGGTGAACAGACCAAGCGGTTTGCCGTTCAAATCGTCGACGCGCAAGATCGTAATACCGGGATCGATCGGGCGATCCAGCCAGCGGCGGTTGATCGAATAGCCGTAAAGCACACCGTTCCCGCTGCCAATGCGCGCTGGTTGCAGCGCCTGATACGCCATTTCCACCGCATCAGCAATAATATCCGCCAAGGGTCGATCCCAGTTTTGGGGATGCCGATCATGCGGCCCGGCATGCGTGTGCGTGTCGGCCACCAACACGTGTTCTGGGGCAATTCCCGTCCGCTGTTGCACAGCAGCACGCACAGCGGTGACTGTCTCAATGCTGGTGTAACAAATGTCACAGGAAATAAGCGCCCAAGCGCCATTTTCATCTTCCAAGACCAGTGCTCGTGCCAGTAAGGCATCATGCACCCCAGTTGCTCCGGTCGGTCGATTGCCATAACCCACCAGTTTACAGCCAAGTTTTGGTGTAATGTCAGCGCGGCCAAAGCCGGCGCGCAATTCAGTCATCGATTTATAACCTTTCTGAAGTTGTGAATCGGGTGTACGTGATGAGTGAAAAGTGAAGCGTGATGAGTGATAAGTGAGATCAAATGACCTTTTTCACTTATCACTTATCACGCTTCACTTTTCAGCCCTTCATCCCCGAAAGCACAACGCCTTGGATAAAATATTTCTGTAATGCCAGAAAAACAATGACAACCGGCAGTGTTGCTACAGTCGAAACCGCCATAATATAGGTCCAATACGGCGAGCGCAAAGGCTGCGTAAAGACCGTCATGCCGACGGGCAGCGTAAAGAGATCCGCTTTATTGACCACGATCAACGGCCACAGGAAATTATTCCAACTGCCCAAAAAAGTGATAATGGCCAACGAAGCCAGCGGCGGCTTGAGCAACGGTAGGACAATACTCAGAAAAATGCGTAATTCGTTACAGCCGTCGATGCGCGCCGCGTCCAACAATTCATCGGGCAGGGTCAAACAAAATTGGCGCATCAGAAAGACACCAAAGGCACTGACCGCGCCTGGAATAATCAACCCCGCATAGTTGTTTGTCCAGCCCAGATTATAGACCAAAATATAGAGCGGGATCAGCAAAATCTGGAAGGGGATCATCAACGTACTCAGCACCAACAAGAAGCAGATATTCTTGCCTGGAAAATTAAATTTGGCAAAACCGTAACCAGCCAGGGCACTGAGAAACAACGTCATAGCCACGACTACGATAGCCACGACTAAACTATTATAGAAATAGGTCGCAAACGGGGCCAGCGCAAACGCAGCGGAATAATTTTCTGGATGAAATTCATGCGGGATCCAATGGATCGGAATAGCGACCACTTCCGATTCCGCCTTCAAGCTAGTCGTGGCCATGTAATAGACAGGGATACAAAAGATCAGCAGGCCCACGATGACCAGCAGATATAACCAAATTTTATCCAACGCGCGCGCCAGGTTATAGGAGGCAGTGTGTCGGTTCTTTTGCAGTATCATGTGTAACTAGTTTCATCTGAACGCATGCCGCGGATCTGGGCGATGGTGATCACGATAATGAACAGGAACATAATCACCGACATCGTCGCCGCCATCCCCATCTTAAAATATTCGAAACCATATTTATAGACTAACAAGGCAACGGTGGTGGTCACATTGCTGGGGCCACCCTTCGTCATGATAAATTGCAGAGAAAACGCTTGTAGCGACGCAATGGTTGTCGTCACGATCACGAACATCGTGGTCGGGCGCAATAAAGGCAGGGTGACATTCCAAAAGATTTGCGCGCGGCCGGCGCCATCAATTAATGCAGCTTCATAAAACTCGCGCGGGATGCCAACCAGACCAGCAATCCAGACAATCATGAAGAACGGGATACCAGCCCAATCGTCCACAGCAATTAACGCCAAAGGCGTCAATTTGGCGTGTGACAGCCAAAAAATTTCGGGCAAGTGCACGAGCGGCCCGACGAGCGCCGTCATGACGCCACCAGGGTTCAGTAATAATTTCCAGACTAAGGAGACCACCACCCCCGATAGCAAGGTTGGTGTAAAATAGAGCACTTTAAAGGCTTCGCGCCCCCAGAACTCACGTACAAAGAGCATAGCCAGGCCTAAAGATACGATCCATTTAGGAATTGTTGTGCCAAGGACAAACAGCGCCGTCACGATCAAGCCATTTTGAAACTCTTTGTTGGTTAACAGATCAATATAATTTTGCATGCCAACAAAATTCGGCGCTTTCAGCAAAGTATAATCCGTCACGCTCAAGAGTAGGCCGTTCACCATCGGATAGATACTAAAGATCAGGAAAAACAGCATCGCCGGCGCGACAAAGAGGAAGCCATAGATGCTGCGTCGGAAAAACAGGCTACGCCGGATCATGGTGCCAAAGCTCACCTGGCGGGGGCGCGCCGGTTGGTGCGTCATTGTTGAATTGGTTGACAATGGTTTTTCAGCCATACGTCCTCTATCTTCGTAAAATAATCATAATCAGAACCCCACACCCGCTCTCCCCTAGTAAGGGAGGAAGCCCGCTGGGCGCGGGTGGGGTTCCTCGCTATAAACGAATCGTAGTGACGACTTCAGGCGTTTTGCCCTAGCGGAACGCCTGAAGTCGTCACTACTTAGTAACGGCTACAACCACATGCCAGCAACTACTTCTTGACCGGCTCGGCCATGATCTTATCGATCTCTTCTTGGGCCGTCTTCAACGATTCAGGAATGGCAACGCCTTCCACAATCGACCGATCACGTGCGCGTGCCAAGACGTCAGCGATCTCGGTAAAGTGAGCAGAACGTGGTGAATACATGCTCACCGACATTTCATCCAAGAAAACATTCATATAGGGAATATCTTTGAACTCTTTAGACTCAACCAAGACCTTCTGTGGTTGCATGTCACCCGTATTTACCATGTAATCAATCGGATGTGAGTCCAGTGCCCAAGCTAATTTCCAGGCAGCTTCCTGCACTTCTGGCGCCGAGCGGGCATTTACCATATGGAAATAGGCATAGATATCAAAGTGATTCTTATTCTTCGCATTTTCCCAAATCGGCACTGGCTGCACCGTGTAATCAATGCCGGCTTTCTCCACGTCTGGTTTGCCCCAGGAGCCGATGCCGCACTTGATGGCAACTTTACCGGCAATAAATTCTTCGGTCTGGCCAGTCCAGTAAGCAGCGCCTCCCAATTTATCTTTGTTGACCCAGTCCACCCAATATTGCATAACCTTTTCAGCTTCAGGTGTGTCTAGTTTTAGCTCAGAGCCCCCCAATTGACGAACCATGGCGCCCCATTCCAGATACATCCAGACCGAGGCGCCCCAATCGAAGTCGAAGCCTTGTTGGGTCAATTTGCCAGCAGCATCGCGTTTGGTCAGCTTTTCTGCCACATCACGCATCTGCTCCCAGGTCTTTGGGAAATCTTTCTCCGCATCCAGCCCTGCCTCAGTGAACAACTTTTTGTTGGCATAACAAGCATAGATACTCACTTCGTTCGGAATACCGTACAATTTTCCATCAAAGATCGCGCCTTGCAAGGTATTCTCTGGAGCAACATACAGCTTCATCAATTCGTCTTGCGAGCCCATACCAAGGGCTTCAGCGCTCACCGGCACAATCGTGCCCTGGGCATAGAAGGTGCCAGTATCGCCATTCCATTGGGCGAATAGGTCCGGGCCATTGCCAGCCGCCAAAGCGGTGCGCAATTTGGCGTCGAAGTCAGCTGGGATCACCTGATAATCGACTTCGATATTCGGATTGTCCTTCATAAACTGCTCAATATACTTTTTGTCCAAGGCAACTCTGGGTTCAAAATTATGCGCCCAGTAAGAAACCTTGATTTTTTGGCCACTTGCCGCGGCTGGCGCGGCCGCGCCACCGCCAGCTGGGGCAACTGGCACCCCGCAGGCGACCAATAATGCCGTCACCATGAACAGAGCGAAGAGAAGAGCAAACTTTGACTTACGAAGATGCATCATACCTTTTCCTTTCAAATATGCAACAAAAATTTATGTTTATAACAGCCAGGGATAGGCTGAAAACAACCAACAGCTGATTTTCCTAATGGCTAGATTGGCAGGTGCACCCGCGAACTCATCGCGCGAGCCGGCCCCCTTACGTAGCAAACCAGACAGAGCCAGTCTGACGGAAAAGAGAAGGTGCGATCGTCGTTAAAATGAGGGTTATGATTTAGCTAGCGCGCAACAAAACCGCACCGAGCGGCGGCTTCGTAAAGTGTGAACCCCATTCCATTGACTAATCATAGCTCTTCCACTTGCGCTGCCTAGAGAATACAACAAATGCTTACTTGCTTCAATCGTGCATATTGCATAGAAAGTAAGCTGGCAGATTATGTAAACTGTATTGATGGCTAAGCTCAACTTAAATCCTACTTAATTGATCACCCAGGTTGTCTTGGTCGGCTAACAAATGTGGATGGCTCAAGATGACCGACTCGGTGCTAAAGGCGCGCTCGGCAATTGGTGTATTAAAACGCTTCGGGTCGATCGCCTGCCAATATTCGTCACTCAGGTGGTGGCGACGTTTGGTATGCGGCTGATAGAGGGGGGAATGGTTTAGGGGATAATACATACCACCCACGCTTGTATTCAATTCGGCCCCAAGCGCTCGGCGAAAGGCTTCGACGGGGACTTCATTAAAGGCTTCTGGATCGTAGCGGAAAGCATATTGATACAGGCCTTGGCGCGTCACTTGGGGTCGTCGCAACATTGGCTTCAACCCTTCAATCTGACCCAACTGTTCGTTGAGAAAGGTCATATTTGCTTCACGCTTGGCCAACTGGGCTGGAAAACGCTCGAACTGCGCCAACAAGATCGCCGCCTGCCATTCACTGATGCGATAATTGCCACTCTGGACGGGCTCCCAGTTGCTGGGATCGGCGTCTGGGCGCATCCGACCACAGTTGCGCAACGAGTAAAGCCGTTCAAACAGGCGATCGTCGTTGGTCATCACAAAGCCACCTTCGCCAGCGTTTAAACTTTTGGAGCTTTGAAAGCTGAAACAGCCAATATCACCCACGGCCCCCACACCGCGGCCGCGCCACTGCGAACCATGATTATGCGCGCAATCTTCGATGACGAAGAGTTTGTGTTGGCGCGCCAACTCGAGGATGCGATCCATGTCGGCCAGGCTATTGTACAGATGGACCGGGATAATTGCCCGTGTGCGTGGGGTAATGGCAGCCGCGGCTTTTTCGGGGTCAAGACAATAGGTATCTGGTTCTACATCCACTAAGACGGGAATCGCATTGACATCCAGACAGGCCGCTGCTGTAGCCTGCCAGGTATTGGCCGGCACGATCACTTAGTCGCCGTAGCCAATATCCAAGGCCTCTAATGCTAGTTGTAACGCAATCGTCCCGTTACTGACCGCTAAACCATGTTTGGCCGTTTGAAAATCAGCAAAGGCCTGTTGAAATTCGGCTTCAACCGGTCCGTCATAGGCCCAGCGGCCACTTTCGAGTACTTGTTGTAGAAGTTTTGCTTCGCGCTCGCCAAAAATCGGCCAGCTTGGCCACGGTTGTGACCACAACGAAGTTCCACCGTTAACGGCCAAAGACATTTATTCACTCCTCTTCAGGTGAAAGCAGATAAACAAGTAATGCGCTACTGCTACGGACGGGGGTATACGTCTATGCCCGTAGTATAACGGCATCTGGATTACCCGTCAACTCGTTTTTAACCACCCCAATGGCCCCACTGCCGAGACTTTAGCGGGAAGGCTGCCAAAGCAGATAGCCCCGGCGCAACCATTTTCGTTGCAGCGCCACCCTATATCCGCGCGCCGCTAAAGCCTGGGCGCTGGCCATAAACCATTGGCGCGGTCCCCAGACTTGGATGGGCAACGTTTCTAGCGCCGCCTGCTTCCAGGCTTGGAAAAAATCATAGACCAATTCGCCAGGCACGACGCGATGAATATAGTTTTTGGGCAAGCGAGTCTGAAAGATGCCCGGATCAAAACCATCGCGAAAGTTGGTGCTAAAAACGAGCGCTTCGGTTTGCAGAGGCGTATCGCCATCACCCAACGCTGGTTTGCGCAACAAATTGGCCACCCAGATACGCCCTGTTGGATCAGAAGTGCCTTCGATCAGTAAGCCGCCCGGCAACAGATAGCTCCCCAAACGCCGATAGGCATCGGCCACAGCGCTTTCTTCATATTGGCGCAACACGTTGAAGGCCCGGATCAGGCGCACAGGTTCCAGCGCGCCATTGGGTTGGCGGAAGAGGGGCAAATTGAAACCACCCAAACGAAAGTGGGTGATCTCATTGGCAAACGGGAGGGCGGCGGTGACTCGTTCACGGTCGATTTCCACCCCTAAGACGGGTAGGGTTGGATTGATCGGGCGAAAGCACTGCGCACTTTCCAGGGTGGTCACGGGTTCGGCGCCAAAGCCCAAATCAACATAGAACGCGCGCGCAAAGTCGCCGTCAAGGCGGCGTAACAAATTGGCAGCGTATAATAACAAAAAATTGTCGACTCGGCGCAGACGATGCGGCGCTGTTTTGCCGCGCGTCGGTTGGCCTTCCGGTCGTTTCGAAATGACTCGCATTGAAATTCCAGTGGAACGATCCTTATGCACCATGCGTTGATTATGGCGTATCTTTTTATAAATCCCCAAATAACAGCCAATCGTATTTTTAGAAGCCACAACAATAGGAAATCCACCAACCTGTGGTATAGTGAAGTAACGCAAAATCGGCAAAATCAGCTAGATAGAATGAGCAAGATACCCGAGCGTAAATCGGGCGCTTGTCTCAGCCCAGGACGACAGATTCGCCGCCTCTGAATATGCGCACGCGACCTCAGTTGAGTTACCCATTTGAATTACATAAAGGAATTTACACAACATGAAGCTAGATTTGCAAGTGAGTCATGAAACAGAATCAGAAATACCAAAGTCAATGTGGACCAAAATGGTCGCGCAATACCAGCAACCAGATGTACGCGCCAGTATCTGGCAGGTGATCACTTCGTTTGTCCCCTTCTTCGTAGTCTGGTATTTGATGGCACTAAGCCTGCAATACAGTTATATCCTAACGCTTCTCCTGGCCTTCCCAGCCGCTGGCTTTGTGACGCGCATGTTTATCATTCAACATGATTGTGGGCATGCCTCGTTTTTTCAGTCTAGGTTTGCCAACAATCTTGTAGGCACGGTCGCTGGCGTCTTTACGCTGACGCCCTATCTCTACTGGCGAAAAAGCCATGCCATCCATCATGCACATGCCAGCAATTTAGAAGAACGCGGCATTGGCGATATTTATACAATGACCGTGAGCGAATATATTCAGGCCTCTAAATGGGGAAAATTGAAATATCGGGTCTATCGAAATCCATTCTTTTTGTTTGGCCTGGCCCCCTCGATCCTCTTCTTGATTCTCCATCGTATTCCGTACTCAGCTTCAAAATCTTGGAAGCCGGAAGAACGGGCGAGTGTCCATTGGAATAACCTGGCGATTGCTGCCATCGCGGTTGCCGTCAGTTATTTTATTGGCTTCAAGGCATTTTTCATGATCGAAATCCCCATCATGGTAATTGCGGCTAGCGCGGGCACCTGGATGTTCTATGTCCAACACCAGTTTGAAGACACTTATTGGGCCAGCAAACCAGACTGGGATTATGCCTTGGCGGCGATGCAGGGTAGTTCGTATTATCGGCTGCCCAAAGTCTTGCAATGGTTCACTGGCAATATTGGTTTTCACCACATTCACCACCTGAGCCCACGCATTCCCAACTATCGTCTGGAACAGTGCCATACAGAAAATCCTTTATTCCAACGAGCTGTAGTGTTAACAATCTTGGACAGTTTGAAGACGGCCGTCTTAACCCTCTGGGACGAAGAGCGCAAAAAACTGATCAGTTTTGGCGAGTTGAAGGCACTAAAGAAGAGTGCGGGCATGGTCAATGCGAAAGCAACCGCCGGCTAAAAAAGGTCTCACGTAACGGTTGGGCGTAATTGTCCACACCAT
>JAPLGZ010000593.1 GCA_026389895.1 Chloroflexota bacterium | reverse complement strand
CATGCGCGGCAACGTCAGAATTGGCGCGCCACTTTGCGGAATCCACGCACCGGTAAGCCATTCACCAGGATAGATCGTGTTGCCAAAGTTGAGTTCTTCGCGCGGGATGCCGGTGACGTCTTGCAAATTTGCCGAGCGACTCAGGAAGAGTAAATCGATGGCTTGTTCAGCCATTTTCGCTTGAACGGTTTGAAGGCGAGCGGAGTAATTAGACATTAAATTCCTCTTGTAACGCGTAATCGGTATGGTATAATGATCTTATTGTACCTGATCGGCCAGTGAACAGAACAGTTTGCCCGCAAGTGTGATTCAAATTAAGGTTGCTGTATGACGAACGTAGAAAAATTGACCCGCCGTTTTGAAACCGTCTTTGACCGTCGTCAATCCTCGGTGTTGGCCGAGACAATTACCGAGGCGTACAGCGATCTGGTCAAAACCAGTGACTTTAGCGAACTCAAAGCGATTGTTAAGGACTTGGCAGAAGCACAAAATCGCCTAGCCGGAAGCAAGAATGGGCGAATTAACGGAAGCGCAACAACGCACAGAAGGAAAACTTTCCGAGCTTACTCAGGCGCAAAACCGCACGGAAGCCAGCATTGCAGCTATGACGCGCGCGATCACTGGCATGACGCAAGAATTAGGTGGTCTGTCGCGCAGCATGAGCTATTCATTGGAAAATGAATCTTATCGTAATCTGCCGGCGTTGCTCAAATCTCATTATAACATTACGGTTGCTGAAAAAATTGTTCGGCTAGATTTTGACGGCGAAGAGCTCAACCTCTTTGCCCGTGGCGAACGCGACGGCCAGCCGATTTACTTGGTGGGAGAAAGTAAATTACAGCTCGACGAACGCCGCAACAATCGGCGCGCTGCGGAAGCCATTTTCAACCAAATTGATAAAAAAGCGGCGGTGGTTCAGCGCCGTTATCCAGATGCCGAAATTGTGCGTGTCCTGCTCACGCATTATGCTCGTCCTGCTGTATTAGAACAGGCAAAAGAGCGCGGTGTACTCGTTATCCAGAGTTTTGAATGGTGACCCCTAAACATCTGGCTCACCCCAATGGTGGCGCACCTTCTTGCCGCGCATCATGTCGATAATATAATTTCCGGCTGGATGCCCCACTGCCTCTACCACCGCGATCACCGCCGCATGATCATACGCAACCCGCCGATGTTCGATTGTATAGCCAGATGAATCGGCATGCAAGAGCACATAACTCGCCTGCATGTCGGGCGTCAGTGGATTACTCACACTGCCCAGATTGATCACATGATAATCGCCCACGCGCCGGTTCATCGGCCAATGGGTATGCCCCGCACAAATAAGATCTGCGTTGCACTGATCCAACAGCACCAACAGCTTTTCATCGCTTTGCCGTGGCGTTAGACCACGGCCGTCATCCAGTCCGGGTGAGCCATGGACGCCGAGTAGACGCGTGCCATCCGGCAAGGCCAACCGTTGCTCAATGGGCAGAGCACGCAGGTAATCCAACCAACCAGTCGCAGCCAGGCAGCCTTGTGTCCAGGCAAAGGTATGCGCCACTTCAGCAAAAACAGGCAGTAAATTAGGAGCAGCCATCACTTCCGCGGCAGTTGGTCCTGGGCGATCTAGCGTCATGGCATAGCGGTCTGTATTGCCACGCACCGCCCGCACGTTGGGCAATTGATGAATGCGCTCCAACACCGCCACCGGCTGCAGCCCGATCGCGACCAGATCCCCCAGCACCCAAAATGCATCAACACCGTCCTGCGCCTCAATGTCGGCCAGCACGGCCTCTAGGGCGATCAGATTACCGTGAATATCAGACAGCAGGGCAATACGCATGGCTCACTCCGCAGAATGGCAATTCTCATTAGTGATTATTACTCTCTAATCTTGCTTTGTACATATAATCCTGGGCTGCCGTCGCCCGCGTGAAACGACACAGCACGTGCATTGGCGTCCTCCGTGATTAGGCGGCGCTTTTTAAGGTGCATCATCCAGCAAGGGCGAATGGCCTTTGGGCGGGGTAACGTCATCTGCTCGTGACCAACACATGAAGCAACGAAGTAGATCATCTGTATTACCGTCGGTTATGTCCTATGACCACAGACATGATATTGCCTGTAATTTCTTTGCCCGCGAACGTGTATTGCCCCTTGGCGTTTCGTATTGCATACAACTGAATAGAGGTAGGGTTCATCCAAGTAGGATCCTCGAATTGAAGCTGCCAGTTCACAACAATCGGCGGTGGAAGTGCCAAGGGACTCTGTACCACATTGATCCCATCGACCCGAAGAAATTGGCCTTGAGCCGCCGAATCTCCTGACAGGTAGGTTTTGAGAAAAGAGGGATTATCACCCAGGGCAGAATCGAGTGCATTACTTTCATACGCACTTTGCACCCATGTGGTCGATGGCATCTGCCTGAGCCGCTCATCAAAGCTGCCAATGTCTTCCGTGGTGGTGAAATAAATTTGATAAGCACATCCAATCTGGCTACAGCTATCGAATTCGAGTAACCGATTCTGCTCTGTGTAGCCAATTTTGGCAGCTAATTCCTGGGCAATTTTGGCAGCCTGTTCCATCAATGCTCGGTCAGGGGTGGCATTCAGGTCTGGGTTACACCCAGCCAGAATAACCAGCAAGATATTTACTATGACAATGGATAACCATCGGTCGATCTGTTGCATGATATTCTCCTCATTTGAGATATATGGGCATATAAAGCGCCGCTGTTCTTGATTTTCCCAAATGAGGAAACTCATTTCAAGCACCAGATATGTACCATTCAATGCAACAGAGCCTCAGGAAGATACACATCAGCCAAGTGATTGCTTTATCTAATGAGCATTGCCGAACATAAAATAGCTTTCCCATCACCCCTATCATTCGCTAATTCTCTGAATGGGAGACGCTTTTAGTAGCCATTTTCCCGATTAAAGGTGCATTAATTTTTTATCTCTCTTGAATAGAGTCTAAAAAATAACTCCTATAGGCAGAATTCTAAGGCAGCCACTTGGACTATTTATTCCTCTTGAGAACCTTCATTCTCGCGTTTACGCAAGCAAACTTTACTACGAAAACCAGCAAGACGCAAGGTACACATCATTAGGCATATGACCCTGTACATGACCAATGGCACTGGTCATTGTGACGCTGGCACAGCTATGCTGTTGCTTACCAATGACACAGTTTCGTTCAAATGGAGGTCACGATTATGCAACTCTTTGGTCATCCTTTATCGGGTTTACACCTGATGTTAATTATCGTTCATGTATTGGCTGCGATCTTCGCCTTAATCGTCGCTCCCGTTGCGATGATCACCCAAAAAGGTGGCAAAGCCCATCGCCGGTGGGGAAAGGCCTATTTCTGGGCCATGTTTGTTGCCAATCTAGGGGCGCTGGTCTTGCTCGCTTGGCGCTTTAACATTTTTCTCTTTGCTGTGACGATCCTTAGCTTCTATAATGCGTTAAGCGGCTATCGCATCATCTATCGCAAGCACCCGCACCAAGGCAATGGTCCCACTTGGTTTGATTGGAGCGCAGCCATTGTTGTACTTGTTACGGGGAGTGCACTCTTGCTCTGGGGCATTCTAAGCGCATTCGGGCTGACCTGGATCAACATACCAGCAGGTGGGAATTTGTTCGTTGTCTTTGTGGTTTTGCCCATCGTATTTGGCATTGCAATCAGCAGAGACGCCTTTAACGATCTACAACAGTTTCGCAAGCCTGCCACGGATCAAAACTGGTGGTGGTATGACCATATGTCGCGCATGTTAGGCTCTTACATTGGTTTGACGACAGCGCTTATGGTGCAGCAAGTCGGGCCGCGCCTGCCGGAGTCAATCGCTTGGATGGTTTGGATTGCGCCAACGCTGATCGGCACCCCTGCCATCATCTATTGGATCAACCGTTACCGCCGGCAATTTGCCAGCAAACGTCGCGAAGCTGGCCAGGCAATCCTGAATGAGCCGAGCAATTTACCTGCGTAGTACAAACCAAGAAAATAAGCAGATATGGATTGCCATTTGTATTGTAACAAGCTTGAAAGCACGAGCTTCTACGGATAGAATGATTGTATGCAAAACATCTTTCGTCTCGCTTTCTGGCGGCGATTGCCCTGGGAAAGTTACGTGAGCTTGATCACGGTCGTTGCAACGGCCAGCCTGATTTGGGTTGGGCATGACTATACAGATAGTCGTCTCTGGTGGGCGTTGGGCATCCTCGTGCTCTTTACTTGCGGTCTGATTGCCTGGTGGAATCCGGCACTAGACATCCCAATGAAACGTAAGATTACGGTCGGGATGATCAGTTTAGTCTGTGGCCTGTTTATTGTAGAACACAACACCTTTGCGGCGATTATCCTATGCTTTGTGCTGAGCGCGGCCGTCATGGAGCTATTTCCCAAGCGGCTCGGTTCCTTTTGGATTCTCTTTTTCGGCTTGGCCACTATTCTTGCGATGTTCTGGCGCGAGTCGGCCTCTCTATCCGCACTTTCCAGCGGTCTTGCGGCTTTAGGCGGCTATGCCTTTTTCGGCATCTCTAGCATCGCTTTACGGCGCGCCACAGAGGCCAGCGCCGAAAGTGAGCGCCTGTTGGGCGAATTACAAACAGCCCATCGCCAACTTCAGACCTATGCGCTGCACGCTGAGGAATTGGCAATTGCACAGGAGCGGAATCGCCTGGCACGCGAGATGCACGATGCGCTGGGCCACCGGCTGACCGTAGCGGCAGTCCAACTCGAAGGTGCGCAACGGTTGGTTCATGGTGACCCAGACAAGGCGCTGCGCATGGTGAGCACGGTGCGTGAACAGGTGCTCGAAGGGCTGACCGAACTACGCCGCACAGTCGCCACCTTGCGCGCACCACTCGGCGTGGAACTTTCTCTGCTCAGCGCACTGCCGCGGTTGACGGCGAACTTTCAACAGGCTACGGGTCTGATTGTCCAGCTAACATTGCCAGAGACCCTGCCCCCCTTGTCAACTGAAGTACGCCAGGCACTCTATCGCGCCGCCCAGGAATTGTTGACCAATGTCCAACGCCATGCGCAAGCCACGCACGTCTGGATCAAACTTGAGAGCCCAGCCACGGATATGATTCAGCTTAGCGTGGCCGACGACGGCATTGGCGTGCCTGCAACCGTGCAAGCAGCTAGTTTCGGCTGGCGTGGTTTACGTGAGCGGGCAGAACAGTTAAATGGCCAATTGCAGATCGATGCCAATGATCCAAGTGGAACTCAAATAACGTTTCGTTTGCCCTACACCCTACCTGAGCCAGCAGTGGCCGTGACCACAAATTAGGGGCTCATCAACATCCAAATAATCCTTGATAAGACCTGGCCTATCCAAAAGGAAAGTATGACGCAACCCATTCGCCTGCTCCTTGTCGATGACCAACGCTTGATGCGTGAAGGTCTGCGCACGTTGCTCGAGCTAGAACCCGACCTGCAAATTGTCGGTGAGGCCGGCGACGGCGCAGAGGCGCTAGCGGCGTTCGCCCAGCATTTGCCCGACGTTGTCTTGATGGACATCCGTATGCCTGGAATGGATGGCGTCGAAGCGACCCAGCGTTTGTGTGCGCTCTGGCCCAATGCCAAAGTGATTATTTTGACGACGTTTGATGATGACGAGTATGTATTTGAAGGGTTGCGCGCCGGTGCACTCGGCTATTTGCTCAAGGCCGTTTCGGGCGAAGAATTAGCCGCCGCCGTGCGCAAGGTGGCGGCAGGCGGCGCATTGATCGATCCCTCGGTGACACGCAAAGTTGTCGCCGAGTTTGCGCGGTTGGCCGCACCCAGCCGTTCCCCGACGGCCAGTTTAAGCGAGCCACTTTCCGAGCGCGAACGCGCCATTTTAAAGTTACTCGCCCAAGGTTTGACCAATCGCGAAATTGCGCAACAGCTTTTTTTGGCTGAAGGCACCGTTAAGAATTACGTCACGACACTTTTACAAAAAATCGGCGTACGTGACCGCACACAAGCAGCCCTGCGCGCCCGTGAACTAAATTTATTATAGCGGATGCTAGCCGAGCCGCACTTACGCTCTCCTTTTTGCAACAATCATTTGTAAATTTGCATTATGCACACTGTAATCGACATTTTTCACCGATTTCAACCAGCCGCTACTACTTTTAGCCGCTTTTTTGCGAGTTGCGCGCTCAAAAATAACATGGTATACTGTAATACTAGTTCTACCCTACGGGTATGAAACGAAAATTCCTACTCAAATTTGATGTTTGACCAGAGGAGCAAAAAGAAAATGGCAAGTGTAACCTTCGATCATGTTTATAAGCGATTTGGAGACGTGATTGCCGTCAACGATCTGAATATTCAGGTCGCGGACAAAGAGTTTTTGGTCTTCGTGGGTCCTTCAGGCTGCGGCAAGACGACAAGTCTTCGCTTGTTGGCTGGGCTGGAGGAGATCAGCGATGGCAATATTATGATCGGTGACCGCGTCGTCAACGACGTGCCGCCCAAAGATCGGGATATCGCCATGGTGTTCCAGAGCTATGCGCTTTACCCACACATGAGCGTGTATGACAACATGGCCTTCGGGTTGAAGCTGCGCAAGACGCCAAAGGCTGATATCGACCGCCGCGTAAAAGAGGCTGCCGACATCTTGGACATTGGCCACTTGCTCGACCGCAAGCCGAAGCAACTCTCCGGTTGTCAGCGCCAGCGCGTCGCTGTCGGTCGCGCCATTGTGCGCGAGCCGGCCGTCTTCCTCTTCGACGAACCACTGTCCAACCTGGATGCCAAGTTGCGCGTTCAGACTCGTGCACAGCTCACCCGCTTGCACCAGCGCCTGGCCACCACCTTCATCTATGTAACGCACGACCAAGTGGAAGCCATGACCATGGCCAGCCGCATCGCCGTTATGAAGGATGGCCTGTTGCAGCAGATCGATTCGCCGAAACAGTTGTACGATCACCCACGCAACGTCTTCGTCGCAGGCTTCATTGGTAGCCCGAGCATGAACTTCTTTGATGCCACGCTCGTGGAAAACAATGGCAAGCTAGAAGTAAACACCGGTGGTTTCCGCCTGGAAGTGCCCGAAGAAAAGGCCAAGGATTGGCGCCCATTCAAGGGCCGCGAAGTTATCTTCGGCATTCGCCCCGATGACATTCATGCCAAGTCCTATGTCGCCCCTGGCATTCTGCAAGCCGACCTCTCCGCCCGCGTCGATGTCGTCGAGTTGATGGGCAATGAAATTTTCTTGTACCTGATGAGCAAAGACGACAAGCAATTCGTCGCTCGCGTCGATCCCCGTGTAACGGCCAATATCGGCGAACAAGTCGATCTGGCGGTCAACATGGCCAATGCCCACATCTTTGATCCAAAGACTGAGATCAGTCTGGTTGACTAAGACTAGTCAAGTGTAAAAGTAATTCACAGCCGGGTCTAGCAAATGCTAGCCCGGCTGTTTTTATGTATAATAAAAACAGCATTTATACACGCCAAGGCGCGAAAGCAATTTAGTCTTTTCTTGGCAACTGTTCAAACAAATTCTTAAGCAATCTTTGCGCCTTGATATGTAAATTCTTTCGATTTGCATACAGCCAATAACTCATAAACACGCATCTAAATACGCATCGCAAGTTTAGATACGCTATCGCACGATTTTTCAAATCGTCGCCTAACATAATAAGGAGCAAATGATATGGCCGTTTTCACAGAACACTTTCTGATGCAAGATGCCCACCAGAACGGGGGTAAAATTGTCCTCTTAGTGATGGATGGCCTGGGTGGTCTGCCCCTGGAAGCGGGCGGCAAAACTGAATTGGAAACCGCCCATACACCCAATCTAGATCGCATGGCCGCCGAAGGCACCACGGGCCTGAGTATCCCCGTGCGCGCTGGCATCGAGCCCGGCAGCGGCCCTGCCCATCTCAGTCTCTTCAGCTATGATCCAATCAAATTTGAAATTGGCCGCGGTGTGCTGGAAGCAATGGGTATCGGCTTTGAACTATCTCCCAATGATCTGGCGGCGCGCGGCAATTTCGCCACCGCTGCGCCGGATGGCACGATCACCGACCGTCGCGCCGGGCGCATTAGCACCGAGGAATGTATTCGGCTGGCAGCCAAGTTGCAGGCCGCGACCAAAGACGTGCTGCCTGGTTACGAAGTCTTTGTGCAGCCGGTGGAAGAACATCGTTTTGTGCTCGTGATCCGTGGCGAAGGGTTGGGCGGTGAATTGACGGAGACCGACCCGCTGGTGACGGGCAAGAAACCATTGGCCGTTACCGATCAGAGTGGCACGCCCGAAGGCGCTCATTCGGCCGAACTGGTCAACCGTTGGGTAGAGAAGGCGCGCGCCACCATTGCCGATGAACCCAAAGCCAATAGCCTGAATTTGCGCGGTCTGGCCAAGGATCCAGGCTTACCCAGCTTCCCCGAAATCTACGGGTTGCGTGCGGCCGCGATTGCCGTTTATCCGATGTATAAAGGGGTGGCGCGGCTTGTCGGCATGGAGGCGATCGAGTTTGAAGGCGAACGCCCCAACCATGAGATTGACGCGCTAGAACAAAACTGGAACAATTACGATTTCTTCTTCATCCACATCAAAAAGACCGACAGCTACGCCGAAGATGGCAAATTTGACGCCAAGGTGCACGAGATCGAAGTGGTGGATGAGCTTATGCCGCGTATTCTCGCCCTAAAACCCGACGTGGTGATTGTGACTGGCGACCATAGCACACCGGCCAAATTGCGCAGCCACAGTTGGCATCCCGTGCCGACGCTGCTTTGGGGGCCGCGCGCCATGCCCGATCAAGTGCAAACATTCGGCGAGCGCGCCTGCGCGAGCGGTCACATGGGCGTTTTCCACGCTACCACGTTGATGCCCCAGGCCATGGCGCATGCAGGGCGGTTGAAGCGCTTTGGGGCGTAAAATCAGCGTAAAAACAGGCCAAGGCGTAGGGCTATTTTTGGATATTTCACTCGCCTTGTCCAGATAGAAGT
>JAPLGZ010000067.1 GCA_026389895.1 Chloroflexota bacterium | reverse complement strand
TTGGCGGGCGAACTGGCGGACGGTGTGCTTCCCTTGCTGTTCCCCCCAGAACATTATTTTAGTGTGAAACCTTATCTGGATCAAGGCATCGCAAGCCGTCCGGCACAACTCGCCCCGCTCGATTTTGCGGCGTGTCTCTGGGTCTCATTGGCCGAAGATCAGGCGGCGGCGCGGCGGGTATTGGCGCAAAAAATTGCCTATTATGGGCACGCGCTTGGGCCATTAATTTATGAACGACTTGGGGTAACGCGCGAGGACTTTCTGCCGATTGAGCAAGCTATGATGATCGAGCGGGATGAGGAAAAGGCGATTCGGTTGGTGGACGAGCGCATGTTGCGCATTGGTCTGGTCGGGCAACCCAAGGATGTGATCGAACGGCTGGAGCCACTGGTTGCTGCGGGTGCGCAACATCTCAGTTTTGGTCCACCGCTGGGGCCGGATGTAATCGGCGCGGTGCGCTTGTTAGGGCAAGTGGTGGCACACTTTCGGGGTCGATAGTTTGTGCCTTCTATGCACCGACCGGTGTCGATACCGTCTGACGCCATTGGCGATACCAGAGGGCAAATTGACACCAAGTCCAGAGGGCATTTTGTTGAGCGGCCTGAAAAATGCGCCGCTGATAGAGCAACGCTTGTTCGGGCGTCAGCCGATAGATGCGGCGCGGCGTTCCGTGCAGCCCAGGTGTGACCTGCCATTGTCCTTTTGCAAAGGTCAGCGTGTGGGTTGCTGCTTCGCCACCGCTTGGGTTTAGCAGATAGATATGCAGCAGATCCTCAACCCCGGCCAGCTTTTGAATCAACGGATCGGCTAATACCGGCGTCTGCAGGGTGGCTTTTGTCATTGGTGTAAAAAGCACCTGCACAATCTGCCAGGCTTCATCCGCATCGATCTGACCATCGCTGGCGGCATTCACCAAATTTTGCACCTGCGCCACGGTCACCGGCACCACAAAATCGACCGTCGAATGAATCGCTGGTGCAAACGTGATCTGCTCGCCGGTATGGGCGACCGTGAATTGTTCGCCCGTCTCCACCACCTGAATGCCTATTTGGTTAAATACCCCGCGGAAATAGGCCACCAACGCGGGTGTTTGCAGAATGGCTTGCCAGCGCGCCATCGCTGATTGCGGTTCATTGCTCATTTTACCCCCCACTCCTTTCTTGCTCGCCTATCCAGCACGCTCCACGGCCTCGTTCGCATGCAAACTCGCCCAGGCGATCGGACTTACATCGTCATGGCGCAAGGTGCGCTGCCCCACCCGATCAATGCGCATGATCAGGCGACAGGCTGGGTCGGGACAAGTGATGCGGCTGTCGGTCTCCATCCAATCCGCCGGATGATTCAGGCGCTGTTTGGCTGGCAAAAATGGCACGGTTGAATAGAGCGCATAGAGACAAAAATCCTGGCCCTCGGGCAACGAAATTTTGCCACCGCGCATATAAAAACAATCCCCCACCGTCATATTGCAGGTGCAATTGCCTTCGATTTTTTCCACCGTGATGGTCAGGTCGTAGAGTTGAAATTCGTCTGATGGACTAGATGTATCGTTCATCGAAAACTCCGAGATACCCGTGGCTTTAGAGATGGGGAGGGATAGGAGAAAAACCTACTGGTTTTGGAATTCCTACGCTCACAAGCCCCTGTTGAATTTGTCATTATAATGAAAAATATGGTGTGATCCTTGTATGAAATTAACAGCGAAAGTAAAGCTACTAACCACCGAAGCGCAAGCTGATAGCTTGAAGCGTACACTTGTCAAAGCGAATCAAGCGTGTGACTATATTAGTCAACAAGCTTGGGATACTAAGACGTTTAATCAGTTCAGAATTCACAAACTGGTTTACGAATCTGTGCGCTCTAAGTTTGATCTGACCGCTCAGCTTGTTGTTCGCTGTATCGCCAAAGTAACCGACGCCTACACCCTGGACAAGAAAACGCAGCGTACTTTCAAGGCGCTCGGATCGATTGCCTATGACGCTCGTATCTTGACGTGGAAAATGAAAGATAGCGCTGTTTCGATCTGGACACTTGAAGGTCGGCAAAAGATTCGCTTTATCGCTGGTGAACATCATAGAGCTATGCTTGAACATCAACGCGGTGAATCTGATCTCTGCTTGATCGAGGGTGTATTCTACCTGTTTACCACTTGCGACATTGACGAACCAACGCCCAAAGATGTTGAAGATTTTCTCGGTGTTGATTTCGGCTTGGCAAACATTGCCGTTGATAACGATGCTGTGATCCATCAAGGCAAGACAGTTAAGAATATTCGCTATCGCCATCGAGAATTGCGCCGCAAACTTCAAGCCAAAGGCACCCATAGCACACGTCGCCGCTTGAGAAAACTTTCGGGCAAAGAACGTCGCTTCGCCACTTGGACAAATCACAACATCAGTAAAAGCATTGTTGCTACGGCCAAAGACACCGGACGCGGCATCGCCATTGAAGAACTGGGCGGTCTTCGTGATCGGGTAACGGTTCGTCGGTCGCAGCGAGCAGCATTGCATAGTTGGTCTTTCGCTCAACTCAGAACCTTTATCGAATACAAAGCACGTAAGGAAGGTGTGAAAGTTGTAGCGGTTGATCCGCGTAACACATCGCGCACCTGCCCTTGCTGTGGTCACGTCGATAAAAAAAATCGGAAAACGCAAAGTAAATTCCTCTGTGTAGATTGCGGCTTTGCTGGGCTTGCTGATCACATCGCTGCGGTGAACATTAGCCGCAGGGCCGTTGTAAACCGGCCATCCATCCCGACTATGCTTTCTGTACCTGTATAGCGTCAGGGATAAAGCCCCTCCCTTTAGGCATGGGGTTGTTTACGATTGTTTTTACGTTTAGTCTGTGCTATTATACAAAGCAGATCGCAGAATTTGCTTTGTATGGAGGCGTTTATGTCGCATATAGCTAGTGTGAAAGTTAGTAATCGCTACCAAATTGCGTTACCGAGTGTGGCACGTCAACGCCTCAATATTCAAGCTGGGGATCGATTACTCGTTGATGTGCAGGATGGCGTCTTAATTTTGATTCCACAACCCGAAAATTACGTCAAAGCAATGGCCGGTTTACATAAAGAAGTGTGGGCAGGTATCGATACAACAAAATATCTCCAGGAAGAACGGGCCGCATGGGATCAATCGACCAATGGTTAGCTAGACATGCCACTGTTGGCTTAGATACATCTATTTTCATTTATCACTTTGAAGCCCATCCCAAATATCTACCTTTAACAACCACCATCTTAAACAGTATAGAATCTGGAAAGCAACATGGTGTAACATCTATCATAACATTGATGGAACTAACCGTTCAACCTTGGAAATTAAATAAACGGGAAGTCGCCCAACAATATGAAGGTTTATTGGCCTATTTCCCCAATCTTACCCTGGCTGATACCACGCGTGATATTGTCCGTCAGGCAGCTCAACTGCGGGCACAATACAACTTGCGTTCAGTTGATGCTCTACAGATAGCCACCGGCTTGGCGCATAATGCTACTGCATTTGTCACGAATGATAGACAATGGAAACGGTTAGCGTCTCGGCTAGATATCTTGATCTTAGATGATCTTGTGTAAATATTCACCTACAACCAAACTTGAGTATGCCAAGTCTGATAAACAAGCAAGCGCAACCTTATAAAAGCTGCGCCTGCTTGTTTACCTGCTTATAGCTACTATCCCACTTTTACTTCATCGTCACTTCGCCGGTCGAACCGTCGAACGTGCCCACTTCGCCGAAATCAGAGCCATCTTCCTTCACCTGTTGGATGCTGTAATAGGCAATCGCCTGATCGCCGTTGGCATCCAAATAGGTCTGCACCGCCGTACCAATGTAATGGGCGGAAATGAAAGGCAGAATCTTCTGCACGTTTTCACCTTTGTTGCCCACCGTCAAGATGGAGATCATCGCAATGTTGGCCGCGTCATAGGCGTAATTGGTAAAAGGGCCGGGATCGCTGTTGAATTTTGCCTTAAAGGCATCCTTGAACGGCTGGGTGTTTGGGTTCTGCCGTTCGGTGGTCGTGACTACCGTAAAGTGTGTTTGCGCCAGAAACTTGGCGTGGGCTGGGTCTTTTAGAATATCGGCATTGACCAGATTTTCGGCGCCCAACCAGTCTACGGTGCCGAGCACCTTGTCCACGGCAGCCACTTGCAGCGCCTTTTGCGCGTCGCCCAAGAAACAGACACAGAAGACAGCCGTTGCCCCGTCTGCTTTGAGGCGAGCGACTTCGCTGCTCAGCTTGGTCACTTCGCTGGAAAGATCAGTCGGTTCAGACGCATATTTGATCGATACGACTTCGCCACCGCCCGCCGCTTGAAAGCCTTTGGTGAAAATTTCGTTCATCCCATTGCCAAACGGATCGTCCACTTGTAGCAAGGCGATGTTCTTGTATTGACGCGCCGCCGCAATCTTGATGAAAGCCTGCGCCGCAAACGTGTCCGACGGATACATGACGCGGAAGATGTAATCATCGGGGATGCCACCGGCCGGTGCGCTGGATGCTGGGGCGACGATCACGATCTTATTATCGTCGGAAAATTGCTTGGCGCCTAACACTTCACCGGTCGTCAACGGGCCAACCACCACCTGGGCGCCGCTGGTCTGCACCACAGTTTGCACAGCCTTGGCCGCACCGTCGGGTGTGCCTTTGGTATCAGCGCTGGCAATGGTGAATTGCACATTCGAGCCAGCTGCTTTCAACTGGGCGTTCATCTGCTCGACGGCCAGTTCAATGCCTTTGCCGAAGTCAGTGCCAAAGGAGCCAAGCGAACCGGTAAAGGGTTGCACAACCCCCAGCGTATAATTCTGTGGGCCAGCCGCTGCGCCGGCTTGACCAGGCGTGGCCACCGGTTGGCAACTCGCCAAAAGTAGGATCAACACCAGCGCGAAGGTGCTGAGACGGATATTTCTTTGCATGCCATAACTCCTGTTGGGTAAAGTAAACTGGATTAGACGTGATGCCTGTGGAAAATGGTAATCGGCGCTTGCACTATACAACAGGAAGAGGTGATGAGCAAGTTATTATGGATGGCTTTAGGGCGACAGGGGTAAATGCTATGCATCGTAATGAACAACCATATCGAGCCAGTGACAACTGTTGCCTTTGGTCCGTGCATGCTTCTGGCCCAAGCCGAAGCATGTTTTGAGTTCTAGCGCTTGAGGAAAGGTTAGCCAGAAAATTTACCCCTGGCCTTCACCCTGCCACTCGTTAACGATCAACTGAAAAATATCTGTCTCGGTGACAATGCCCACCATCCGTACGCGCTTTGGCTCTGCGGGATCACATTCAATAACGGGGAGGCCGCCAATTTTATGTTCCATCAATGTGGCGGCTAGCTGGCCTACACTGGCCTCTATGGGAATGGTCACCACTTCGCGCGTCATCACGTCGCCCACGGTCAGCCATTCTTCTTCGGCGCCCGGTTCGTAGTCATTGAGCACACGGTTGGCCGTGTCGGCTTCGTGGACATCCGCGTCGGTGACAATGCCCACTAGATAACCAGTGTCATCTACAACGGGTAGACGCCGGATGTTGAACTCTTCCATCATTTGGGCGGCGTCGGCGACTAATTGATCGGGACGAATGGTCACAAGAACACGTTGCATGATGTCACGGATCGGAATGCGGTGCATAAATTCCTCGCTTGATTGAAGGTATTGCTGCCTGAAGCTTACACTAGGATTTGCTCGCTGGGAGGTGGATTCGTTACACTTGGTGCGGCGGTTGGCCTATGCTATACTGTAACGAACTCACTTCAGGCGATGAATATGAAAAAGACCACAACTTCCTCGTTCGGCACCGGCAAACATGAATCGCATGATGCTTCGGCTTTTTATGAGCGAAGTTTATACAACGGTATTTTCCGAGCTCCGTTGGTGCCTGAGGATTTAGTCGTTGATATCCCTCTGCATGACGGTTGGGCGGATCAGATCTATAATCAATCGCAGCCGTGAGCCACCGGCGCCATTATGTTGGCTTTGAACTCTCGCCCGAATATTGTGCATTGACAGAAAAACGGATTGCGGACGTAAAGCGTGATCAGTGAAACGTGATCAGTGAGGCGTGATCAGTGAAGCGTGAACTGTTGCTCACTCATCACGCTTCACTGATCACGCTTACCCACCAATTGAGCAAAGGATATTCTCTGTTGAATCGATTGCCATCTCATTATCGACTTGTGAAGCGTTCGTCGCATTATGATTTAATGCCGCGCAGCCGCAAGGGTAATAGTTTTTGGTTATCCATGGCGGCCGTTCTGATTGGGATTTTCTGTTTTGGGCCCAATGCGATTGTCGTGACGCGCATCTTGCAAGGGCTCTATCGAGCCAGCCCGTTGGCATTAGAGGCGCTCAGTTCCATCATTCATCTGAAATAGGAGAAGCAGTATGCCAAATTTTCAAGACAAAGTTGTCATTGTTACCGGTGGCGCTAAGGGCATCGGGCGCGCGATCAGTTTGAGTTTTGCCAAGGCTGGCGCCGCTGTCCTCTGCGCTGATGTGGATGTCAAGGCCGGTGAAATCATTACGCAGGAGGGCCAAGAGTTCGCTGGCAAGTTGGTCTTTGTCAATGCTGATGTTTCAAAAGCCAGCGAATGCGAAAAGTTGGTGGGCAAAGCTGTAGCAGATTTTGGCGGCGTTGATATTCTCTGTAATAACGTCGGCATCCAGCCAACCAGCAGCTATCTGCCAGCGCATGAATTGTCGGAAGAGATGTGGGATCGTATTATCAATGTAAACTTGAAGAGCCGTTTTTTGATGGCAAAATATACCGTGCCCGAGATGAAAAAACGGGGTGGCGGCGTGATCATCAACACCGCCAGTGTCCAAGGCTTGCAATCGGCAACCGGCATTGCACCCTACGCCGCAAGCAAGGGCGGCGATCTCTCTTTGACCCGTCAATTGGCGCTTGAATATGCCAAAGACAACATTCGTGTGTTGGCGGTCAATCCCGGCACGATTGAAACACCGCTGGCGCTCGAAGGCAGCACCAGCCCAGAAGAGCTCCGCAAAGCCGCCGCCCAACAACATCCGATTGGCCGCATCGGCCAGCCGCAAGAGGTCGCCAATGTGATCCTTTTCCTGGCCAGCCCAGAAGCTTCTTTTATGACCGGTGAATTTATCAATGTCGATGGTGGCTTGATGGCGAAAGGCGCGTGGGCGTGAATGAGTGCGGAGTAGGGAATGCCGAATCAATATCGGCAATCATTCCCCACTCCGCATTTTAGAGCGTTTCAACCAGGTGTTCCAGGGTCTGCGCTGGATCGTCGCACATGCCTGCGTGAACGGGTGAGGTTTGGATCACGGTGCTGTGGGGGGCGACTAACCAGTGAAAGGCTTCAGCTTGGCCTAGTTGACCAATCGGTCCCTCACCCGCGCAGATGCGGGGCAGAAGGGCCAACTGTTCTTGAACTACGGCTATATCGAGCGCCGGCGCGAGCCCTTGCAAACGTTCTGCATCTAGTTTGATGCGCGTCATCAGAAAACGCCGCGTGCGACAAAAGAGGATCACCCCCACGTTGAGAAATTCGCCGCGTTCTACGCGTGGCACCACACGCACATAGGCGTATTCATACGTGCTGAATGTGGGCATGCACCGCCTCCTCGACGAAAGCCGGGACAAAAGTCGGTGCGGCATCTAGTCGACTGGTCAAATAGGCCAGATAGGCGGCGCGGTGCTCATCGTGATTGGCAAAGAGCTTTTCGCTGCCCAACCACGGCTCAGGAATCTGCTCGACAATCTCCTGTAAAATGGCCGAGGTCAATTGGGGTCGCAACTGGGCATCCGCCACAGCGATTTGGCTGGCAAATGGCAACAACACATGTTGTTTGATCATTGCAAAGGGCGTTTGACTGCGTGCCAGATAATCATTCCAATCATAATGAAAATAGAGGGTGGCACCGTGGTCGATCAGCCAGAGTTCTTGTTGCCAGAGCAGCATGTTGACATTGCGCGCCGTGCGATCCACATTCGTGACATAGGCATCAAACCAGACAATCGCCGAGGCTAATTCAGGGGTGGGCGGCGGCTTTAGCAGCGGGTTATAGGCAAAGGAACTGGGCAAATACCGCAGCCCCAAATTGAGACCTGCGCTGGCGTTGAGCAAGTCACGGATCTCTGGATCGCGCTCATTGCGTCCCAGCGCCGGGTCTAGCTCCATAAAGACGATCTCTGGCACGCGCAGGCCGATATGGCGGGCGATTTCACCAGCCACCAATTCCGCGATCAACACCTTTGGCCCTTGTCCTGCACCCACAAATTTCATCACATACAGCTCGCCATCTTCGGCTTCAACAATGGCGGGCAGCGATCCCCCTTCGCGGAGCGGCGTGAGATAACGGGTGGCTGTAACCGTTTTAATCATGACTGGCTTGCCTTATCTGTTCATTGGG
>JAPLGZ010000259.1 GCA_026389895.1 Chloroflexota bacterium | reverse complement strand
GACCTTCCCTGTAACCGTGCCCGACTCGGCCAGGCGTAGCCCCTCGGCGGCTTGTTCCAATGGCACGCGACGGGCCACCTGCGCTTGGATACGCCCCTGGGCGAGCAGGGCAAGCACTGCGCCCAACGCCGCGTGCAATTCCTGGCGGAACGCGCGTGGCCGCAGCGTCTTGCCCCCCCACACGTTGTAAAAGTAGGCGTGGCGACCGTTCGGCAAGGCATTCCACCAGTAAAGGCGGGCCAGGTGTGGGATAAAGACCAATAGCATCGAATCCTGGGTATCACGCTTGGAGGCTATGCCATAGGAGACAAGCGTGCCGCCGGGTGCCAGTAGTTGCCACGAATCGTACAGACTCTGGCCGCCCACATGATCGAAGACCGCATCGACCCCACCTGGCACAAGTGCGCGAACCCGAGCCACGAGGTCGGCGCCATGATAGTCGAGGGGTTCGGCGCCGAGGGCGCGCACCTTGTCGTGCTTGGCAGGAGAAGCGGTCCCAATCACGCGCGCGCCTGCCAAGCGGGCCAGTTGCACAAGCAGGACGCCCACACCACCGGTCGCGCCATGCACGAGAATGGTCTGTCCGGCGCGCACCTTTGCCAAGTCGTGTAACATCTGCCACGCAGTCACCCCATTGACGCCCGCCGTCTCGGCATCCACGGCCTCCAGTCCATCAGGCACTGGAACGAGGTCGATGGCTGGCAACACGATGTAATCAGCCCAGCCCCCAATCTTGGTCACCGCCGCGACGCGTTGACCAAGCGTGACCTCTGTGACGCCGGCACCAAGGTCGGTTACAACGCCGACTATGTCATACCCAGGCACAAAAGGGAACGTAGGCTGGCCAGGGTAGCGGCCACGTCGCATCGACTGCTCGGCAAATGAGACACCTGTCGCCTCAACGCGGATCAACACCTGGCCTGCACCGAGGGGGGCCAGTTCTCGCTTGCGCAGTTCGAGCGTCTCCGGCTCGCCGACACTCGGTAACACCATCTCTGTCACTATCATCATGCTACCTCCATTTGTTACATCACATTTGTTATATTATATCACTAAAGTTATAACCACTAACAAGTGGAGTATATACCGCTTTGCGCGCTTTGTCAATACCTATAACAATAGATATTGTCTCTTACTTCAGTTATGCCCTATAATAATTATATAGAGCCGATGTGATGTTGACGGTTCTTAGGCAAAGGCCCATAAACTGAGGAGAAAATAATGAGCAAAGAGCCAGTCGGTCGGCGAGCCCGGTATCGCACCGAAACCCGTGAGGAAGCAAAAGCGATTGCGCTACGTCAGCTTGCGGAGGGTGGGATTGGCGCAGTCTCGCTCAACGCCATTGGTAAAGAGATGGGCGTGACGGGGCCAGCGCTCTACCGCTACTTCGCGAGTCGCGATGATCTATTGAGCGGGCTCATTATTGACGCTTACAGTGACTTGGCCGCGGCTGTGGAACTCGCCGCACGCCAGGGTGACCAGGGTTCACCACGCGAATGCCTGCGCGTGCTCGCAGAAGCGACGCGGACCTGGGCGTTGGCTCAGCCACATCGCTATCTTCTGCTCTATGGCACGCCCGTACCAGGCTATGTTGCACCCGACGACACAGTCCCACTAGCGCGCCGTGTTTTGGCTCCCTTTTTAGATGCGCTGAGCGCGCTGCCGGTGGCGGGAGCGCCCACTGGTTCCCGCCGATCTGCGCTAGAAACCCAGCTTACGACGTGGATACAGGCCACCAATCCACACACATCTGGCCCAGTGCTGCGCCATGGCCTGGTTTGGTGGACTCGTCTGCACGGCCTCATTAGCTTAGAGGTTGAAGGACACTTTGCATTGATGGGCTTTGACCCCGCACTGCTCTATACCACCGAGGTCGATGCCCTACTCGATGACATAGGCGCGGTTATAGAAAGCTAGGTAGACAAGGGGATAGGTGATGTCCCCTTGTCTACCTAGCTGGCATCTCGAATACCTGGCCCGGTTCCACAATGCGAATTTGCACGGTTGGTGCTAAAATATGCGCATGGTAGGCAAAGAGATACGGCGGCGCCTGCAACAGACGCGGTCGTAGATAGCGCATCCCCATTGGATACAACGTGCCCCAGTGAATGGGAATGGCCCAGTGTGGTTTCAAAAGCGTTAAAGCTTGGGCGGCGCGGTAGGGGTCCATATGGCCAGCTCCCAGCGTAGGCCCCCAGCCCCATACCGGCAACAGGGCAATATCCAAAGCAGTTGACAAGGCCTGCATTTCGGGAAACAGATCAGTGTCACCGGCAAAATAGATCGTTTGCTGGCCGCGCAACAGAAACCCAAGACTCTCCACCCTGGGCCCAAACCAGCCGCGCCCGCCACTATGCTGGGCCGGCGTCGCTGTAATGACCAGCGCGCCAATCGTTAGCTGTTCGCCTGCGACCAACTCCGTTACATGGGTAAACCCCTGACGCCGCAAAAAAATTGCGAAATCAGGACGACATCCACACTGCTCGCTTGCAAGGTTGGCAGTGGAATCTGCCGCCGAATAAAGCCGCTTACATGTCGGCGCAGCACAGGATCCGTGAGGACGCGCACGCCACCCATCTCGATCAAGACGGTGGCATGGCCAATATAAGTCACGGAAAGCGATGATGACATAAGTGGCATGGAACCAGGAAAAGAGGGCCGGGCAAATAGTAGCCTCGCAAAACATTGTAACCGATAGGCGGCATTTCGTTGAAAGCGCCGACCCTCATAAGAAACCAGAGCATCCAATAATTCATCATTCAGAGCAAGCAAGTGCATCGTGCGGATATCGTAGGGGCATGCGGTCGACGGCGCCTCCAATAATGGAAAACCTGCCAACTGCTTTGCCGTCGATTGCGTGCCCGCTTTGCACCAATCTGCTGGGAAAGCGGGCACGCAATCGACGGCGAAAATGCTCGCGGATGAACCTGGATCTCCATCGCCGTCGACCGCATGCCCCTACGATCCGCACAGCGCGCTTGCTTCACATCGGTTAATAAGCTACCCAAAATAGAATTATTGCTATTTTTGATCAGAGATGCTACTATTGCTTCACTGCCACTGGTGCATAGGTGCATTGGGCAGTTGATCGCTTCAAATGTGACGATTGTTAAAGTCGTTTTGCTTGCCCTCTACCATGCATTAGACAGGCTTATAAGTCAATGCGAAAGGATAAAATTTCATGCCGAAGTGGGAAGGTATAGCCTCGGCTATCTTGGTGGTGCTCTGCCTGATCGTAGGGCTGTCGCTGGGGCGTGCTTGGGCGCCCAAACCAGTGATTGGCGTCTTGCGCTTCGAAAGCGTCATCGATCAAACAAGTGCGGCCGACATGCAACGCCTGATTGATGGCGCCATGGCCGATTCAAGCATTGCTGGTGTGGTGTTAGAAATTTATAGCCCTGGCGGGCTGGCCACCAGCAGCGAGAGCATCTATTATAGTTTACTAAAATTACGCAGCGTCAAGCCCCTGGTTGTTGTCATCGATTCGATGGCGGCGAGTGGTGGGTATTACATGGCCATCGCGGGCAATCGCATTTTTGCCCAGGCCAGCAGCTATGTAGGAAATATTGGCACCCGCGGTGGACGCCCAACAGACCCGCAACTTTCACCAGATGAACTAAGCAGTGGTCCGTATAAACTGATGGGTGGCAGCCGCTTTGAACAGATTCACCAACTGGATCTGGTTAAACAAGCCTTTGTCGGCAATGTGGTGCACCAACGTTCGCAAGCCGCCGAGAATCCCTTAAAAATTGATGCGAAGACGGTGGCTGAAGCGCGCATCTATCTGGGCAGCGAAGCGCTGGCCTTGGGCTTGGTGGATTATGAAGGTGGCCGCAGTGACGGCATCACAGAGGCCGCTAAATTAGCTGGCGTCACTGATTATGGGGTGGCCGAATTGACGAATTATCTGGGCATTTCGTTTACCCCGGCCCTCGAGGGCACCGAAGCCAAATTAAAATCACTCATGGCCCAAGCCGCCCCCGACACTGTGTGGATGCTCGACAGCCGAATTGCTTTGCCTACTACGATTGACGACACTGCGCTCGACCAACAATTGAGCCGCTTGCGCGCCAATCGACCGACCTCGCTCATCCCACACCCTGCCACGACCTTGCAGGATAACTTGAAAGCGCTCATGCCGGCCACGGGCACCGAAAATCATGCGACAGGAGATCCGATCCGGTGAAAAACTTTTTTCGTCGCTTACTTATTCTGGTCGTTGCCTTGCTTTGTCTATTTGGTCCCACATTTGTAAACTCCTCTTTCCTGGGCTATAACCGGCGTGCCTATACACCACCCGCCATCGACGCGTTTACCATCGCGGCAACCCCGGCGCCTACCGCCACGCCCGTTGCCCTCGACCAAACGACAGGAATGGCCACCGCGCCTTTACGGCGTGGCCCCATTGTGGTCGATCTTGCCCATTTTAACCGCGTGAATCCAAGCAGCTTCCAACCGCTCGAAGCTGCATTGGCGGCGCAGGGAGTCGGCTTGCGTTTATGGTTGAGCAATGCTGATATCTCTAAGATGCAGAGTTATTTAGATTTCCCCGATCAATCCCAGGCGTTGGCCGAGCAACTCAGCGACGCGAGCGGTTTGATCGTCATCAGCCCTTTCTTTCTCTGGTCAAAACTCGAAATTGCGCTGGTTGAAAAATTCGTGGCCAATGGTGGGCGGCTCTTGATGATCAGCGATCCAGATGTTCAAGGTGATTTTCCCACCGCCACGAACATGCTAGCCGCGCCGTTTGGCATCGTCTTTAATGATGATTATCTTTACGACACCGTAGCCAACGACGAAAATTATACCCATTTCTTCCAAAAGAGCTTTGCCGACCAGGCGAGCAAACTGAACGGGAGCCAGATCGTCTTTTATGGGGGCCGGAGTATCAGCGGTGGCGTAACCGCCCAAGTTCATAGCGCCCCGACCACGTTGAGTAGTCTGCGCACGGGTCAATCGGAATTTACGACGGTGGCGATTGGCGGCCAACAGGCCAACCAATCAACCGGTCGCGTGCTGGCCATGAGTGACTTTGATGTCTTGACCGAGCCTTATATCACCCGCTTTGATAATCGCCGCATTTTAGATTTTACGGCTACTTTTCTGAGTGCAAGCCAACGCGCCGATACCTTGGCCAATTTCCCGAGCTACCTGGGCAAAGATATCGCGCTAGTGGTGGGCGGCACCGATGGCATTAACGCCGCGTTGCTCCAACAAGGCGCCCAGCTACAACAACGCTTGGAAACTAGCGGGCGCAATCTTACCCTCGCCGGCACCCAACTCTTGACCGTGACCCAGTTCACGGCGACCAGTAGCACAACAGCAACCCCGCGCTCGTCTGGCACCGTCACGACAAGTGTGGCAACAACCAACGCATTGACCTCTAATGCGCCTAATGATCTGATCTACATTGCCCAATATGAGGCGGCGGATAAAGCCACCACCCTGTTGCATGATCTGGGCATTACGTTGGTCAAAGAAGTGACGCTAGCCACGTCTACACCTGAACCAACAGCCACCGTAACGCCCGAGAAAACGGCCACAGCCACGGTAACTGATCAGCCCCAACTTGCGCCAACGTTGACGATGACGGCGACGGTTAGCGCGCCCGAGTTGCCAACCGACACCGCGACACCGGCACGCCCAGACATTACGGGGACGGCAGTGATGACGGAAACGCCGCTCAGCCTGCACTATTTCGCGACGGCCATTCCAACCTCGACCATTGTGATCGCAACGCCGCCCCCCGTCACCGCGACAAGTGCGCCGAGCACGCCAACCGGCACGGCCACACCCAAGCCGACGCCGACCCCCGAAATCAATTTTTTCCTGGAAACGACCGACGGTTTACGATTGGTGGCCGAGCAGACATTGCTCATTGTGCAGCGCCAACAACCCTCTGGCCAACGCATGGTAGCGGTCTTGGGGATGAACGCCGCCAGTGTAGAGGCGGGCATCACACGGTTGTTGAACAATGATCTCAAAGATTGTATGCTGCGACGCGATCTAGCCATTTGCCCAGTAACATCGACCCAAAGTGGCGCCACCGACAAAGGTCGCGCAACGGAAGCAGCCACACCAGCTCCGTCGGTTGAAGCTGGGAAAACCCCAGAAGCGACGAAACCATCAACGACCCCATCCTCAGCCAAAGCCGCGATTCTGCTGGTTGATGACAATGCCGAGGCCAAATCAGGGGAAACAAGCGAAGCTGATTTTTACTTGCAAGTGCTGACCAAAGGCGGGAATGAAGTAAAATTGTGGACGACCGCCAAAGATGGTGCGCCACAAGGCACTGATTTGGCGCAATATACCTGGGTCATTTGGAGCGACGCGGCCTATGCCTCCAGCGGCATTGGCACCGACAAGTTACAGGCAATCTCGGATTATCTGGGCAAAGGTGGTCACATTCTACTCAGCAGTCGCCTACCCTTCTTTGCAGTGGGCAACAAACCGGCGTCGGCGCTAGCCGATGTCGTGGTTGTCAAAGATATTGCCATCCCCAATCTGGTGCGCAATTTACCCAGCGACCCGATTATCTTGCCCGCCAATTTACCACCAGTCGTGCCATTGCAAGTAAGCGACGAAGTCAGCGCGCCGGTCATCGCCCTGCGCCGCGGTCCGCAAAGCAGCGACCCCGACGCGCCACTCTTGTTGGTCTTAACCGATGCGGAAGCCACGGACTCGGTGGGGGCGCGCCTGATGATCATGGGCATGTCGATTAGCTGGTTTCCGCAAGCGATCGGTGAACAATTGGTCACAAATATGGCCGAGTATATGTTAAAAGCTGACTAAGCAGTCCTGATTGCAAAAAGAATTTGACACCTCATCCGGATCGGATCGCGCTACTTGTCGTATATCCGATCCAGATGAGGAATTTTTTATTAAAAAAGTGACTATGATTAACTACGCGCAAAAAATCGCTACCCAATTAAATATCCGCCCAGCCCAAGCCGCAGCGGCTATTGAGTTGCTTGACGCCGGCAACACACTGCCCTTTATTGCCCGCTATCGCAAGGAAGCAACGGGCATGCTCGATGAAGAACAATTACGGGCGCTCATTGATCTGTTAGACAGCCTGCGCAAGGTAGACGAACGACGTGCGGCGATTGTGGCGTCGTTGGAAGAGCAAGGAAAGCTGACGCCGGAACTCCAGACCCAACTGCTTGCCGCCGAAAGCCTGACGACATTGGAGGATCTCTATCAACCTTATAGACCCAAACGACGCACGCGTGCCAGCATCGCCCGCGAGTTGGGCCTCCAGCCGCTCGCTGACCAAATTCTGGCCCAGTTGCGCACCCGCACAACGCTCGATCAATTAGCCGCGCCCTTTGTCAACGACCAAGTACCGACCACGGATGAGGCATTGGCCGGGGCGCGCGATATTGTGGCAGAGACGATCAGCGATCACCCCGAAGTGCGGCGCGTGGTGCGCGAAAAGGCGCTGCGCTTTGGCACGACTCGCACGGCAAAAATAGAAGATGCCCAAGACGAGCGCAGTGTCTATGCACTCTATTATGATTTTAATGGACGCGTTGATCGGCTACGGCCCCATCAGATTCTGGCGATCAATCGCGGTGAAACGCAAAAGGTTTTACGCGTTGGGTTTGAAGTGCCCGAACGCGACTGGCGCAATGCGATTACCGATGTCTTTCGCATCGACCAACAATCGCCGCTAGCCGCGCACATGGCGCTGGCGATTGATGATGCGGCAGAACGGCTCTTGTTGCCGGCGATTGAGCGCGATGTGCGGCGTACGCTTACCGAACAGGCCGAAACGCATGCGATCCGCGTCTTTGGGGCGAATTTGCGCGCGTTGCTCACCCAGCCACCGCTGGCCGATCACACGGTATTGGCGTTAGACCCCGGCTATCGCACCGGCTGCAAAGTGGCCGTCGTTGATCCGTCGGGCAAGGTATTAGAGACAGGCACGATCTACCCCCATCCGCCACAAAATCAGAAACAAGAATCGTTAAAGACGCTGAGCGCGCTGGTGAAAAAATATCAGGTCACCTTAATCGCGATTGGCAACGGCACGGCCTCGCGCGAAACAGAACAACTCGTGGCAGAATTAATCCGCCAATCACCGACTGAACTGCGCTATCTGATGGTCAATGAAGCGGGCGCCAGCGTCTATAGCGCCAGCCCATTGGCGCGCGCCGAATTTCCCGATCTGGATGTCAGTTTACGCAGCGCGGCCTCGATTGCGCGCCGGGTGCAAGATCCGCTGGCCGAATTGGTCAAGATCGATCCAAAGGCGATTGGCATTGGACTGTATCAACATGATGTGGACCAAAAGGAATTAGCCCGCGCCCTGGATGGTGTCGTCGAAAGTGTAGTTAATTTGGTCGGTGTGGATGCCAATACGGCTTCGCCAGCGCTCTTGACCTATGTCGCCGGGATTGGCCCGAAATTGGCCGAACGAATTGTCGCTCACCGCAATGAACAAGGCCCTTTTGCCAGCCGCAAAGCGCTGCGCGATGTAGCTGGGTTAGGGCCCAAGGCCTTTGAACAAGCGGCTGGCTTTTTGCGAATTCGTGGTGGGGCCGAACCATTAGACGCCAGCGCCATTCATCCAGAAAGTTACAAAGGGGCGAAACAGCTGCTAAAGCGGGCCAATCTCAACATGACGGCGCCAATGAGCGACCGTGAAGCAAAGCTCAAGGCGCTCAAGAGTCAACAGTCGCTTAGTGAATTGGCCGCCGAACTGGAAACCGGCGTACCCACCCTAACGGATATTTTCGAACAGCTGGTGCGGCCAGGCCGCGATCCGCGCGCCGATCTGCCCGTGCCGATCTTGCGCAGCGATGTCCTGTCGATGGACGATCTGTTGCCTGGGTTGCAGTTGGATGGCACGGTCCGCAACGTCGTAGACTTTGGCGCCTTTGTCGATATTGGCGTCAAGCAGGATGGGTTATTACACCGGAGTCAGATCCCATTTGGGGTGTTGCTGCAAGTGGGCGATATCATTAAAGTAGAAATCGTCACGGTTGAGAAAGAGCGCGGGCGAATTAGTTTGGGTTGGACTGGGTAAAGTGGGAAAATGGCCAGTGATCATGCGTAATCCCGGTATGTTCCATTGTGTATTTGGGAAACTCCAAAACAGGTAGATAGGGAAGCGCCCCTGTCTACCTGTTTCCCCGATCAAACCTTTTAGCCAGTTATTCCCTACTTACCACCCATTACTTTCACACCGTGCCAAAAGGCAATGTGACCTTTAATCTGCTTGGCCGCCTCTTTAGGATCTGGATAATACCAGGCGGCATCTTTATTGACTTGATCATTCACAACGATATCGTAGTAGCTAGCGACACCTTTCCAGGGACAGGTTGTATGCTGTTCGCTGGGGCGAAAATATTCACATTGAATTGATTCGATTGGAAAGTACTGGTTGCCTTCGACCAGCACAGTCTGATCACTCGCTGCCAATACCACGCCGTTCCAGGTTGCTGTTGCCATTTGCTAGCCTCTTCCTTATCGCCACTCTCCAGAGAAAACTTAAATAATCACCAAACAATTGTCCTCACCGTGCTCACTCAGTTCGTAAGCATCCGCCTTCTCGTCGTTAAACCAGACGCCTTGCCCCGTGACATAGCGGAAGCGCACACACTGTCCAACGGGTAAAATCACACTGGCGCTGGCTGTGTTATTGCTGCGTTTGATCAAGGGGTTGGCCTTGGGATTCCAGTTATTAAAATCCCCGACAACTGAGACACGGGTTTGTACACCATTTGTGGGCTGAATGAAGGTCAGCTTCACTTGATTCGTAGCTTTAAGAATTTCACGTTTAATCATGGTCTTGTCCTTTCTGAGGGAATTATCCTGATGACAAAAGCTCCTTGATTTGCCATATTCTTGAGAGATTACAGCTAATTTCAGTAAGTCTTCATGGTCAGACGAAGAACTGACAAGGTCGCAGCAGGCTCAATTTGCTTGATTTTGCGCGAGGATCATGCGCGAATCGCCTCAATCTTAGCAAAGGTTATTAGAGAAACAAAGCAAGAAAGGCTACAAGTTTTATCACTACGTCTTGTGCAACCTTGCCAATTTTTGGCTCACAATCAAAGCTACCCACCAGTTTACCCTGCCAACAATGACAAAAGATCAATGCTGGGTTAATAATTGTGGTTGCCAGGTTATTAAATGTCATCCATCATTGAGCAGTCATTGAGTAAGTTTTAACGTTTGATTCAGTGATGCGTCATCTGAGATGACCAGACTAAGTGGCAGAATGCGTTCATCTTGTCACGTCCATCACTACTCACAAGTCTGTCGCTCATAGTTGCGCACGATCATGCCGGTATAGCGCTGGAAGCCAGAACGTTCATAAAATGGCATAACATCCGCATCGCACATCAGATCGATCATGTAAAGTTCGCGTAATTGTGCCAACATCCGCGCGACGAGTACTGAACCAATGCCTTGACCACGCCAGTCGGCGCGAACTTCTAGATGGGGAATATAGGCGCACGAGATGCCGTCGCTAATGGCCGTGATATAGCCGACAATCGCACCGGTGGCCGTTTCACGCGCCAGCACAACATGGTCACTGCCCTGGAGGATCCGCAACAAGGTGCTGGGCGAAGGCGCCTTGCCCCAATGCTGGAAAAAACCTTGTAATTGGTCTGCACGAACATCAATTATTGCGTTACTATAAGTAATCATCTCTACCTCCTGCAAACTACCTGCTAGCCCAGTCTGTTCAACGGGGAACGGTTATATCTTTTATCATGCCTGATCGGATAGAATCATTCGAAACAAAAGTCTAGCACAAACTTTTGCCGATGGTATAATGGCATGATGCGCTATACTTGGTGAATGCGCATCTAGCCCCAGAAAATTGACAGGTGATTTATGCATTCTAGGTCCGGAAAATGGTCATTACACGAAGAAAACATCGTTTTAAAACAACCCTTACCACGCGTGCTTGTCGTAGGAGCCGGGATGGCCGGCTTGGTGACAGCGCGGCTGCTCCACGATAGTGGGTTTCAGGTAACAGTCATTGAGGCGCGCGATCGGGTGGGTGGCCGGGTTTGGACCGACGAATCGCTCGGGGCGCCCTGCGATATCGGCGGCTCATGGATTCACGGCGCAGATCATAATCCATTGACCGATTGGTGCAAAGCCGTGGGGATTCGCCTATTCTATACACCGGATGATGATCGGTATATCTACGAAAATGGCCAGGCCCAAGAACGGTCAAAGCTAGAACAAGCCGCCTGGCACGGGTTAACAGTCGCGCAACAGGCGATTGAGGAGGCCATTGCCCGCGCCCAAGCGGCCAAAGCCGAAGGCCAGCGCCCCTACATCTCACTGGCCGACGCCTTGCAACCCGTCTTGGCCGATGCCAGTTTATCAACCTTAGATCGCCGCATGATCGCCGCGATGGTCGCCGTTGCCGAAGGGGTGCAAGGCGCCCCCGCCGATTTGCTCGACATAGAGGAATGGTTTCCCAAAGAGGCCCATGGGGTCAATGCGGTGCCCATCGGCGGCTATAAACAGTTACTTGACGATGCAGTTACCGGATTGGATATTCGGCTGCGTCAGCCGGTGCAGAAGATTGTCTACACGCAAAAAGAGGTCCAGATTATAACGCCACAGACGACATTCACCGCCGACCTGGCCGTGATCACAGTGCCGCTTGGCCTTTTGAAAACCGGTCAATTACAATTTGAGCCGCCGCTACCCATCGCCAAACAGGCGGCCATTGATGGCATTGGGTTTGGGGGTGCAGGGGTGCTTGGCAAGTTATTCTTGCGCTTTCCCTACCGATTCTGGCCGGCCGATCATGCCTGGCTGCTGGCATTGCCACCCAGCCCTGAAGAACGCGGCGGTTTTTCCAGTTGGTTCAATTTGGAAACCATTACTGGCGCGCCGATCTTAATGGGTTTCACCAACGGGTATACGGCGGCCAATTTCGACCGCCATGCCACGGATGCGGAAGTTTGCGCAGCCGGCCTGCAGGTGCTCCGTCAGATGTTTGGCAATGATATCCCTGCGCCAGAAAATTTTATCTTTGCGCGTTGGCTATCCGACCCGTGGGCATTAGGGAGCTATTCCTATCCAGCGGTCGGTGGCAGCCTAGATGACCGCCGCCTGTATGCCGAACCGGTGACCGGCGCACACGGGGCACAACTCTATTTTGCCGGAGAAGCCACGGACCTCACGGATTATGGCACAGTACACGCCGCGTTGCGTTCGGGCGAGGCAACGGCATTGCGCATCTATCAAACCTATTGCGGCACGCCGCGCAGTCAAGGGTATGCGCCTTGGCGGTAAGAGGTAAGTGATTATTATTTCCCTACAAAGCGCAAGAGCACCCCGACAGCCACCAAGAATAACCCCACTCCGCCACACACAAAACCAAAGGCTAGACCAATGCCCTGCATCTGACGTAGATCGGCCAGATAATCTGCCGGTGCGCCCGCATACAATGTAGTGGCAGTCAACAAATGATTACCTTCCCAGGCACCTTGCAGCGTCAATACCTGCCCTGCCTGATAACCAACAGCCCGTTGTTGACTGGTAGCCAACTCCTTGCCATCCAAAGCCACCTGTTGGGCATGGAGAAAACGCGTCGCCGGCCCGATCTGCACCAACAAGGCGCTTCGA
>JAPLGZ010000022.1 GCA_026389895.1 Chloroflexota bacterium | reverse complement strand
ATTGGTCAAGCAACAGTGAGGTCCTATGAAACAAACACCATGGCGGCGCACCCTGAATCGTTTACTGTTGCCCTATTTGCCGCTGGTCTTCATCTTGTTTGTCTTACTCTTTCCTTTTTATTGGATGGCTTTGACTTCATTCAAGTCGATGAAAGAGATTTTTGATTACACGCATAGTCCGCTCTGGCTGCAGACACCGATCTTGGACAATTATCTATTTTTATTCAAGACTGCATCGTTCGGACGCTGGTCGGCGAACAGTATTTTAACGGCTGTGATCACGACTGCATTTTCGCTGATTGTCTCGATTGCCGCGGGCTATGCGATTGCACGGCTACGTTTTCGCGGGGCAACACTAGCGGGCATTCTAATTTTTATCACCTATTTGGTGCCTAAGACGTTGTTATTCATTCCGTTAGCGCAATTTTTGCGCCAGATTCATCTATTAGGCGATTTATCGGCGCTGATGCTCGTCTATCCGACATTTCTAATTCCGTTTTGCGCCTGGTTGTTGACCGGTTATTTTCGCACGGTGCCAATCGAGCCCGAGGAATGCGCGATGATCGACGGCTGTAGTCGCCTGGGCGCGGCGATCCGCATCACATTGCCAATGGCGGCGCCCGGTGTGCTAACGGCGGGGATTTTTGCGTTTACGCTCTCCTGGAACGAGTTGCTCTATGCCCTAGTCTTTGTCAGTGGTGAGGCCAGTAAGACGCTGCCGGTTGGTCTGATCAATAGCCTGGCCCAGCGGGATTTTTTTAATTGGGGCCCACTGATGGCTGGCGCCACCCTCGGCTCGATTCCCGTGACATTAATCTATTTACTCTTCATGGATCTCTATGTAGGCGGTCTGACAACAGGGGCGGTGAAAGGCTAAAAGAGGAATGAATGATAAGTGATAAGTGAAAAAGGTCATTTGATCTCACTTCTCACTTATCACTCATCACGTATTACTTATCATTCATAAAGTCTGGAGACATTGGCATGCAGGATTGGACTCATTTGGAAAAGGCGAAGGTTGTGCGGTTGAATGCCGTTTTGAACCCGAACCAATATGAAGCGGCGATCTATCGAGAGTATCATCTCAATCCCATCCATGTGGAGGCAACAACACCAGACGAGTTAATTGCGGTGTTGGAAGATTGCGACGCGCTCTTTGCCGTCTCGGTCAAGTTGCCAACGCCGGTGATTGAGGGCTTAAAAAAATGCAAAGTTATCTCGCGCCTGGGCACCGGCACCGACAAGATCGATGTGGCGAAGGCAACCGAACGCGGGATTGTTGTGACGAATGTCCCTTATTTCTGCGTCGAGGAACAGGCCGATCATGCGATGGCGCTGTTGCTATCACTAGAGCGTAAGTTGCCACAGATGGATGCCGCCACACGCGCCGGCGAATGGAATAAGGCCCGTTATCAATCGCATCCCAATCGCCGTCTTTCAGTGCTCACGTTGGGTCTGGTCGGGTTTGGCAATTCGGCGCGCGAAACGGCACGCCGCGCCAAAGGTTTTGGCATGCGAGTCCTTGCCACACGGCGCAACATGATTTCGCTGCATCTACCCTTAGAAAAAGAGACTTATCACCTGCTAGATGAGACGGCGCTGCGCAAGATGAAACCCTCCGCCTATCTGATCAACACATCGCGCGGTGCGATTGTGGATGAAATGGCGCTGGTTGAATTGTTGCGCGCCAACGTGATCGCCGGGGCGGGATTGGATACCTATGAACACATTGATGTTTTCATCCCAGATGGCCCACCGCCAGCGCATCCGCTGTTACAACTTGATAATGTGATTCTAACGCCACATGTCGCCGCGATGTCGATCCAAGCGGCGCAGGATGTTGCGCGCGGGGGTGTTGAAAATATGGTTTCCATTCTCAGCGGGCACTGGCCGATCGCCGAGAATATTGTCAATCGCGGGGTAAAACCGTGGTTTCCCCTCCAAGAATATGATCCGACGCTTTTGAAATAACCATTTGTTCATTGTAAACAATACGACTAGTCCACCTAGGGGCAGAAGGGAAGAGTACGATGGGAATTACACAAGAACAGAAAGAGTTTTTTGAGACCTTTGGTTATTTGGTGTTGCCAGGTCTGGTAAAAGAAGAGATTGGCTGGATCATCGACGAGTTTGAAGCGGTCTTCCGCGACCGCGGCACGGTGCATGACGGCACGCAGCGCTCGTGCATCGTGCCCTTTATCGACCAACGCGAACGTTTCTGCAAGTTACTGGATCAGCCCCAAATCGTCAATTTGATCACCAGTTTGATCGGTGAGGATTTTAACTATCTGGGCGGTGACGGCAATTTCTATACCGGTGATACACGCTGGCACAGCGACGGCTTCCATACGATCGGCAAATATTTGAAAGTCGCCTTTTATTTGGATCCAGTCACGCGCGACAGCGGCGCTTTGCGGGTGATCCCCGGTTCGCATCGCATCGATTTGCGCGACAACTGGGATGCACGCAAGGCGCGTGAATCGCTGGCATTGTGGGGCATCGAGCAGAGCCAGGTGCCAGCCATCGCGCTTGAATCACAACCAGGCGATGTGGTCGCGTTCAACCACAATTTGATGCACGCGGCGTTTGGCGGTAGCAAATGGCGTCGCATGTTTACGATCAACGCCTGTGCCCATGCCGAAACGGCCGAAGAGCTGAAAGAGTTGGAGAACTTTATCGCTGGTAGCGCCCGCTTCTGGGTCGACCATGCACATTCCGAGATCATGCGCGAAACAGCGTCTCCCCAACGTATGCGCTTTCTCCAACAGGTGATCGAGCATGAAGGTCATCTGCCAGCGTTAGCTGCCAAAGCGCGTGCCGAAATGGCCGAACCGGCCCGCGGCTAGTTTATTTTGCAGGAAGGAGAACCCCCTCCCTCCCTTACCAGGCGTCGACGTGAGCCGGGTGCCTCTTGGTATCATATTGAGCAGGGAAGCGGAAAGCCCGAGGGTGCCCAAGAACAGAAAAGTTCGTCGCCTAGATAGGGCTTCCGCTTGCCTTAACTGCGCAATTGCGGTAAAAAAGCAAGTAAAAGAGAGGCAAAGACCGGGGTTAAGTGCCCGAAGGCGCTCCGCACCAGGAGTAGCCTGAGCCAAGAACGGTCCATGTGT
>JAPLGZ010000344.1 GCA_026389895.1 Chloroflexota bacterium | reverse complement strand
TTGCGCGGCAAAATTGTGCTGCTGGAATTCTGGACCTTTTGCTGAATTAACTGTCATCATAATGTCGCGCAGTTGCGCCGACTTCGTGAAATGTTCCCCAATGAGTTAGTGGTTATTAGCGTCCATTCGGCTAAATTCCCGGCAGAAAAGATCACCGCTAATATTAGTGAGGCCGTCATGCGGCATGGCATCCAACACCCGGTGGTCAATGACGCTGATTTTGCGATTTGGAGCCAATATGGCGTTCGGGCCTGGCCTACGGTGGTGCTTGTTGACCCACAAGGCAAAGTCGTGGCCCAACAATCGGGCGAAATCGAAGCCGCCGCGGTTGGGCAGGTGATTACACAGATGATCGCGGAGTTTGATCAGGCCGGGTTACTGAATCGTGCGCCGATCGCGCAGTGGTCATTGGAAACAACCAAAGAAGCGCCCCGTCCGCTGAACTTTCCCGCCAAGTTACTCTATGCCACTGGGGATCGTCTCTTTGTCGCCGACACGGGCCATCATCGCATTTTGGAAGTTCAACTTAGCCTAGATGGCCTGGCGGGTGAAATTGTGCGCACCTTTGGCACAGGTAGACCAGGATTGCAAGACGGTGGGATCCGGCAAGCCCAATTCCACGATCCACACGGCATGGCCCTCGCTGGCAACACGCTGTATGTGGCGGACACGGAAAATCACGCCATTCGCGCGATTGATCTGGTGCGAGAAACGGTGCGCACAATTGCCGGCACCGGGCACAAAGGCAATGGGCGGCGTAAACAGGGTAATACACCAACAACCATTGATCTACGCTCCCCTTGGGCAGTTACAGTGCTGGACCAGGCCCTGTTCATTGCGATGGCTGGCTCACACCAGCTTTGGATTTTGCTTGAGGAAAAACAACTCGGCGTCTTTGCGGGCACTGGGGCGGAGGCCCTGCTCGATGGGCCACGCGCCGAAGCGGCCTTTAACCAACCGAGCGATCTGGCGCTGGATATGGGGCATCTCTTTGTCGCCGATGCCGAAGCAAGCGCCATCCGTGCGCTTACTTTTGATGAAAACCCGGTTGTCTTTACGTTGGTGGGGCAGGGTTTATTTGAATACGGCGATGTAGACGGCACCGGCCCTGCCGTGCGTCTGCAACACCCAACGGGGATTGCCAGCGCCAATGCGCGAATCTATATTGCCGATAGCTACAACCACAAAATCAAAACGCTCGATCCCACCACCGGCGCGGTGCAAACCCTGATCGGCACAGGTGCGCCAGGCCTCATCGATGGACCATTTTTGACGGCGCAGCTCTATGAACCAGAAGGGTTGGTGGTTGTCGAAGATCGCATGTATATTGCGGATACAAACAATCACCTGATTCGGGTTGCCAACTTAACAACTCGCCAGGTGACGACCTTAGCATTAGTATAACCCGGCCCGGAAAAAGCCCAAAGCAAGCCCTTGGTTAACCCATGTTGTACACTTGTAAGCGCATAACCAAACAAATTGTCAGAAAAATGTAATGTCATTCAGGCTTAAAAAGGTGTTATCTTGGATAATACAGTGTCAGTCCGTGCCGTTGCAAGAAGAAACCGCGACCCCGTCATGCAACGCTTGGCTTATCACGACCAGGAATTTCATGGCACTCATTTTCCAACCACCTTTATACAGACCAGAAACCTGAAAGGAAACGAATGACTACTTGTTTTGTGACCGGCGCAGCCGGTTTTGTTGGTTCCCATCTGTGCGAACAACTGCTGGCGCAAGGCCATACCGTAACTGGTGTGGATGCCTTTATTCCTTATTACCCGCGAGCGCTCAAAGAACAAAATCTCACCAATTTACGCAACGCGCCCGGTTTCACGTTCCATGAGCTCGATTTGCGCACCGCTGATCTGACAGAAGCGTTGGCCGGGGCACAGACAGTTTTTCATGTGGCCGCCCAGGCTGGCTTGGTGCGCAGTTGGAGTGAATTTGACTCTTACATGACTTGCAACATTCAGGCGACCCAACGGTTGCTTGAAGCGGCCGTTAAGCAAAAAGTCCAACATCTGATCAAAATTTCGACATCCTCGGTCTATGGGCGCTTTGCCACCGGCAACGAGGAATCGCCGTTAGCGCCGATCTCGCCCTATGGCATTACCAAGCTGGCGGCTGAACAACTTTGCCGCGCCTATGCCGCCAACTTTAATTTACCCGTCACCGTCCTACGCCTCTATTCGGTCTATGGCCCGCGCCAACGCCCCGATATGGGGTATAATATCTTCATCCGCGCCATGCTCAACAATGAACTGATCACCATTGACGGCGACGGCAACGACAGTCGCAGCAATACCTATGTAAAAGATTGCGTCCAAGGCATTATCCGCGCCTTTGAAATGCCAGAAAAAAGTATCGGTCAAACGTTTAATATTGGCGGCGGTGAAGAGGTAACGGTAAATCAGGTGCTAGAAATGTTGGAAGAACTAAGCGGCCAAAAAGTCCGCACAACGCATGGCCCTGCCCGTGCCGGTGATCAAAAACGGACAGTCGCAGATACCAGCAAAGCGCAACAAAGGCTGGGGTACGCGCCCAGCACCACCGTCCTCGACGGCTTACGGGCCCAGTTGACCTGGCAACGCAGTTTGAACGGTTAACGTGCTGGATGGGGAATCGTTAGTGGCTTACCCATTGAAGTCGGGGGAGGGCACAGGGAAACAGGATACGGCATACGCTGGTGCGCCCTCCCCCCAACCAACAGAACTGCGTACTATCCGTCCCGAAAGCAGGTTAACCATTCCCCATTCCTATCATGCGCCATGCCAACGCCGCATATTCCCCTGGAGACTCCAATGAAATTCCAACTGCGGTTTTGGTTGCCGCTCTGTTTGTTGACCACGCTGACCCTTGCCTTTACCCATTCAGACAGAGCCGCCGCTTCGGGAGACACGCCGATGCAGCACAGGCCGGAAATTGCCCTGCGCCAAACGCCAGCTGATCCCATAACACCTGCCAGCACGGCGCCCAAAGATCCAGCCTGGCAAGTGTGGCTTGCGTTGCCCCAAACCATCCAGGCCAAGGTCGATCCACGCATTCTGGCCGAGTTGAATGGCGAAGAGGCCCCGGCCACGACCAATAGCATCCCAGGCTTGCCCCCCTTGCCCCAACAACGGCTGCAAAAGACCCGTTTTCTGGTCTATCTGCGCGCGCAAAGCGATCTAAGCGCTCAACAAACAGCCGTCTATGCCAGTCAGGCCGATCGACGCCACGCCATGTTAGAAACTTTGCTTAGCACGGCACAAGCTGCGCAGGCCGCGGTGAAAACTCTGCTCGATGCTCAAATTGCCCAAAATGATGTCACCACTTATCAAGCTTTCTATATTGTGAATGCACTGGCGGTCGAGGGCAATCTAAGTACGCTGGTTGCCTTGGCCCAGCGTGACGACGTGCAACGCATCATTGCCAATTATCCGCTGCTGGCGTTCACCGAACATCAGGTGCAAAATTCTCAGCCATCAGCCTTTCTACAGCCGGCCAGTTTAGATCCGGCGAATTGGAATATTAGCCTGGTGGGCGCGGATCAAGTTTGGACAGAGCTGGGCATCACGGGGCAAGGGGCGGTTGTGGCCGACTTTGACACGGGGGTGGATTTATCCCATCCGGCCCTTATTAAGCATTATCGTGGCAATCTGGGCA
>JAPLGZ010000444.1 GCA_026389895.1 Chloroflexota bacterium | reverse complement strand
GAGCGAGATTGATTAGTCCAGCAACAGCTAGGCATAACACAAGAAATGCCAAAGAGCGCAGCCAGCGGCTCTTGGCAGGATGCACAAAAGATCGCGGCGCAAAAGATCGCGGATAAAACATGAATCACTCTTCTTTATGGTGTGAGAAAGCAGGTTTTATGGTGTGAGAAAGCAGGTTATTGACGCTTACCTTGGACTTCTGGTTGATTCGATGGGTTGCTCTTGACCTCCCTCAGGGTTGGTTAGGTGGATTGTTTAGAGTTAGACGTCCTTATCCTGGGCCCATTAAATCCAGGTTCTTGGGCGCGCGACGCCTAAACGCGCCAAAGTAGCCTGTACGCTAGAAGCAGGTTCATTAAATTAATAGGGTGGACAATCTGAGAACGCCATGAGGTGTCCAGCGATCACTAGACAAGCCTTACCGATATCTAGTCGCTAAACAATCTACTGTATGGACTCTAATTCAAACGATAACACGAAAAACAGGCAAAACATGTTACAGATAACTGACAAAGTGGGGTCTGAATCAGAAGCAAAAAGGTCAAAGTAAGCCCTGCTGACCGCAGCAGGGCTTACTTGGGCCTTTAGGTTAATTGCCTGAGGTTTAGGGGGTATTTCCGTCGGTCTAGGTACGCGACGTTACTGGGGTTCTTCGATATCTTTTTCTACATCGACAGCCGTTGTTGCGACGGCCCAACTAACCAAAAACCAGACCCCGCCACCGATCAGCAGCGCCATACCAATATTAGCAGGATGTAAAGGCACATTCCCGCGGAGTATGCCCACGATGGTTAAGGCGATGCCGAGTAGGCCGAAACTAAGGCCAATTTTGAGCGGTGTGGAAAGTTTTTGCCACATAATTTGATCCGTGAAACATAAAAAAGCTTGTGTGATATCAAGCCCGCATTATAGTGGGGAAGGGATGAATCCTCAAATCCGGCCAGCCGACCGCACTTTAGCCATGATGCCGAATCCTCGTGGTCGCTCGACCTGACAAGGTGGGGGTTGTTTTTCCACCTGTCAGATCGCGATCACTCATTCGGCAATCCGCAGATCTTGAATATTCAACTGCAATAGTCGCCGACCTTGCCATTCGTTGGCCTCGACTTGAAAAACGACATCAATTCGGCTGCCTTCGTCCAGGTGTTTACTCCATTCCGCTTGACTGAAAGCCACGCCGTCTAGCACCACACTGCTCTGGCCACCATCCAATACCAGGCGCAAATGTTTACGCTGGCCAATCACCCGGACCTCGCGCACACACACGTTGCGACAGAGCAGCAAGGGGGGTGGGTTTTCCTGGCCAGTTGGCTCGAGTCGGGCAAACTGCTCAAGCAGCCCCCAGTTGAGTTGCTCAAAGGTGACCACAGCGTCAATGTTCAACGTGGGGCGCAAATTGATGCGATCCGGCAAATCGCGATGCGCCACATCACGCAAGGCGGCGGTGAAGTCGCCTAGGCGGGCTGTTTGCACGGTAAAGCCCGCCGCGCGACTATGCCCACCATGCCGCACCATCCAGCTGCGCAATTCGTCCAAGGCACTGCTGATATTAAATTCGCGAATGCTGCGCGCGCTGCCGCGCGACTCGCTATCTCCCTGTTCAATCACGACCACGGGGCGATAGAAACGTTCAGTCAATTTTCCGTCCACCAGCCCGACAATACCCGGCAGAAAATTGGGGCTGCTGATCACCAGCAGCGCTGGGTCATCGCGTAATTGGCCAGATAATTGCTCCTCCGCCTCGGCCTGCGCGCTAGCCGTGAGATTTTGGCGCTGCTGGTTGAGCGTTTCCAGTTCCATCGTCAACGTGTACGCTTGCGTGGGATCGTTGGTGCGCAACAGTTGATAGGCCAACTTGGCATGGGCGAGCCGACCAGCGGCGTTGATGCGCGGGGCGATGCGAAAGGCAATCGCCGTGGTATCAATCGAACCGGCGCGTAAATCGGCTTGTTTAATCAGGGCTTCTAGGCCCGGGCGTTCGGTGCGATTGATGCGCGCCAAACCGCGTTGTACCAAAGAACGGTTCTCGCCCAGCAGCGGCATCACATCCGCCACGGTGCCAATCGCGACAAAATCAAGCAAATTTTCCTCTAAATCGGCAACCTGTTCGGCCGTCAGCCGGCTCCATTTTTGTTGAGCCACCGCCCGCAAAACGGCCTGGGCTAGCCGATAGGCCACACCCACACCGGCCAGCCGGTCAAATTTGCTGGGACAGTCGATGCGGCGCGGGTTGATCACAGCCAACGCGCCTGGTAATTGCGGCCCGACGGAATGGTGATCGGTCACGATCACGTCGATCCCCAGTTGGATGGCACGCGCCACTTCGACGAGGCTGCGAATGCCACAATCAACCGTGATCATCAATTTGGCCTGTTTGGCAATTTTCTCAATCGCCTCCAGATTAAGCCCGTAACCTTCATCGACGCGGTCGGGAATATAAGGGCCGACCCGCCCGCCCGCGGCCTGCAACGCCGTGACTAGCAACGCCGTCGAAGTGACGCCGTCCGCATCAAAGTCGCCATAAACGCAGATCGTTTCGCCGCGCTCAATCGCATGGACGATGCGGGTCACGGCGGGCGTCATATCGCGCAGCTTATAGGGATTCTCTCGGACGGCATCCGCACCGCTCAAGAAATTCTTGGTGTCACTGCTTGTGCGCAGGCCGCGATTGTAGAGCACCTGGAGCAGCAAAGGGTGCTCAGGGCTGTCTTGCAGAAAAGAAGCCGGGGCAAGTTCCTGAATAATCCAGTTTTTGGCCTGGCGCGCGTGAATTAAATTGGGGTCTGGCTTGGCCGATCTGATCATCATTGCTTTCTCACTAACTGATTTGTTGGGCTTGATTATAGATGAAGCGATCAAATTGGCCCAAAGCAGCGACACAACGGTAGAATCGTACAAGAGCGATTGGTTTCACATGCCAATTGTGGTATGCTATGGCGTACGACATAAAATGTAGGCGAGCACTATGCGAGTATATTTTATGTCACGCATTTTCGTTTGGTGGCCCGTTTTGTGGGGAGAATTTTGGCTGTGTCGTCAACGCTAGAACGCTTACGCCGTTTGCAGGAACTACGCCCGCAACGCGCCCATCCTGATCCCGAAGTTCCGACTGCATCTGAGCTAAACCAGCCCTTGGCCGCCCAGCCAACCGGCGTACGCCAGTTAGAAGTGCTGGTGCCCGGCCTCACGATCGAAAATAGCGCTGGCATCTGTTATATGCGTACCCAAATTTATCCGCTGCATATTGCACGGGGCGAACGTCCATTGGGTGATCTGCTGGTCCAGCGTCCGAGTCTTTTTGCACCGTATCATCCCACTTTTGGCTTGCACGATCAACTTGATTTTCGGCAGGCAGCCTTTATCGATACAGAGACGACTGGCTTAGGGGGCGGCGCGGGCGTCTACTGTTTTATGGTCGGTGTCGGCACATTTGAGGGCAAAGCGCCCGGCGATCCCGCCACACCCACTGAGTTTGTCGTGCGCCAGTTTTTCATGCGCAATCCTGCAGAAGAGGGAGCGTTGTTGATCGCCTTGGC
>JAPLGZ010000536.1 GCA_026389895.1 Chloroflexota bacterium | reverse complement strand
TGAAGTTCATGCTTAATGTCCTTATAACTAATTCAATCAATTAATTCGTCGTCTACGGTAGTATGAATGCCAGTGATCGACTTTGCTATTCAACTGCCAGCAGTACGCATAACCAGGGCGTACTATCATCCTAGCGCGCCGACGCTCGGGTAATTATAGCATAAAACTTCGCTAATTTGGAAACGCTAAAGCTCAAATGATACACTGGCGCTTATGACACGTACACAAACCTTGGGTTGGTCAATTTTTTTACTGATCGTCGGTGGTGGCATTGTTGCCTATGTCTTGCAGCGCATCCCACCAACCACGCCGGATGGGCAGAGAAATCTGCCCGTCATCGTTCTTTTTATCCTCGCATTGGTCAGCCTCAGCACTGGCCTAGGGGCACTGGGCGCTTTGGCTCTCCATAAACGCTGGCCTGCGTTAGGTGGCCAGCGGCGTTATACACCGTCAAAGCCCGAGATCGCACTACGTCAGGGTTTGCTGCTCGGTCTGTCGCTTGCAGCTGTTGCGATCTTTGCCCTGCTGCGCACTTTAGACATCACCTTTATTTTGGTGACCTTCTTACTGCTTGGTTTAGTCGAAGCCTATCTCCAAAATCGTCAGACGCGGTAGAAAATTATCCTTCACCGTATAATTGACCCGATTTGACCCAAAGGCCACTGTGCCTGGTCAGCGATGTCTGTTCCGCATTTCGGGGATGGACTCTAGATGACCAAGGTAAGTGGATTGCTCTGGCCAGTTGCAGTTTGTAATTGATCCGAGCAGGTGACTCGGCAATCCACGCTTGCTCCAGAAAAGGAATTCCGCCATGCAGAATATTTTAGAGATCATTCAGCAATTTATGCTTGAAGCATCGGTCGGCGATGCGCTGGCCGATGGCTATCAATGTGTCAGCGCCCAGCGCATCGCCGCGCAATACTACCCGCAAGTTGACCTGAGTTTACCTCTGTTGATTACCAATCTTGAAACGTTGGCAACACCGTTGAAACTCATTTTGCTCAACGCTTATCCAACTCAGCACCCTGTCACAATTTTGTCTGGCGACACTCGTTCAGGGCAAACCTACGCGACGATTACACTGGACGCACTTGATCAAGCCGTGCCGCTGACTTCAACCTCAATTGTCTATCTACCACCTTTGCACCCGGCTAGTTTCAGCGCCCTACAGGCCATCGTTGCGCATCTCCGCGCGCCTGAAGGCTGTCCTTGGGATCGCGCTCAAACCCTGGTAAGTATGCGGCATGATCTGTTAGGCGAATGCGCCGAAGTATTAGAAGCCATTGATGCCGAAGCCAGTGGCCAGAACAATAGCCCTCATATCGCCGAAGAATTAGGGGATCTGCTGATGGCGGCTGTGCTCATGATCCAGATCGCGACGGAAGAAAAACGTTTTCAAATGGCCGACGTGATCAATGGCGTGGTTACTAAATTGATCCGGCGTCATCCGCACGTTTTTGGTGATACGATTGTGGATGGCGTCCAAAGCGTGCTTACCAATTGGGATGCCATCAAAGCGCAGGAAAAGCTGGCCAAAGGCCAACGGCAACCTGACCCGCTTGATGGGGTGCCGGCGGGTCTGCCGGCCTTAGAAAAAGCGCGGCAACTTCAATCAAAAGCGGCCAAGGCTGGTTTGCTTGACCGCGTGGTCCTCAGCCAGACCACCCCAGAACTCGCGACGCTCTTAGGCGCCGCGCCTACCGAGGCACGGCTCGGTGAAATTTTGTGGCAACTCGTGGCCTTCGCGCAGACCGTTGACTTGAATCCCGAAGATGCCCTGCGTAATTACACCGTTCAGTTTCGGCAAGCGGCGCGTAGGAGAGATTAGAGATTAAGAGATTAGAGATTAAGAGATAAGAAATTGGAGATGAGAGATTGAGCACGAACAATCTCCAATCTCTCAATCCCCCTTATTCATTGGGCGGAATGACAAGCTCCATCCCCAATACCAAATTATTCGGGTCGTCGCCAATCTTGTCGCGGTTTGCTTCGTAGATCCGGGTCCACAGGGTAGAACTGCCATAATAACGTAACGCTATTGTACTCAACGTTTCCCCTTGGGCAATGGTATGCCGCATCGGCGTTGGATTCTCACTGGGGATTGGCGTATTGGTGGGCAGCAGAATGATCGGGTTGGCATTGGTTGGCACGGGTGTTGATGGGAGGGTGGGGGTCGCGCTCGGGATCAAGATCAGTTGTTGGGTTGGTGACGGTGCCGCCGGTGTGACTCGTAGCGTTGTGGGCGTTGCAGATGGACGCCTTGTGGCAACCGGCAAAGTTGTGGGTGGGTTGATCGCTACGGCGCTCGTTGGTGATTGGGTGAGGGCCGGCCCAACGCTGGGCCATAACTCAATTGGATAGGGGAAGGCCTTGCCAAACCATTTTTCATAGAGCGCCGTATAGGTGCCATCGAGTTGCATCGCTTGCAACGTCAAGTTGACTTGATCGCGAAAAGCACTGTCAAAGCGCGGCACCCCAATCCCATAGGGTTCTTGTGTGAAAGGTGTCCCAACGACGATCAAGGTTGGGTTATCTTTGGCAAACTGCGCCAGCGCCATGCTATCGGTCGTTACGGCGTCCACCTGGCCCGCTTTGAGCGCTTCTACGGCAGATGGGTATTCCTGAAAAGGCAACACCGTGATTTTGATGGCGCGCTCTTTGCTGATGGCCATAATATTCTCAAGCGCCGTCGAACCCGTCACCGCCGCAACGGTCTTGCCATTCAGATCCTTTAGCTCCTCAATGCCGCTTGTTTTCTGGACGAGTAAACTTTGGCCATCTAAAAAGTAGGTTTCACTAAAATCGATCAGATCATCCCGCTGTTGGGTGTGGGTCATCGAAGCCACCACCAGATCAACCGCCCCGGTCGATAAAAATGGAATCCGGGTGTCCGAGATCACTGGCACCAATTCAACGGCATCGGCGCTACCCAACCAACGCTTGGCAAATTCGCGGGCGATATCTACATCAAAACCTTGCACCGTGCCCTGGGCATTCACCGACCCAAAAGGTGGAAAATCATATTTAACACCGACCAGCAATTTGCCGCGCGCCCGAATCAAGGCCAGCCGCGTTTGAGCCGGTCTATCTAGCTGGGTGGGGGATGTGGCAAATGTATACGGCCATTGGCCGGGCAAGATTTCGATGGGGTAGGGGGCAGTGCCTGGGAACCACTTCGTATAGATACGATCGTAGGCACCGTTGGCTTTTAGAGCTTGCAACGTAAAATTAATGAGATCACGAAAATAAGAATCGTCCGCTTGTACGCCAATCCCATATTGCTCTGTGCTAAAAAAATCGCCGACAACGTGCAAGCCTGGGTTGTTTTGAGCCGCGCGGGCAAGGTAGGTATTGTCGGTTGTCAAAGCATCGACCTGGCCAGCCTTGAGCGCGGCTAAGGCGGGTGGATATTCTTGAAACGGCAACACGGTAACTTGTAGCTTGTTTTTTTGCACCAAATCGCGTATGTTGTCCAGGGCTGTAGACCCTTGGATGGCGGCCACCGTTTTGCCAGCCAGACTATCTATATCGGTGATCCCAGTCTCGCCTCGTACTAATAGACGTTGCCCATCCAAGTAATAAGTCTGACTAAAATCGACAATGGCTTCGCGCTCTTTGGTGTGCGTCAACGAGGCGGCAATTAGATCAACTGCGCCAGTGGTCAGAAATTGCAGCCGATTCGAAGAATTCACCTGGACAAACTGGACATTAACGCCCCATAGATCTGCGATGGCGCGCACCAGATCGACATCAAAACCAACCAGATTGCCACTGTTGTCAATAAAACCAAAGGGTTCAAAATCATATTTCACCCCTGCAATCAAGGTGTTATCGCGGTCGCGAATGCGTTGGATCGCAGAATGGGCCACAGCTAGCGGGGTTGCCCGTGGATTAGGGGTGGCAGGTAGGCGTTGGGCCGAGGTGCTTAGCGGGCTAAGCAATGAGCAGCCAAGTAGAATCAAGGCGGCGAAAAATAAAATTGAGTGGAAGCCACTAGCTCCCTGGCAATTGCGACAGCGAATATGCATCTGAAATTCTGGACCCCATAGCTGACAGTCTAAATGATCGAGATGACCTAGGATGGCCTATCAGTTTATCATAGGTCATCTCGATCAATGAACGAAGCTGCTGATGGTCAGCCCTTCCGCTGGCGAAGTCAACGTGTCCAGGCAATGGTGGCTTGGTTGATCTCCGCCACGAGATGCGGTTGATCCTTGAGGTCGGTCACCCACAAATAGAGGATCGAAGCCTGCTTTTTGGCATTGCCTGTGACATAAGCAAGTTGCTTGCTGATAGGCGACCAGGCAAAATTCAAACTGTTCGCCCTCGGCAATTGGATTTGGTGGCCGCCATCCTGATCCATCACCCACAAATTTGATGTGCCAGCGGTACTATTTTTGTCTGAGAAGAACGCAATTTGCTGCCCATCGAACGACCAGGCTGGCGACCATCCATGATTCTTGGTTAACTGTTGCAAATCGCTGCCGTGGCTGTTGAGGGTAAAAATCCCCTCTCGCGAAGTGACGGCTACCCGTTGGCCATCGGGCGACCAAGCGGGATCCCAACTGTCAAAAGGGGTAAATAACTGGAGATCCTGATTGTCAGGATTAAATTGGTAGATTTGGCTGGTATTGCCCAGGTAGGCATCAAATAGAATCGTCTTGCCGTCCGGCGCCCAGTCGAAGTTCTTGGCAAAGCCTAAATTGGCGTTGGGTGGATCATAAAATTGCTCATTCTGCACATCAAAAATCCGTAAAATGGTTTGTGAATCTGGCCCCGCTAGAAAGGCGATCATACTGCCGTTTGGTGACCAAATCGGCGTCGATTTAGGTTGCGGATCTTTGGTGATCTGGTGCAGATGACCACCTGCCGCGTCTGAAACAAAGATCTGTGATGCCTGCGCTTCTCCGGCGACATAGGCAATTTGCTGACCATCCGGCGATGCCGCCGGCGACCAGCCAGTAAGCCCCAGATCAATTTGATTTGCGCCATCCACCTGCGAAGTATAGACCACCTGGTGGCTGTCTTGATCCACTGTAAAGAGTAAGTGATCGGCTTGTAACCGCTTGGCAATGGTCGGGTTGCTAGAAAAATTGATGGCCCTGCTGAGCATAGGCAAACTGCCCCCGAATTGCAGGAACAGAACGGCCAGTAAAATCACCAGACAAAGCCCGATGCCCAAAGCAAGGCGCGGTGAAAATCTCAACGCCGGCGATGACTTATTGACGCGCACCATAAGATTAAGCCGCGCCCGCATGCCATCCATATCAATATCAACCCAGGCATGATGGGTCTGAGCCGGCGCCAATTTGTGCAGATCCGTTGTAATATCAAACATCACGGGGATTGGTTTACCCTCAGTCACGGGTCGCCCATTACCAATTTGAAACCAGGCCTGATCTTCGCCATAGACAAACTCAATCGTCTTCGCCGGCCCCCCCAGGTTATCGACCTGAAAGCTTCGCACCACTTTATCGGTGCTATTCAACCCCCCGAAGTCGAGCCAAAGTGGATCGATCACGGGTCTCGGCACACTCCGCGTTGACTCTGCTTCAACCGCGCCTGTTTCCAATTTTGTGGAGAGGGCATTATAAGCTTCGTTGATCTCTTTTAGTTTTTCTTCCGCATAAACTTTATCGATTGGGTTCAAAAATCGATCAGGATGGTAAATGCGGACGAGTTGTTTATACTGAGAACGGATCTCTTCGTGCGTAGCCGTGACCGGAACTTCTAGCACCCCATAATATTTTTTCATCCAGCCGAACCTTTACGACAATGTAGCGGGGCAAATGTAGTTAATAATTGAAGGGAATCCCTGAATAAGTTAATATCATTTGGGTCAAAATAGGATTTAAATAATTTTCGCATACCTTCGCTGATTTACGCCTTACATATTGCTGACAGGTTGTAAGACTTTACTGCTGTCATAACCTTTGGTCTTCTTTTTCAAGAAGGCTTTGCTTGTCGATTCGTCGCGCCTATCTAACCTATGAGTAAAGATACCATATCCATAAAGTTAATGTGCAATTTATCTTGCCTGGTTGCTCGGATAAACGTAAGCTCACCGTTATTTATATCTATACGCCAAAATTGTTGGACGAAATTCAATCCTGATGATACAATAGGCTATCTGCGCTCGTAGCTCAGTGGATAGAGCATCGGTCTTCGGAACCGAGTGTCGGGGGTTCGATCCCCTCCGGGCGCACCTAACTTTTTTGGTCGTATAGAAAAACACAGCCCCGATAAACCCACTATAACAGGGCAGTATCAAAAGAAGTCGCCAACACTGCATTGGCGACTTCTTTTGATACTGCCCTGTTTTGCGCGCTGAAATATCTACGACCATGTTCAGCCTTTGCAATCATTCAAGCGGGTTGCCAAGCGCGGTAACATTCTAGGTTCAGCCATTCCTGTTACAAGCGCGGCTGAACCTAGAACGTTTAATTATGTGTACACTAGAGTTCTCTGAATAAATAACAGATAAAAAATTAAATCCGAAAGATTGTATAAACCTGAGTTATAACGTCCACTTTGACGCAGTCGTCGTGATTATCTGCCCAATCATGTTGTGCTAATGGCAAATAAAATAGCAAACGCCCACAGGGAGAATTAATCCTATGGGCGTTTGCTACGAGGCCTCGCCACCTCAATTTATTAATCGCTATTTGTGGGCTCAATCCTTCGCGCCCATGGATGCTATATTGAAAAAATACGTGATTTGGCGTAGACAACAAACCGGCAAAGTCAGTAGACGGGATTGCGGTTAATTTAAAGGCAACTTGCCATCCACCATATTACTAACACCTGTCATGCAAAAGGCAGCAAAAAACTAAAGCAGAGACGCGGAGCCGCATAGAAGCACCAAGAGAAGCCAATTCTCCGATAAAAAGGATCTAGCACAAGCAAGCCTGTTGATACGTAGGTATCGCTAGTTTTCTCCGCGCCTTTGCGTCTCTGCGTTAAAAATTTGTTGCCCTTTTAATGACCTGCGTAACTAATTTAGTTATTCCAATTCTCGAATTTTTATGTTGATGACGCCGTTCATCCGAATTTATCGCATCGTCAAGGCATAGCAAAGCGCACACGGCATCAGTCGTCATCTCAGCTTCGTGTGTTCAGTTTTTTGGTTGGGCCAATTTTGCATCAATGAGGGTGTGAAAAAGATGCTATTTCCGTCGAGTAGGCTATGGATAAACCACCCGATAGACAATGGTGCCTAGGACTAGACCGTTAATGAAAATCCAGGGAATTAACCAGCGTCCTTCATGCAACAACCCACGCCAGTTCCACATGTCAGCCTCCTATCAAGTTCTCTATGAAATTCAGTCAATCGAAGGAAAAATAAAAAGAGGAAAAACTAAGCAAACAATGACGGTGCCGATGTTATGTAAAACCGCAATTGCCCCTCATTAGAGCAAATGCTATTTTCTAGACAAGGGTTGGCCATATAGACTACGATACCATAATAAATATACCATATAAATCAACCGTTTTTAATCAGTAATTTTGCTGAATTTATCATAATGTTCTCGGAAATAGAAGGCTACCCACGATGATTTAGGCATAGTTTGTCGTATATAATAAGGGTGGTAAAAATCAATCAAAGAAAATCAAAAAAGGCATTAGGAAAAGAGTACGCAAATGGACAATCAAACAATGACGTTCGAAGAAGCCATCGAAATTAAAGTTAATGGCACTGATGACAGTGACTTGAACTACGAAGCAACCAAAGTGATCGAGAGCGCCGTGCTGGCTATTTCTAAGTACGGGGATCCTGAAGAACTATTGCAGGACTGGATTAGCGAAAGTCATTTTGAGCTTATCGACACGCCAGAATCGATCACAAAGGAATGGGATTCCGGTCGCGAATAATTCAGACCACAGCTTTGGGATTAGACCTACCCGTATCATAGCCGTCGCCTTGTGTCGCTCCTCTAGGCGACGGCTATGAGGTGATTATGCACCAAGTTTTTTTTACGGCCATTTCCTTTGCTCTTGCCACTTTTTAGAGGGCAAGGACACGGATCGCTTTTGCCGGGTCTACACGATAAGGGCTTTGCTGGCCTTCAAAAAAGTGGTGCTCACGGATTAAATGAACAATCAAACCTGGCCCTGTAAACGATTCGCCTGTCTCGCGGTTGAGGATTAAAAAATCAATCGACCCTAGTCGTGAATTTGCCGGGCAACCCCACGGACATTCTTGAAAGCCGCGCCATTGTTTGATAAAAATATGCAGCTTTCCCACCAGATAGCCGCTACCCAAATCTGGCAAATTATTCAAAGAAAATTGTGGAGCGATTGTTGGCGCATCGAAATTAGGAAAAGACGTCATGCGATCGAACCAACCTGCTAAATCGGTAAATTTTTGCTGGATGACATTCAATAATATAGTTTCTAACCGATCCGCGATCGTCACATGCGTAACACCTAGTTTTGCCAACGTTTGTTCATCAGTTTCAAGCACCGATTGGACTGACTCGGTGGGGCCCAAAAATCCTTGTTCCGACAAAGCGCCAGGACGCATCTGCTGCTCTACTTCGGCATGGACAGGGTAAATCATTTCTGTATTCTCTTTATCCAAATTGATAAGCTAATGAATAACGGTTGTATTCATGATGACGCTAATCGACCGCCAATAGTCGCGCGCTCCCTAAAAAATGATGGGATTGTCCGGTGAACAGTGATAGAAAATGTCATTATTCGTTGCGCACCCAATGAGTGTCCTCGGTGTAGGCTTGGAAGGAGACAGAGACGTGCCTGGCTACTGGCTTGGGGATGCTTTTGCTTGTTTTAATGCAGGTGATCTGCATCACAACTATCCAGTGCAACGGTCAACGAAAGCGACTGGGAAAGGCAATCTGTTGACAAATTGGTTATCCGGACAAGACGAGCCGGGGAAGAGGAGGCAATGATGCTGGCATCAGAAGTTCCGCGCGCGGTGGCTGCGGCTATGTCGATCGCCTCAGCATTTGATCTGACGGTCGATGACGCGATCGTTCTTCACGACTCGAACCGGCTCACGCTGCGTCTGCTGCCTTGTGACGTGGTTGCCCAGGTCGGGGACATAGCGAGGCAGGCGAGCGCAGAGTTCGAAGTCGAGCTGGCTCAACGACTCGCGGCGACCCAGAGCCCGGTGGCTGCGCTTGAGCCTCGAGTGGAGCCGCGCGTCTACGTGCATGACGGCTTTGTGATCACGCTTTGGACCTACTATGAATCTGTGTCGTTTCGAGAGGTCGAGCCGCGTGACTACGCGCGTGCGCTTGAACGGCTGCATACCGGCATGCGGCAGATCAACGTCGCGACGCCGCACTTCACGGATCGAGTCGCGGAGGCGCAATGGCTTGTTGGGAACCGCGACCAGACTCCGGCGCTCGCTGACGCAGACCGGGAGCTTCTCAGCGACACGTTGCGCAGCCTGCGGCGGGCGATTGGCGACCGGGGAGGCGCCGAGCAGTTGCTGCACGGCGAGCCGCACCCAGGCAACTTGCTCAGGACGAAGCAGGGGCTGCTGTTCGTAGACCTCGAGACGTGTTGCCGCGGACCTGTCGAGTTCGACATCGCCCACGCGCCCGAAGCGATGAGCACGCACTATCCGGGCGTTGATCAACAGCTGGTCCAACTGTGCCGGGTGCTCATGCTCGCTATGAATGTGACGTGGCGCTGGGATCGAGACGACCAATTCCCGAACGGGCGACAACTCGCGCTGACCTGGCTCAACGAGATGCGAGC
>JAPLGZ010000327.1 GCA_026389895.1 Chloroflexota bacterium | reverse complement strand
ATCGATCGCGCATTAACCTTATTGGCGCTGATCTTTCCCAACCAAACGCGTCAGACCCTGGCAACCTTGAGCATTGGGCAGCGGGATGGCTATCTGCTAGATCTCTATGAAGCCGTCTTCGGCGCGCGTTTGGCCAGCCAGGCACGCTGTCCCGCCTGTCAACATCAGGTAGAGTTCAATTTTACCCTAAGCGATATTCGCGTTGCTGCGCCCGTTGATAGGCTGAATGAACAACCGTTGCGCGTTACGGGGGCCGGCTACACATTGAATTTTCGGCTGATCAATAGCCTGGATTTGGCCCTGATCATACAGCACGATCCAGCGGAGGCTCGGCGCAAATTAGTGGAACAGTGTTTGCTTAGCGCCAGCCATAACGGTGAAGCGGTTAGCGCAGGCAGCTTACCCGATGAGGCGATCACCCTGTTAGCGACGCAATTGGCCCGCCACGATCCCCAGGCTGATATCGAATTGGCGCTCGTCTGCCCCAGTTGTGAACAGGGGTGGCCACTTTTATTTGATATTGTACCGTTTCTATGGGCCAAGATCGATGCCCAAGCGCGCCGGCTCTTACGCGAGGTTCATGCCTTGGCCCGTGTTTATGGCTGGCGGGAGCCCGACATTTTGGCCTTAAGTCCGGTGCGACGGCAATTTTATCTGGAAATGGTGAGCGAATGAGCGATTATCTGAATAAGTTGGTGCTGCGCACACTGGGGACAAGCCCCGTCGCGCAACCGTTGATGACGCCCTTCTATGCGGCAGATTTAACCAGGCCAGATCAGCCCCTGTCGCCCACCGTGACCCTGCGCCCAGGCGGCGATAGCTCGGATGACAGCCTTGGTGCGACGAATTTCGCCAACAACGAATTAGTGCCAAACCAACGTGCAGCAATAGTCCGAGATCAAACAGCCAGCCTGGACAAGCAGGCCAACCCTCCAAACTTGGCCGCGATAACAGAGCCGAACATGCCCTTGATCCCCGACCTTACCGATCCGGCGAACGTGGCAAAAGTTGAAATGCCCAGGCAGCCAGCACCCGCGGCCCAGCAGTCGCCAAAAGTGGCGGCCAGCACCGCCAGTGAAGCGCCTGGCGAACGGCAGGCGGATCCAGTGATTCGTTCAGCCTTACCGCAGAGCGAGCCAAAGCGTTCAGGGGCTAGGCAACTAGTTCAACCAGCAACTCAGCCGGTTGAACTAATGGGGGACAGGCGGTTGGTTGCCAACCATCAGGCGTCACCTACCCTTGTTCAAGCGGGCCCAAGGGCAATGCAACTAACAGAGGCCACCCAATCACCCTTCGTCGCGCCCCCAACTGCCACGCCGGTCGAGCGGCGCAATTCGCAACCGCGTGAGGTGGCGTCGGAGCGTGCAGCAACACCAACGCCAACGATTCAAGTCACGATTGGCCGCGTTGAAGTGCGGGCGATCCAGCCACCAGCGCCGGCGGTGCGCGCACAACCGAAAGCCGCAACGCCAGCCATTGCGCTAGAAGATTACCTACGTGGACAAACGGGAGGCCAGCGATGAGTAATTTTCTAGCCATCGCCACCGTCACGGAGACGTTGCGCCAGATTGTCGATGGCGCCATTCGCGAGGATGTCAATGGGGCTGCGGCCAAAGCGGTGCGCCCCGATGCGCCGGATACCGAATTGCCCAATCCGGGCGTCAATATCTATCTATACCAGGTGACGCCCAACGCCGCCTGGCGTAACGCCGATTTGCCGACGCGCCGCGCCAATGGCGAACTGAGCCAGCGGCCAAGCGCCGCGATCGATTTGCACTACCTGATCACCTTTTACGGCAACGAAAGCCAGTTGGAGCCGCAACGCTTGCTCGGCAGCACGTTACGCACCTTACATGAGCAACCGGTGTTAGCCCGCGAAAAGATTCGCAGTGTGATTAACGCCGCCGTGGCCGCCGATCCACAACACTTTCTGCGCGCTTCGAATTTGGACGAAGCGGTGGAGTTGGTGAAGTTTACACCTTTGCCGATCAACCTGGAAGAATTATCTAAGCTCTGGTCGGTCTTTTTCCAAAAGGCCTATGCGCTTTCGGTCACCTACCAGGGCACGGTTGTCTTGATTGAAAGTGAAAGTAGACCCCAGCCAGCATTGCCCGTGCGCGACCGCAATCTCTATGTAAACACCTTCCGGCAACCGCGGATTGAAGAAGTCGCCTCTACCTTGGGGCGGAATGAACCGATTACGGCCAGCAGCACGCTACTGATCAGCGGCGCCCAATTGCGCGGTGCGGCGACCACGGTGCGTTTTGGGCAGATCGACGTAGCGCCGCCAGCCAGCCAGGTGAGCGATACACAAATCAAGGTCATCTTGCCCGCGGGGTTACGCGCCGGCGTGCAGAGCCTGCAAATTGTCCAACCCGTCCTCATCGGGACGCCGCCTTTGCCGCATAGTGGCGTTGAATCTAACGTGGCTCCCTTTGTTTTGCATCCACTCATTACAGCTACGGTCAGCAATGGCCAGAGTACAGTGATCAACGGCGTGACCTTCCGCGCGGCCGATGTGACGGTGACGTTTACCCCCAATGTCGCGACGGGGCAACGCCTGGTCTTATTGTTAAACGAATTTCAAAACGCGCCCAGTTCGAACGCCCGTGCCTACCGTTTTGCCGCACCAGCCTGGAACACGATCACGCTGCCGCCGGGCGTCAATGAAACGAACAGTGTGGTCTTTCCGATTGAGAATGTCATACCAGGGAATTATCTGGTGCGGGTTCAGGTGGATGGCGCCGAAAGCCTGTTAGACCAAGCGGCCGACAATCGCTATAACGCGCCACAGGTGGCCATTTAGAGAAGTTAATCTTTTCCGTGACCATCATGACAAACCAGCTTGCCCAAACAAATTTATCCATCGATGAGAAGGCCGCGAGCGACTGGTACACGGCGAACCAACGTTATCTGGCTGCGGCCTTGCAGGGTGTGCGAATGCGCCTTGAGCAGTATGCGCCCCAAAGTGAACCAAAGCTGCCTGAGGGAAACCAGCAACCGTCGCTCGCCAGCATCGCGGCAACGATGACCTTGCCACCGGCGCTAGAAACACTCTGTGTGAACTTTGGTCTTTCTGCATTCGAGCGCGATCTGTTGTTGTGTTGTGCGGGTCTGGAATTAGATAGCGCCTTTGCGCCACTCTATGCCGCCATTCAGGGTGATCCACAACGCCCCTATCCAACGTTTAGCCTGGCATTGGCCATCCTGCCCGAGGCCCATTGGAGCGCATTGACGCCGGGCGCGCCGTTACGACGCTGGCGGCTGCTGGACTTGGGCGCTGGCAACACACTGACGACCAGTCCGCTGCGCATTGATGAACGGGTGCTCCATTATTTAGCCGGGATCCAACAATTAGATGATCGGCTGGCGGGTCTCGTCGACCGCCTTGAACCGGACAACAAACTCGTGCCCACCCATGCGCAATTGGCGGAACAGATCGCCCATGGATGGGCCAAATCAACCAGCTTTGTGACGCTACCGGTTATCCAACTGTGCGGCCCAGAAAGTGCGGCCAAACAAAGCATTGCCGCCGCGGCCTGCGCCCAATTAGGGTTAGTTTTATACAGCATGGCAGCACAGGTTTTACCCAGCGATCCGCGTGAGTTGGAAGCATTCATGCGCTTCTGGGAACGCGAGGCGACATTGAGCAAGGCCGCGCTGCTCCTTGACTGTGACGAGCAGGCACTAACCGATGCGCCGCGCACCCACGCCATTGCCCGGCTGATCGAAGGGGTGGGTGGCCTCTTGATTATCACCGGGCGCGAACGACGGCCCGTGCAGCGGCGGCCCATCATCAGCCTAGACGTGACCAAACCCAGCGCCAGTGAACAGCGTCAGCTCTGGCAGCAGGCCCTGGGACCAGCTGCTCCGGCGTTCAACGGCGCGGTAGAGACGCTGGTGGCGCAATTTAGCCTGAACGCGCCAACCATCTACGCGGCGGTCGCCACGGTTGCCGAGCAGCTGAACAATGGGCAGGGGGATTGGCCAGAGCACAGTCAAGCGGTGGCCGCACTCGACAGCCCGCATGGGGCACCTTTTTACCGGCCACTGTGGGAGGCCTGTCGAGTGCAAGCGCGGCCGCGGCTGGACGATCTGGCCCAGCGCATCACCTCGCAGACGACGTGGGCCGATCTGGTGTTGCCCGAGACGCAACGCCAAACCTTGCGTGAAGTGGCCGTGCATGTGCGCCAGCGCGCCACCGTCTATGAGCAATGGGGCTTTGCGGCAAAGAGTGGGCGTGGGTTAGGCATTAGCGCCCTTTTCGCAGGTAGCAGCGGCACAGGCAAAACGTTGGCGGCTGAGGTTTTGGCAAACGAGCTGCACCTCGATCTCTATCGCATCGATTTGAGCCAGGTTGTCAGTAAATATATTGGGGAGACTGAGAAAAATTTGCGCCGGGTTTTTGATGCCGCGGAAGAAGGCGGCGCGGTGCTGTTGTTCGACGAGGCGGACGCACTCTTTGGCAAGCGCAGCGAAGTCAAATACATCCACGATCGCTATGCGAATATTGAAGTCAGCTATTTGCTCCAACGAATGGAAGCCTATCGCGGTCTAGCAATCCTGACTACCAACATGAAGAACGCGCTGGACCCAGCCTTCTTGCGGCGTATCCGGTTTATCGTCAACTTTCCCTTTCCGGACGCCGCCAAGCGCGCCGAAATCTGGAGCCGCATCTTCCCCCAGGCAACGCCGACGGACGGATTGGATCTAGCACGGCTGGCGCGGCTCAATGTGGCGGGTGGTAATATTCGTAACATCGCCCTCAACGGCGCC
>JAPLGZ010000612.1 GCA_026389895.1 Chloroflexota bacterium | reverse complement strand
TAAGGCTCAAAAAGCCAACGTGCGCCTGATCCGTTTTCTCTACTGCGATAACGGTTGCACGATCCGCGGCAAGTTGGCGCATGTCGATGACTTGGCGGCGCGCATGGAAAGTGGCATTGGCTTGACCGTCGCCATGCAAGCAATGAACATGCTTGATCAGCTGCAGCCGGTGGAAGGGATGGGGCCGGTGGGTGAAATTCGCCTGGTGCCTGACCCCGATAGTTTCGTGATCTTGCCCTATGCGCCCAACAGTGCCGCGATGATGTGCGACATGATCACGCTGGAACGTCAACCGTGGGGCGCGTGTCCGCGTAGTTTTCTCAAACGCATGATTCACCTGGCGGCTGAACAAGATTTGACCATCCAGGCGGCGCTGGAAAACGAGTTCACCTTGCTCAAGCCGGATGGCCAGGGGGGCTTCACCCCGATTGACACCGGGCTTTGCTTTAGCTCGATCTCAATGGCCGCTGGTGCTGACGTGGTCGATGCGATTGTCGCAGCGTTTGAGGCGCAAGCGATTCCCATTGACGGCTATTATCCCGAACTAGGCCACGGCCAGCATGAATTGCCGATTCGCCATGCGCCGGCCATGCGCGCCGCCGACAACCAGATTTGGTTTCGCGAGACGGTGCGCAATGTCGCCAACCAACACGGGCTGCTGGCTTCACTGGCGCCGAAGCCGCTGCCCGAGCAGGCCGGCAATGGTTGTCATATCCACTGGAGTCTGTGGGATCCCAAGGGTGAAACGAACCTACTCTATGATCCGCAAGACCGCTATCAATTGAGCCAGTTGGGTTATCACTTTATTGCGGGTGTGCTTGAACATCTGCCCGGTCTCCTGGCCTTGACCGCGCCCAGTTTCAATTCCTACCGGCGATTACAGCCCCATTTCTGGAGCAGCGCCTATACAGCCTGGGGGCCAGATAACCGCGAAGCTGCGGTTCGGGTCGCCTCTGGTCTGTGGGGGCATGAGGCGGACAGCGTGAATTTGGAATTAAAAGCCAGTGATCCCAGCAACAACCCTTATCTTGCCCTTGGTGGCCTGATCGCGGCCGGATTGGATGGGATTGAGCGGCAGCTGATGCCGGGCGAACCATCGCTAATCGATCCAGGCAATTGGAGTGAAGCGGAGCGCAGCGCCCGTGGCATCCAACGCTATCCAACCAGCCTGGATGAGGCGCTTGATGCCCTGGCCCAAGATCATGTCTTGCTCGATGCGCTCGGCCCTGAACTCGCCACCAGCTACATGGCGGTGAAACGTTCCGAGTATGCGGCCTTCGCTAAAGAGGATGTTGACTTTGAACTCAAGCACCATCGTAATAAATTTTAGATGGATGATTGACCAAGTAACATCGTTAATAACCAGGTCTCGTCAATCAAAAATTATCAATCGTCGGACTTATCAGGCCACATAATCGGAGCCCCTATGCTCGACCTTTCTCATCTACCAATTGTCGATCACCATGCCCATCCATTATTGAAACCGGAAGCATCTGGCACAGTGGTCAAATTTCAGCGTTGGTTTAGTGAATCGACTGATCCAATCATTCATGCCCAACATGTGCCACACAATCTCTTTTTTCGCACGGGCCTGCGTTGGCTGGCCGAACTGTTGTCCTGTGAACCAACCATCGAAGCTTTTCTGGCGGCGCGGGCGCAACAGGATTATACCGCGTGGTGCCAGCGGCTTTTCAAGGACACGAATATCGCAACGCTGATCTTGGATTATGGCTACACCGCCCCCGAAGTCTATTCGCATGCCGAACATTTGACGATGTTGCCGTGCAAAGTTGAGCGCATGTTGCGTGTAGAGGTGCTAGCGCAAGATCTGATCGTGCAATACAAGACCTTTGATCAGATGCTCGAAGCCTACGTTGATATTGTCAGTCGGGCGCGGGCGAACGGTTATGTGGCCTTGAAGAGTATCATCGCCTATCGCACGGGGTTGGATATTGTGCCGGTTGCATATGCGGATGCCGCCGCTGCCTTCATGCCACTCAAAGAACAAGCGCAGCGCACTGGCAAAGTGCGGCTGGCCAGCAAACCGTTGTGTGATTATTTGGTCAATCTCGCCTTGCAAGAAGCCGCCAATCAAGCGTTGCCTTTTCAATTCCACACCGGCTTTGGCGATCGCGACGCCGATCTGCGCGTGGCAAATCCGCTTCATTTGCGCGGCGTCATCGAACATTATCCCAAAGTGCCGCTCGTGTTGCTGCATGCTGGTTGGCCCTTTTACCGAGAACTGGCCCATTTCGCGGCCATTTATGCCAACGTCTGGCTGGATCTTTCGCTGGCGATCCCGTTTGCGACCACCGGCATCCCACCGATGATCCGCGATGTGCTCGGCATGGCACCATTTAGTAAAGTGATGTTTGCCACGGATGCATTCACCATGCCTGAGATCTTCTGGCTGGCGGCGCGCTGGGGGCGCTGGGGCTTGGGTAAGGTGTTAGAAGAATTTGTGGCCGAGAATTTTCTCAGCCACGACGATGCCTACGCCGCGGCCGCCGCGATTCTAGGGGAGAATGCGCGGCAGCTGTATTGGTCGGTCTAAACGAGATCGGCACTTCCCGTTGTAGCGGGCGAGTTTTACTGAATACGGGCTCGCTTAGGGCGTTAAGAGCCGGTCTCGTTGTCCCCGAATTTGCTTACCCCTCACGCCACGGCATGACGCGCCAGGTGACCGGTCGGCCCGGTGGATTGGTCACAGGGTCGGCCAGGATGTTGGTGGCGATGCGGGCCGCTTTACCTTTTTCTTCGAGCGCTGCCGCCATTGCATCGGCAAAACAGGCTGTGGCATAGTGAAAGCCCAACGCACGGGCCTCCCCTGGCTGAATGCCATCACTGACTAAGAAGACCTTGCGCCGTTCTAGCACGCGCCGGGCGGTATAGAGGATCGATGCGCCGCGCACGTCCACGGCTTTGCGCACCATCTGCTTGGCAATCTCGGCGGTGCCGGCTTGGAAAAGTTCATACCCCTGCGCCGGACTCAGCCAGCGATCTTTGGGATTGGCCGGCGGCGCCCATCCGCCCGCCGCCGAGAGCGCCAGGATAATGATCCCATCTTCCTTTGTACCCAACTCTGCACCTTCGATGCGGATGAAAAAGGAAGAGGAGAGATGTTTCTCAAACCCTTCGCCAGGATAGAGCACATAGATGTCCGCCGGTTCCATCTTCGTCATCCAGATCGCGCGAGCGCGACTGTCCAACGCCGCCCGGTGTTCGGCCACAAAATCACCGGCATAGACATCGACAATCTCGGCTTTACGGTTGATGAGCAGATCGACTTTCATGTCCAACCCTGCCATGCGCGCACCCTCTTCCATATCGCGCCGCATATGATTGCCATCGGCCAGCCCTAGCGTGTTAATATCCTTTACGACGCCATAATGATTGTGTTCAATCGTATCCCAACCGGCGACGCCTGGCAGAATGATCTTGCCGCCGCCGCACCAGCCACCATGTACATTCGGGCTGATCTCGCCAATCGCCAGCCGAAAATCGGCGTCAATGACCGCTTTGTTGATCCAGACCGGCGTGCAACGACTGGTGACACCCAGATAAGTCAGACTTTGCTCGTCAAAACAATCATGGCGGATCGCGTGGACACGATTTAATAATGCAGGCCCCAACATCGCTTGCCATTGCGGGCTGGGGTGGCTGCCCGGCGCATAAATGCACGTGACATCTTCATCGCGAATGCCCAGTTTATTCAGGTAATCAAGCAGACGCAGACCCAATCCATCGCGCGAACCCAACATCTGATCGGTAAAGCGGTCACCTGTGAGCAGGGCCACCTTGTTGCCCGGCTTGAGCGATTGTGACAAGGGCGGACAGCCGATTGGGTTCTCCATCGCCGTAACAATGGCCTGCCAGGGGTCCTGGAGGGGTGGGAAATCCGTCATTTTGAGCTCTGCTGCCACATTCGCACAGGGAATCGCTAAGTCGCGCGTCTCACCGTTCCAATTGACCCGATATTGCTTCATTGCTTGCTGCGTCTCCACTCGTTTCTTCCTCCGTCCTCGCTCGACTGATCAAGATCCGGCATTCCGAATCAGGTTGCTGCACAAGCGGCATTATGATAAAATTCTTGTGGTTCGTCAAGTCGGTTTTTGCTACGGCCAGGTATTTTAACCAGGAAAGAGGGACGCTGATTGGCGCGGAGTAACGCGGATTTTTATAACTGAATGCAAAAGCAACCCCACCCCCGCCCTCCCTTACCAGGGGAGGGGTAGGGTGGGGTTGCTTGTTAGTCATATCCTGAATTTGACCTAATCCGCGTCAATCCAGGTTTACCCGCGTCCAAATTGGGCCTTGTTGTGTTACCGCCATCCGCCGCGCCCGCGCGGCGTTGCTCGAACATTCACCAATCAATTGAGGAGAAAACATGGGAAAACCAGAACGCGTCGCTTATTTTAACGGGCAAATTGTACCCGAAAGCCAAGTGCTGATCTCATTCCGCGACCGTAGCTTTAAATATGGCGACGGCGTGTTTGATATGACCCGCACGTTTAATGGCCATATCTTTAAACTGCAAGAACATCTCGAACGGCTTTATCGCTCACTCAAATATGTGGGGATTGATCCTGGCCTCAGCATAGAGCAGATGACCCAGATTTCTAAAGATGTTGTCGAGCGCAATTTGGCTTTGTTGGGGCCTGGCGAAGATTTTTGGGTGGGTCAGCGCGTCACGCGCGGGGTGGATGTTGTCGGCGGTGACTTCTGGGAAAATAGCGGGCCCACCGTAATCGTCGAATGTACGCCATTGCCGCTCAAGGCGCGTGCAACTTTGTATCGCGATGGCATCGATGTCGTCTTCCCCTCGGTGCAACGCACCCCGCCCGAAAGTTTAAGTCCCAATGTCAAGAGTCACAATTACTTGAATGTGATTATGGCCGATCTGGAAGTGCGCAACGCCAACCCCAAAGCTTGGGCCCTGCTGCTCGACACGCGCGGCTTTCTCGCCGAAGGCATGGGCAGCAACGTCTTTTTGGTCAAGGATGGCGTGCTCTACACACCCAAAGAACAATACGTGTTGGCCGGCGTGAGCCGCCAGACCGTGATCGAACTGGCCGAACAACTCAAACTCAAGTTGGTGGAAGACGATCTGACGCCCTACAACGCCTACACCGCCGACGAAGCCTTTATCACCTCCACCAGCTTCTGCATCTGCCCGGTGCACTCCTTCAATGGCAAAGTAGTTGGCGACGGGCGCGTGCCCGGCCCGCTGACGAAAAAGCTAACAGACGCCTATACCGATCTGGTCGATTGTGATTTTGTCGAGCAATATCTGCGGCATTTGGCGTAAGAATAAAGCAGCGTTGTCACCCAGCATACTTGCTGGGTGACAACGCTGGGTTTGTTTGATCGATAATAACTGTTAACGATAATTTAATTGTTACTGAGTCTTAGGACGCCGCTTGCCTTTTCGAGTCGCTTGACGTTTCTGTTTGATTTCGGCGACAATTTCATCAACCGTTAAATGGCCGACAATTTGTTCCCGTTCTTCTGTATAGTTGCCATAACCAGTTGTAAATTGATTAATAAAACGTGCGGTGTTCACCACGCCTAGTTCGCGACAAAGCAAGCGAATGGCGGACGTATTTAGCTCGGCTAAAGGGATTGTCTTGACAATCATCTTGTAATTTCCTCCACCAGTTCAAAGGGCGACACGATCTTGATCGTTATCGACTCGGTAATATGTGCCCGCTTGAGTAGTCTATCGTCACATGAACAAAAATAATCAACCTTTTCCGCTTCTGCACACGCAATATGCAATGCGTCGACGCCTTTGAAACCAGAACGTTCTAACTCCTGTGCTCGCAACGTAATATGCCGATCAACCTCGATAAAAACCTCTGCTGTCTCTAAAATCTCTGCAACATAAGCTTTCCGCTGCGGATGTGGATTTTTCCCTAACTCGAACTCCAATACTTCCGAGGAGACAAGCGAGATTTCATCATTGATACAGAGGTTTAGTACCGCAAGAATCGCTTCCGCTTCTAGTTGAACGCGTAGCTGACTTTTATCATCCAATGGCCGTTGTAAGCTACAGGTATCAAGATAGAGCTTCATAGATTAAGTATAACATAATTATGGCTAGGTTCTGGTCGAACGTGGCTTTCGTGATTTACTTGATTTTGCCGTGGGGCAAGTTTTGTAACGCCGCTGCCAATACGCGCAAGGCTTCGTTGACGGCTTCTGATGTAGGAAAGATGGCCGCGACATCGGGGTCAAGCATTACCATTACGCTGTCTTGCGTGAGGCGCGCCGCAAAGCGATTAGGCTTGGCTTTGCTGTAGTCAAAATCATAGTGAACTTGCAATTCATCCTGTTCGTTTGTGATGGCTTTATCTTTGGGCTTGTTCATAATCATTTCATTCGTCTGTATCTGCTTTGCGAGCGCTGATAATCCGAATTATATCGTCTCGTTCCGCAAAGCAGATAATCAATAAGCGTCGGCGTTGGGAGTAGCCAATTATGAATTTATAGCGTTATGTCTAACTTTTGATTGGAATTCTCACCAAAGATCATAATCTAAATATTTCGTAAGTAATTATTGCATAGCCACTAATGCAATGTCAATCATATTTTTTTATGGTGTTTTTCTGTAACTTCACAGTTCGCCTAACGCCTTCCCACAAAACCCGCGTTGACAACCCCACCGCCCCAAGCTAGAATACACCCACTGTCAATTACCCAAAAGAAGGAGGAACTTATCATGCCAGAACTGTTTGGCCGTCCATATACCAAACGGCAATTGT
>JAPLGZ010000081.1 GCA_026389895.1 Chloroflexota bacterium | reverse complement strand
GCTCTTTCGCGGCCAGGAACGCGCAGCCTTTCTGGTGGCGTTAGGGTTGAGTGTTTTAGCCGGTTATGGGGCCGCGCTGTTGCCTGACCTGCCATTGCGTATCCGCCGCCGCTTGGCCGTGTTGATCAGTATCGTGGTGGCCGCTGGCCTCTATGGCTTTGGCTTGATCTGGCAATTCCTGGGCCATAGCGCGATTGGCAATGGCGCGTATTTAATCACTGCGCTCGTCACGTTTTTATTGGCGTTTGTTTTAGTGGTAATGCTGCATCTCGATGGCTGGCATTCACGCCGCATGTTGGTGCTGATTGGGCTAGTCGTGGCCAACCTCTTTTGGGCCAACTTTACGCTGAACCTCGACCAATTTGGCCCCACGCGCAAGACAATCTTGGCGCCGGAAATGGTCGCCGTCCAACAGGCGGTGCAAGCGACAACAACCAACAATGGGAATTTGCCGGGCCGCGTCTATAACGAATTTCGTGTGTATGAAGATTACGGCATGCGCCAACACCTTGAAGATGTCTGGGGGAGTAGCCCGCTGCGCCTGGCGCGTTATGCCGCGCTGTTTGATAAGTTTCCATTGGATCGTCTGTGGCGTTTGACTGGTGTGAACTATGTGTTGACCTGGCGACGCGAACTGTTTGGGCCCAGTGATTTACTGGCGCAATTCCCGCAAACGAAAGATACCACTTATTTGCACCACCTGATAGAGGCGAACCCACGCGCCTGGGTGACGACTGAGCTGCAAAGTTCCAGCGATCAATCCGCCGTAATCCTGTTGGCGGATCATACCTTCAATTTGGAAAATAAGGCCATCTTGCCGCTCGGCGTGATCAACAGCAACTTGGCAATCCCAGTCGGTCGCAACCAAATTGCCTTGCAACGCTTGGCTACTAACCGGATTCAGGTCAACGTTGATAGCGAAAAGGGGGGGCTGTTGGTCATCAGCGAAAATTGGCTGCCGGGATGGCGTGTGCAGCATGTGGAATGCGGGGTGGGGAATGCGGAGTGTTCTACTGGCCAATCTCCAATCTCTACCCTCATTTTGTTTGCCGTCTCCCGCGTTGATCTCACCTTGATCGGGGTACCGATTCCCGCCGGTCAGACGCATTTTGAACTGGTCTACTGGCCGGACAGTGTGCGCTATGGCTTGTGGATCAGTGGAGCAACGCTAGGGCTTCTGACTTTGGCTTGCCTCTGGCATTGGACACAACGCCGCAAAGGGATCCCCCACTAGATGCCCCGCCAAACTTCGCGCTCCCCATCTCCTTCTCTCCTTCTCTCCCTGTCTCCCTGCCTTCTTCTGTTTCTGGCTTTCGCCTTGCGCGTCTATCGCCTGGATTACCAAGAATTGCGCGGTGACGAAGCGTTTGGCTATTTTTTTAGCTTGCGCAGTTTTCACGAGATTGTCCAATCCACGCTCGCGCTCAAAGAACCCCATCCGGTCGCCAGTTATTTTCTCGAGCATCTCTGGCTCAACTGGGCGGGCCAGAGTGAGTTTGCTTTGCGCTTTATGAATGTCTGGTTTGGTACATTGGCCGTTGCGTTGATTTATCGGTTAGGGCGGCGGCTGGATTTTACGCCGTTCACCGCTTGTCTGGCCGCGTTTTTGTTGGCGCTTAGCCCCTACGCCATCTGGCACAGTCAGGACGCGCGCATGTATAGCATGAGCCTGGCGCTGACATTGGCCAGCACATGGCTGGCGATCGAGTGGCTGCCGCGCCAACGCTGGCCGCAGGCGGTCGCTTATCTGGCTGTCAGTTGGTTGGCGCTCCATACCCATTATTTTAGCGTTTTTGTGCTGGCTGCCCAGACTATTTTTATCGTCAGCCGCGCCTTGATTTCGCCGCGTTTGCGTTTTACCGTATTCAACTGGCTTACGTTGCAAGGGGTGTTGGCCGCCTTCTATTTGCCCTGGTTCACCCAGATCAGCGGCATTTTGACCAACTATGGCGGCAATGGCGATTCACCTGAATGGCTGGCCATGCTGCGGCGTTCGTTGAGTGTCTTTGCCGTCGGCGAGAGCCTGCCGACGAATCCGCCATGGTTGTGGGCTACGCTCGCCGCACTGTTTTTGGGCCTGGGCGGCTATGCGCTATGGCAGAATGCGGAAACGGGCCGCCGTGCTTTGTGGCTGCTTATGCTCTATCTGCTTGTGCCGCTGCTGGCGACCTGGTATGGCGCGCAACAACGGCCCATTTTTAACGAACGCTATTTGATTGCCGCCGTGCCACCGTTCTATTTGCTGATTGCGGCTGCGATCAAGCGATTGACGATTGACGATTTACGATTGACGAGGTTGGGGGAAAATCTGAGATTTAGGCTATGGCACATGGGCGTTGGTATTTTGTTCCTAACGCTCATCACGGGCGATATCTTCGCTTTGAATAATTATTACCATAACCCTGTTTACAGTAAAACCCGCGGCTGGCGGGCATTGGCGACGACTTTACAGCAATTGACCGCCAGTCTCCCCGCCGGTCAGGTGCGCATCACCCAAAATTTCCCCGACCCAACCCTTTGGTATTATTACCGAGGCCCGGTCGAGCATCTTGTCCTGCCGCCCGCCGCGCATGATCTGGCGGGCGCTCGCAAAAGTGTGGCCGAACTTCAGGCGGCGGGTGTGCAGCGGGTGATTCTACCCGTACAGCCAGCGCCTAATTGGGATGATCGAAATGTGGCCGCCACGGCCTTGGACACCCACTATGGGTTGATTAAGGAAATACCAGTTAATGGCTGGCCGGTGCAAATTTACACAGCCGCTCCGGCATCTTTTATGCCACGTCACGACGAATTCCGTAACGGTGTCAGCTTAACTGGGGCTGCGTTCCAGCCCCAGACCTTGACGCCTGGCAATCTGCTGGTCGTGCAACTGGCCTGGCAAGCTTTATCTCCAAAAATAACCGGAACCGAAAAGGTCTTTGTTCAGTTGCTCAACAGTAGCGGGCAACTCGTGGCCCAGGATGATCGACCTTTGGCAGCTCAGAGTGCATTTGCCGTCTATGGTATACTATTGCCAGCGGATCTACCGGCGGGTGATTATCGTTTGATTGCCGGTCTCTATGATCCAGCGCAAACGGGCGCGCCGCGCGTGCACACCAACGGTGGAACTGATTTTGTGGAAATTGCCACGTTACAAGTGGCAACCAAGTAGGTGATAGCTATGGCAATTCAGACGAAAAACAATATAGTCTCGCTGATCAGAAATCAGAGCGAGCAGATCCAAAATTTTGGTGTCAAGCGTTTGGGGTTGTTTGGTTCTTTTGTGCGCGAAGAACAAAATGAGGAAAGCGATGTAGATTTATTGGTCGAGTTTGAGCCGGGAAAAAAGACTTTTAACAATTTTATTCACCTTTGTTTTTTCTTAGAAGAATTGTTTGAACGAGAAGTTGATTTGTTGACACCTGAATCATTAAATCCCTATATTGGACCACACATTCTGCAGGAAGTAGAGTATGTCGCTTTCAACCATTGAGTACCTATTGCCCCAACTTCACAAAATGGCCGCACAATTGATTGGGGCTGAAAGTAATCTATAGTATGTAGGGCAAATTTATGCTACAAATAACCTACCAATCCTTTCACCAATGGCTCTTCTCACATAACCCATTGACACGCCGCTTGACTCTGGGCGGGTTGCTGGCGTTCGGCATTTTGTTGATTACGCTTTTCATCGGCATTACCGGCCCGATTATCCCGCTGGTGGCCGCTATCGCCCTGATTGGCGGTGTGCTGATCATGGCCGATACGCACTGGGGGTTTGTGGCGCTGGTCGGCGTCGTTTTTATCTTGCCGTTCGCTACCCTACCGTTTAGCATTGGCCTCAAACCCTCTTTTCTCGACGTGGCGCTGGGCGCGCTCTTTTTTGTCTGGATCTTTAAACTGGTCATTGGTCAGGAACGCGAGTTTATTGCGTCGTCGATGGGGCTGCTCGTCGGTCTATTTATGTTGATGGCGCTCTTTAGCTTTGCCTACGGCCTGACCCACAGCAGCGCGAACAGTTTTCTGTTGCGCCGCTTTGCGGAGATTTTGATCGGCATTGGGCTCTTTTTTGTCGCCATTAACACGGTGCGCACGCAAGCTGAACTGATCTGGGTGACGCGTTGGCTGTTGTTGGCGGGGTGGGCCTGCGCGGCCATTGCCGTGATCTTCTACGTGCTACCGCAGGATATTACCGTTGCGATCTTGGACCGGCTGGCCCGTTTTGATTATCCAGGCGGCGCCGGCGCGCTGCGCTTTATCGAAGATGACCCCGAAGGCACGATGCGAGCGATTGGCACGGCGGTCGATCCCAACGTGTTGGGCGGGATGATGATCTTGGTCGCCGGCCTGCTGGCCCCGCAATTATTTACTCGTGAGACGATTTTCCCCCGCTGGCTCACCTTGATCATGTTGGGTACGGCGACAGCGGCGCTCTATTTAACCTACAGTCGTTCGGCGCTGCTGGGGCTGATGGTTTCAATTGGTCTGTTGGCGGTGCTGAAGTATCGTAAGCTGATTCCGCTTGGCCTGGTCGCGGTGTTGTTGCTCTTTCTCTTGCCACAAACCCAGGCCTATGTGGCTCGCCTGCTGGAAGGCTTGGCGGGCGAAGATTTAGCCACCCAGATGCGCTTTGGCGAATACAAAGATGCACTGATTTTGATCGGGCGTTATCCGATCTTTGGTGTCGGGTTTACTGGCACGCCAGATATCGACATTTATCTGGGCGTGAGCATGCTCTACCTGATCATCGCTGAAAATATGGGGTTGGTCGGGCTGGGCATCTTCCTGGCCGTGATGATCGGTTT
>JAPLGZ010000138.1 GCA_026389895.1 Chloroflexota bacterium | reverse complement strand
GGACAGCTTGGCCAGGCGAGTTTGGCGGCGTGGGTGCGTCTCTTTAGCCATTTTGCCCTCTGGTGGCAGGGGTCCAATCGGGCGGCGCGGCGCAGGACAATTTGATCTTTGCGGCCTTTGCCGGTGTCATCTTCTGGATTGTCGGCGCCCTGACGGCTTGGTTGGCGCGGCGTTATTGGCAAGGTATATTGGCGGCGGCCCCTGTGCTCTGGCTCGTGGGCACGATGCTGATCTATAGCCAACCTACACGCAGCCTGATGATTTTTGGCGTGTTGTTGGCCATCGTTTTGCAAGTTGTGCTGGATCAACAACGCCTGACGCGGCGTTGGCAAGCCAACCGGCTGGATTTTAGCGCGGGGCTTTTTCTCGACCGCGTGCTGATTGTGGCTGGGGCTGGCATCGTCTTTTTATTGCTGGCCACTTTCATTCCCAATTGGTATATTACGCCAATCGTTGATCGCTATTACCAGATGATCGAGCCCTGGCAACAAAATGTTGAAACCTGGCGCGACCGTCTGTTCCCCGATTTGCAGGGGGTATCTGGCCTACATGGGGGGGGCATTGGTGGTGGGTTGCCCAATAATTTTCTACTGGGCAACGGCGGCAACCTTACTGAAACCGAAGTCATGCGGGTGCGCACCAATGACTTTGTGGATGCGGGTGGCCCCTTCTATGAACAAGCCGCGCCACCTGGCCATTACATGCGCGGGGCTACCTACGCGGTCTATAATGGGCACGGTTGGAGCAATCCGTCTAAAACAGAACGCCAGCAATATGCGGCGAACGAACCGTGGGGTCCGCAACCACTAAAGGGGCGTCGAACGTTGGTGCAAAATGTCACGTTGGCCTTCCATTCGTCTGTGCTCTATGGCGCGCCCGAACAATTGGAACCTGGTTTGGATTATGAAGCTGAGATGCGGTCTGATGGTGATTTGATTGCCGTATGGGCCCGCGAGCAGAGTTATACGATTGTCTCGGCTATCCCCGCGGTGAGCGAGGAACAACTTAGCGCCACCCCATCTTGGGACGATCAACATCCGTTGCCAGCCGGTTATGCGGTAGATTTGCAGTTGCCCAATACGATTTCTGATCGCACGCGTCAATTGGCCACCAAACTAACGGCTGATCAGCCCACGGCCTATGCCAAGGCGCACGCGATTGAAAGCTATTTGCGCCAATTTGAATATGACTTGAAAGTCCCCAAGCCGCCCGCCAATGTCGCGGATGTGGCCGACTATTTTTTATTTGATCTGCGCCGTGGTTACTGTGATTATTATGCCACCGCCTTTGTGGTGCTGGCCCGTCTGGCCGGTTTGCCGACCCGCTTTTCCACGGGCTATGCGGTGGGACATTGGAGCCAAAGTGAACAGTTGTGGATCATTACCGAAGCCGAAGCGCATTCCTGGCCAGAAGTCTACTTTCCGGATTACGGTTGGATTCCTTTCGAACCAACGGCTGGTCGGTCGGAACTGGTGCGGATTGGGCTGCCTGATCTCTCCACCGGACCACGTTCACCCATAACACCAAGCACACCAGAAGCGGCCCCCACATCAACAACACGTTGGAACTGGCAGCTTTTATTTTGGCTTTTGCCACTGGCACTCTTGGTCTGGGGCCTGATCACGCTATTGGCGCACTGGCGTGGCAACCGCGAAGATCCGTGGCAAGCGTTGTTGCATTGGGGGCGGCGCATTGGCAAACCGCTTGGTGATGATGAAACTGTGCTCGAATATGGCGCGACGCTAGCCGCGCATATTGGGCAGCAGCCAAAGCTTGAACCCGACAATGCTCGGATTGTTGCCCGTGAAATATCAGCCCTGAGCGTCGCCGTTAATACCGTGCGCTATGGCCCAGAATTATTGCGAGCAGCCGCCAGCGCGCAAGCCGCTGACCATTGGCAACGGCTGCGCGCTTATTTGCCTCGCATCAAGCGCAGACTTTCGTAGCCGGAGCACAGGAATAAACTTCGCGCGGTTCCGGGGTCGGGGCCAGGCATACCTGGCCCCGACCCCGGAATCCTGGCACCATTATTGACCAATGGTACCGCTAACCAAATCGCTGGCATTGATCAACGGGGTGGCGTTGCCGCCCTGGAAGACGGGCAGCCGGCCATCCCAACGTTGCAATTGCTGGTAACGGATCAGCTCTGGTGTCAGGCTGCTGGCTAATTGTTTGTTGGCTTCCGATTGAGCCTGGGCCCGAATCAAGGTCGCTTGGGCTTCACCGCTAGCCTGGGCTTTGAGGGCATTGGCATGCCCTTCCGCTTCCACTTGATCCTGTTGGGCTTTGACTTTGGCCTGATCCAATTGATATTTCTGCTGTTCTGCTTGCTGTTGCGCCTGAATTTTCACATTCAGGGCTTGTTGCAGCGCTTCGGGCAGATGGACCTCGCGAATGCCAAACGAAATCATCTTCAAGTGGCGTAAAGCAAATTCGGTTTTGAGCGTCGCCGCAATCTTATTGGCCAACTCGCCACGCTTGCTCGCCGTGATCTCTTCCCAGCCATAAGTCGCCGCCACGACTGGCACCTGTGACCGTGTGTATTGGCGCACCACACGATCTTCGACCGTCTCGATGGGGGCACCCCCCCAATCTTGGTAGAGCGCACCGGCTTCCTCGCGATTAACCTGATATTGGATCACCACATCCAAATTGATCTGTTGGCCTTCGCTGCTCTGTACTTTGATGCTATCATCGCCGGATACCGTGCCTTCGGCGCCTTTCTCAACCATCGAATAATTCTGAATCGTGATGGGGTATTCCTGGATCGCCTGGGTGAAGGGGTTGATAAAGGTCCAACCCGGTTCACGCGCACGCGCGGTCACTTGGTGGCTGACTTTATCAAAGACAATACCGACATAGCCGGGGCTAATCGTACGCCAGGCCGATGTAAGCAGCCAGATAAAGACGAGCGCGATCACGCCAATAATGACTAAGGTGGTCAATGGCGTGGTTCGGCTAGTCGGGTTGATGG
>JAPLGZ010000477.1 GCA_026389895.1 Chloroflexota bacterium | reverse complement strand
CGGCTTGCAGCTGTTGGCCAACTGGCCACTGGGATCGTCCACGATTTTAATAACACTTTGTCCGTAATTACGCTCTACTCGCACTTGCTGCTTCAGGCCCCCGATCGCGCGGCGGACGAGATTGAAGGCCTACAGCTGATTTATCAACAAGCCAACCGCGCCGCGCTTTTAATTGCGCAGATTAGGGATTTCAGCCGTCAATCGCTTGTCGAGCGGCGTCCACTTCAGTTAAAACCATTCCTAACCTCGCTCGTCAATTTACTGCGCCATACCCTGCCGGAAAACATTCGGATCAAGCTCACCGGGGAAAAACGTGATCTGCTGATCAATGCCGATCTCGTACGCTTGGAGCAGATGTTTATGAATCTAGCGGTTAATGCGCGCGATGCCATGCCTCAGGGTGGTGATTTGCAAATTGACATAGCCATGCTCACCATCGAACCGAATACGTCACCGCCGATCGAAGCGATGCCCGCGGGGGTGTGGGTTGTGATTGGCGTTTCCGATACAGGCGTCGGGATTTCACCTGCCAATTTGTTGCATGTTTTTGAGCCTTTTTTTACGACCAAAGCCCACGGCGCCGGCCTTGGCTTGGCCCAAGTCCATGACATTGTTCGGCAACATGAAGGGTTCATGGCTATAAAAAGCGAAGTTAGGCAAGGCACAGCATTCACTTTTTACTTGCCGGCGCTGGTTTCGCCAGTGGTTAAAATTCCCAAACTTGAAGCTGATTTATACCATGCTGGCCATGGCGAATTGATTCTTGTTGTGGAAGATGATCGTGCCATCCTTGATGCGACAGCCAACATTCTCCGCTCGTTGAATTATGAAGTCTTAAAGGCCAAGCATGGCAAGGAAGCCATTACGCTCTTTGGAAAGCATGCGGATCGGATCGCCTTGGTGCTCTGCGACTGGATCATGCCCGTGATGGACGGAACGACACTCTATAAACGGCTCACCAAGAAATGGCCAGCTGTCAAAATGATGATCATGACCGGATACGCAGTTGACTTCCAGAATCCAGCCTTGACGCCTGGCGGCATTGTTGATTGGTTGAGCAAGCCATTTGATGTTGAGCAACTGGCTCGCGCCCTCCAAAAAGCCCTCCGGTCGGATGAAGGTGGGGCATAATGCGCGGTATGTCTCCCTTCAATCGATTTTTGTCGGCACATCACACCGGCCACACCCTACGCTGCGCAAGATATTTTTGGGCGGTTGACAGTAATTTCATCCTCGTGTAGCATACTGCCGTAATACGTGAAAGATCTCCCTTTCTGTGTTATAAATGATTCCTTCTCACAAGACGGCCCAGCCGTTACGGATGTCCACGCCGCGATTATCTTCATAGAATTTATGGCTCAGATGCTCACAGTTGCATAGGAAAACTTATGGCTCGCTTAGAATTAATCGATAGCGGTATTCTCTTTATCAATGCCGATCCAGCGCACTATCATGTGTTTGCCTCACACGCCCATCCCGTTCAACTCTCGGCGCAGGAATTTATTGCCACCTATCAGCGTGGGGATGGCATGTATGCCACCAATGCCAACATGGCGCTATCGCGCTCGCTCGATGGTGGCGTCACCTGGACCTCAGAAGGTTTTCTGCATGATAAGGTTGGCGACGAGCAAGCGTATTCGTATCACGATGGTTTTCTTTCGCAATTGCGCGATGGCACGTTAATTGTCTTCGCCTTTCGCGCCAATCGCATCGATCCCACCAAACCAATGTTTAGCCCTAGTGGCGGGTTGATCGAAAATGAGCCCGTGTTGCTCTTCTCGCAAGATGGTGGACACACGTGGACCAAACCGCAGCCGATCCAACTGCCGCCGGGTCTGGTGGCCACCCCAGCCAGCACAATTGTGGAACTGGCCGATGGCCGTTGGCTAGCCACCTTTGACCAGTGGCACAGTTATGACGATGACCGGCCCTATAAGCCGATCATGTTGGCCTGTTTCTCGGCGGACCGTGGCCAGACCTGGAGCGAGATGACGGTGATGGCGGATGGTGCGCCGGAGGGCAAAGGTTTCTGGCATGGCAAGACCATCCGTTTGAACGATGATCGTTTGTTCACCCTCTATTGGGCGGCGGATATGACCCAGCCCGACAAAGGCGCAATTAACCTGCCAATTCACTATGCCATTACCGACAAAGCTGGCGTCCATTGGCCCATGCCCCAACCAACCTCGATTATCGGCCAGACCAACTGGCCCGCCCAGTTGCCGGACGGCAAGATCGCCGCGATCTACACATTGCGCGAATCGGATCAGCCTGGTTTTCTGGCCGTGCTTTCCGAAGATGGGGGCCAGACCTGGGATCTAGAACATCAAGTACGCCTATGGGACGCCACCGGCTGGACGCATATCGGGATCAGCGCACCAGACAAATATCCGCGCAGCCACGACACCATTGCCTTTGGCGCGCCCACCTTAATGACGACCCTAGAGGGCGAACTCTATGCCAGTTGGTGGTGTACTTACGCCAGCATCACGCATGTGCGTTGGGCGCGGCTGCGGGTGGTCGATTAATGATTCAATAATCTAACAGAGAACGCATTTCTATGATCTCTATTGGGTTTATCTCTAAGCGCTTGAAGGGGAGTTTGTCATGTTTACTGATTTTACCGTACACCAACCAGTCGTCGAAGGGTATCCCGACCACTGGAGCTATTTGCCGGGAGAAGAAGTTGCTTTTCACTGTTCGGCAAAAACGAGCACTTTTTCGGTGGAGATCGTGCGCCTAGGCGCAGAGCGGGTGGTTGTTTGGCAGCGTGCTGGCATCCCTGGCGCCGTGCAGCGGGTGCCGGAACGAGCCTATGCGGAAGGTTGTGATTGGCCAGTTACTTTTTCGTTGCGCATCCCTGATGATTGGCGTTCGGGTTATTACGAAGTGGCCTTGCAGGGTGATGGTGCGCAGGGGCCAGAGGCTGTCAGCCATGCTTTTTTTGTCGTGCGCGCGGCTCACCCTGGACGTGATAACCACATCTTGTTGGTGTTGAGCACCAATACCTACAATGCCTACAACAAATGGGGTGGTGAATGTCTCTATACCGGCGTCTCCCATGTCTCTTTTGCCCGGCCACTTGAACCAGGTTTCTTGACGCGCCCGGAAGAAGATGGTTATGATGGGCGGATGGCGAATGTCCAAGTTGCGCCAGACCCAGATCATCACCAGCTCCAGGATTATCTGTTGCGCAACAAAGTTGCACTCTGGAGCACATCGGGGGGCTGGCATAACTGGGAACGGCGTTTTGTGCGCTGGGCCGAACGTAACGGCTACCAACTCGACTTTGCGATCAATAGTGATTTGGAATTTCACCCAGAACTACTTGGTCATTACCCGTTGATGGTGAGCATGGGCCATGATGAATATTGGACGTGGGGCATGCGTGATACAGTTGATCGCTTTGTGGAACAGGGGGGCAACGTGGCTTTCTTTTCGGGCAACACCGTCTACTGGCAGGTGCGCTACGAAGATGACGGGCGCACGATGGTCTGCTATAAATATGAGGCGCGTGAAAAAGATCCCGTGGTTGGCAGCGACCGTCAACATCTGTTGGCTGGCATTTGGTCTGACCCGTTGGTGGGGCGGCCAGAAAATTCGACTACCGGACTGAGCTTCTGCCGTGGTGGCTATGTGCGATTTGGTCGCGGTGTGCCACGCAGCACCGGCGCTTATACCGTCTATCGCGCCGATCATTGGGTCTTTGCCAACACAGAGTTGCGTTATGGCGATCCGCTGGGCTTAGGATCGTATCTCGTCACCTATGAAGTGGATGGTTGCGAGTTTACCATGGTGCATGGGTTGCCTGTGCCCACCCACAGCGACGGAACGCCCGCTGGTTTTACCATTCTCGCCATTGCCCCCGCCCGGCTGCTGTCCAATGCCCCGGACAACTGTGAACTGATTGTGCCGCTCTCCTATGATGTCACAGGCATTGGCGATTTAGAATACACTGCCACCATTCTTTTTGGTGATGCGTCACCAGAAAATGTTGCGCGGGTTGCCCACAACCATGCTTGTATGGGCGTCTTCCAGCGCGGCGGCACAGTCTTCAATGCTGGTACGACCGATTGGGCCTATGCACTGGAGATCGATCCCTTGGTGCAACAGGTGACGCGTAACGTGCTTGAGCGTCTAAGTACGTCTGAATAAACGTGACTGTGGGGTGTAACAACGAATGCAGGAAACAACGAATAGGACAGAGTTTTTATTCGTTGTTTCCTGCATTCGTTGTGATTAGCCTAGATCCTTCAAAATCCGCTGCGCCGCATTATACCCTGGCCCACCATTTACCTCGCCCCAGGGATGCATCCCTGCCCCACATAAATAGAGATTCTGAAGCGGTGTTGTATATTGCGCCAGTTCGGGCAATGGCCGCTGCCACAAAAGTTGGTTGGTATGACCGTCTACATGATGGATGTTGCCATCGGTCAAATACATGCGTTCCTGCAAATCGGCTGGCGTGTAGAGCACATAATCACGCACAGAACGACTAAAGTTAGGCGCATAGTGATCCATCAGTTTGAAAATACGATCCGCCATTTCGGCCTTACAGTCGGCCCAAGTGCCCTGGCGCGGCTGCACCGGCACCCACGTGACATACGCCGACCAGGTATAACAGCCGGCTGGCGCCAGCGAAGGATCATAGATGCTTGGCACAAAGGCGGCAATAATCGGCGCTTCGGGCAGTTCACCCTGGCTGGCTGCTTGCCATGTCGCCATACGATACGCACGATTGGGCGCCAGGATGAGGGTTGCGCCACGCAATTGTTCGTCGGTCAGATGCCCGTCGATCCGGTATTGCGGAAACTCGGTCAGCGCGCAATGCAGTTTGATGCAGGTGCCCGTTGCCGTGCGTAATGCTTGAACGCGTTGCACGAAGCGTGAATCTAGCGCGCCGGGGGCCAGCAGCGTGAGAAAGGTGCGTTTGGGATCTAAGTTAGAAATGATCCGCTTGGCCCGGATCTCTTCGCCGGTCGCCAGTTCAACGCCAATCGCCTGCCCATTTTCGACTAGAATACGAGCGACTGGCCTGTTCGTCTGAATTTCGACGCCATATGTTTGCGTCGCCTCGGCCATCAATGTCGTCAGGCGTCCCATTCCACCACGTACGTAGCCATTTGGAACTGGATCGCCGGTTTCGCTGTACGCCCCCAGCGTATAGGTAATGGCGGTTAACAATCCAGTATCCACATCATTGATATTGCCAATGTCGGCGGGCGAGCCTTGATCGCGCATAATGTCAGACTCAAAGAACCGATCGGCAATCGTCGCCAGCGATGAGGTCATGACAATATCGAGTACTTCACGATCGGTTGGATCCGTCAGATTGGCATAAATTTCGTGCAGATGGGGGGCTGGTTGGAGCAGATAAGGCCCAAAAATCTTACTGACCCGGTCCCAAAATTCTACCCAACGTGGAAAGGCTTCCGCATCGGCCACTGAGAACTTAGCAATCTCCTCTTGCATGGCGTCATAACCCGCACCGGGCGCCACACTGTTTAGCCGGCCTGAATAGATATAACGGCCATCCGCCAACAGCCGCAGGAATTGGCGCGTGTCCACGACCAACCCTCGTTCGTACAATTGCATATCCCGGATGATCTGTGGCCGCAACGACCAGACTAAGTTGGCGCAGGAAGAGAAATGAAAGCCTGGAATTAATTCCTCCGTTGCGCAACTGCCACCAATGAGATGTCTGGCTTCCAACATCAGAACACGCAAGCCCGCGCGCGCTAGATAAAAGGCCGTGACCAGACCATTGTGGCCGGCGCCGATGATAATGGCGTCATACATAGACGTGCCCTCCGTATGGAAGGGCGATGTTCGACCCGGCTGTGGCTGCTGATCCCATTGCGATGACTCTCCTTCTCCCTATTTACCTTAATAAAAGATTACTAGTTTGCTGACAAACTCAAGTCGCCCGGTAGGCTAATAATAGGCCCACTCGCATGAAAGAGTGGATCAGAGAGTAGTCGAGCCGTAGGGTTAGCCCTTTAGCCCGTATAAAACGCGTTTATGTTATGCATGGTTCACGCCTTATGATTAGCTTACAGATAAGCAGATTCCGTAAGAATGGCGTAGAGACAATTAGAGAAAAGTGTAGTATAGTAAGTTTCTCTTACATTGCTGCCTTCATCGAAAAAAAGGAATACTGCAGACCGGCAAGTCTTTGGCAGTATTCCTTGAGGGTACAGACGATCATTGTCTGAGGGCTTTACGCGCCTCACAGTGGTCAATGACGCTGTTTTTGTAGTGTACCATAGGAGTATTGTAAATGAAAGTGGATATTTTATGTGGAAGGGTAGCCCCGTTTGCGCGGGGTGGCTTAAAAGCAAAATTGAATCTATGGGCGTTGTCTATTCTCTTGCTCGGCTTGGCCTTTACCGAGGTCTATTTACCTAGCCGCGCCTCGGCTGAGCCTGCCAAAGTGCCCGCCTATCCAATGGATCTGATCGCTTCGCAAGGCTGGTATATTACACTACCGACCAAAATTCGGGCGACACCAGACACGGTAAACGTCGGCGGCTCCCCCGATCTGATGACCTATACGGATGAATGGTTTCGCCTGAATGAGACCAAAGATGGGGTAGTTTTTAAGGCGCGGACAGACGGCGCGCACACAACAAATTCTAGCAATCCGCGTTCAGAGCTTAGAGAGATGAGCAACGACGGAAAAAACCAGGCCGCCTGGTCATCCACCTCTGGCACGCATGCCATGGAACTTGAGCAGACGGTCAATGTGTTGCCGATTGGCAGTAAACCTGTGGTGGTCGTCGGCCAAATCCATGACGCCAATGATGACGTCTCGGTCTTTCGCCTGGAGGGGAATACAAGTGGCGACCGGAATATCGGTAGCCTATGGATCACAGATGGGGATTCAGCGCACGGCTATTTACTCACCAATTCCTATCGATTGGGTACTAAATTTCGCGTGGGTTTCAACGTCTCAGGTGGAAAGATTGCCTATACCTATAATGGCCAACCTGTCGCTGGATACACCCAATCGAAGAGTTTTAGCGGGGCATATTTCAAGGCGGGCAGTTACAACCAATCTGGCGGGAACTGCACGAAACTGACCAGCGGTCCAGACGCAGGCAAATGTGACTATGCCGAAGTCACGATCTACCGTGTTCAGGTCTGCCATAATGGTGCCTGTACGGGTAACGCGCCTGGTTCGACGCCGCCCGTACCGACTAATACACCGGTAAGCCCGTCTGCGACGCCAGCACCCACGGGCACAGCGACGGCGGCGCCCACGCCCACCTCACAACCAAGCACGCCTGGCCCCACGCCTGTGCCGCCCACGACCTTTGATCCCCACAACGCTGTGATCTATCTGAGTGCGAGCGATGGCGGCCAAGTCGGCAATGTGCGCTTCAAGGATGAGGATATCGTGGCCTTTGAAGTGGCGGCAAATCAGTGGCGGCTCTATTTTGATGGATCGGCGGTGGGCCTTTCCAGCGCCGATGTGGATGCCTTTGCGCTATTGCCAGATGGATCATTGCTCTTCAGCTTTATTACCCAGACTGATGTGCCAGGCGTAGGGAAAGTGGATGATTCGGATATTGTGCGTTTTGTGCCAACGGCCCTTGGCGCGAATACGGCGGGTTCTTTCCAACTCTATTTTGATGGTTCGGATGTTGATTTAACCGAAGACGGCGAGGATATCGATGCTTTAACAGTGCTCAAGGATGGTCGCCTGCTGATCAGTACAACCGGTGGATATAAGGTCGCCGCGCTCTCTGGAGACCGCCAAGATTTACTCGCTTTCACCCCGCGCCGCTTGGGCGCGGAGACGGCTGGCGACTGGACTTTGTACCTGAAAGGTGCCGATGTGGGTTTGACTAAGAGCAGTGAAAACGTCGCAGGTGTCTGGCTCAACGAAGCGGGGCCCAACGGCGCCGACCTCTATTTGAGTACCAGTGGCAACTATGCCGTAGATCAACTGGCGGGGGATCACAATGATATCTTCGCTTGCAACCGCGGCGCCACTTGTTCGTTTCAACGCTTCTGGGACGGGGGCCAGCATAGCTTTGGCGATGAGACAATTGACGCATTCGCGATTACGTCGGGTTTTATTGACGCTAACATCGTCACCGCCGCGGATACCGCTGCCGATGACGGCGGTGCAGAAGATGACAGCGAGCCGACTGAGGAAAGCTCTGCCAGCGACGAAAGCGCCGACGCCTATCAGATCTTCCTGCCCGTGATCGCCAATCAATAACCATCTACCGTTTTCAGGCCCACCCAAAACTTCCATTTTGATGCTGATTTGAGGATAGCCTGGCGGTTTAGTTTTTTGCATAGCCGTAAGGAGTGCGTCGTTGCGCAGAGAAAAACGGCGATACTCCTTACGGCCAAAGCTCTTCTTCCCTTACAGGACCACTGAAGTGGTCGCTCCACCTAGAAAGTATCTCCGCGGCTATACCATAGGTTTGAGTTCTCTTTTTATCTGTAGATTGCGCTCCGTTCCTCTCACCTCCTTTAAACCCCTCTATAGTACAAATAGCCTAGAGACAGCGCTACATAATTCGTCGTATACTTGATCAAAATGTCCAGTAGGTTAACCTTGCGCTTGATCGCCGAGGCGACTCTCAAAGATATTCGCTTTGACTTAGCAAAGATCGCAGGATAGTGATGCGCTTACGGACAAATAATGCTCCTCATCGACCTCACGCTTTGCAAAAACTATAACCTTGCTCCGGTGAAGCAAATTTATACGGAAAAGTGTGGCGTCTGAGGATGCCTGCGTTGTCGCGCTATTCGCTTGTGGCTGCCACCAAGCACCACAATAGGATGGGCGAAATTTTATGGCTGTATGGATGAGTTAGGAAAATTACTCAAAGAGGTTATCGATGAAAATTATTTTACCCTATATACAACGCAACAAAATACAATTGAGTTTATTGTTTGTGATGGCTTTACTTGTCATGAGCCAACCGCTCGCCTCAATGACACCCACCGTGCTGGCTGCCGCCGATCGTGTCGATCAAGTTGTCCCGGCTGCTGGCAGCGCTGATAGTCTAGACACGGATCAAGACGGGATTCCCGACGGGGTTGAATGTCTGGGCTTTGTGGGGGATGCCCCCATCGCTGTGGTGGATGGCTCATTTGAAGCACCAGATTTGGATACGAGCTTTAACCTGGCCAGCAAACGCTATGGTTCTCCGGTGCCCGCCGCGGCCGCCTACCGCTCCTTTTTGGTCGATGGTTGGGCGACAACCGCCAAAGATAGCGAGATTGAAATCTGGCAGACGAAATTTAATGGCGTCGCAGCCGCCAAGGGTGAGCAGTTTGCCGAGATCAATGCCAATCAAGCGGCGGCGCTCTACCAAGACATTACCACCACACCAGGCAGCAAGATGCGCTGGTCATTTGCCCACCGCGGGCGCACCGGTGTCGATACCATCGAATTATTGGTTGGGCCGCCCGGCGGTCCGTACACGTCGCTAAACAAATTTAAGACGGATGCCAAGGCCTGGGCTGTCTATAGCGGCGACTATGAAGTGCCGGGAAAACAGACAACGACGCGCTTTCTCTACCAAGCGGTCGCCACAGCGAATGGGGATACCACCACCGGCAACTTTTTGGATGATATTCAATTCTTTAAACTGGGCGAATGCACCCTGGATACCGACGGTGATGGGATCGTCAACTCATTGGATCTTGACAGCGACAATGATGGCATTCTCGATATTGTTGAGGCCGGTTTGAAAGATGAAAACAACGACGGCCTTGTCGATGAGCCGGCGCAGGCTGGTTCGGCGGGGTCGTTGCCTGATACCGACCGCGATAAAGTGCCCGATTTCCTCGATCTCGATGCTGATGGCGATGGCATTCCCGATCTTGTGGAAGCCCAGACAACTCAGGATTATATCCCCGCCTCGGGTAAGATCCGCCAGAACGGTGTGGACGAGGTCTTTGGGGCTGGCCTGCGCCCCGTAGACACGGATAAGGATGGTATCCCAGACTATCTCGATACCGACTCTGATAATGACACGAGCGCAGACACGGTCGAAGCGAAAGTGAAAATTAGTGGTTCAGACGCCGAGCGCGATGGGTTGGATAAAGGCGTGGACCTCAACGACCGAGTTTGGGGGCCGGTCGATCTAAAAATTACCAGTGTGCTGAAGAGCTATCCCAATGATGGCAAAGAAGTGCTCTGGCGCGTCAAGGCAACGACCAAAGGGGATGATAGCGTGCAAACCGGCGGTTCCGGTGGTCTGGAATCCGAGCCTTTGCCCGGACCACCCAGCACTTTTATTGGTGGCACCGGCGATGCAACGCTTGATGCAACAGCCAAAGCGGTGGCAGAACAGGCCGCAGCCGAACGCCTGCATAAAGCGCGTCTGCTGGCCGACATCCGGCTCAAGTTAGAGGACTTCCTGCCCGCCCAAGGCCCGAATGGGACAACGCCAACCGCCGTTGTTACCGTGCCGGATGTGTTGGCCGTCACATCCGCGCCGGATGCCAAAGCCGTCGATTTTGTCGATGGCGATGGTCAAGTGCAAGCCGCTGCGCTGGGCATTCTTTCGGTGGGCGGCCCCTATCCGCATGACTATGGCGTCTGCAATCGCTTCAAAGGCTATGACTTTGATGAGATTGCGCCTGTGTTGGTGGATGCCCCGCCGGCTGATCAGGCCTGGTTCTGGCACTCACATGCCAGCCAGGGTGATACGATTCATGAGGATGCTTTCATTTTCCACATCTTCGTCAACGAGACGACTAAGCAGTTTTACATTGATAGCCGTTGGATTCAAGACGATTATGGGCAAAGCTTTGATTTCGCTTTTGACTATGTGTTTAACATGCAAGTCTGGAGCAACAACCTGCCAACCAGCCAAGCGCTGTTACAGGCCATCTTGTTGCACCTGTCAGACTTTGAGGATGGCAGCTGGGAAGTGATTTATCACAATCAGGTGAAACCAGCTGATCCAGAAGTTTTTGTGAATAAAGTGCGCTACGACATGGACACCATTGATCTCACCCTCGCCCAGATTACCGATACGGCTGAGGCGATCAACGCTGCCCAAGTGGCTGATCCAACGGCTACACCTGTCCATGTCTACGGCGCTTGGCGCAGCCATCTGGATCGGCAAACCTTGCAGCCGTTTGACTACCAGATCAATTTGACGGCGCAAAATACTGAATATCCACTCAACTTCCCTGGCTTGCTGGACGTAACCATCTATGTCGAACATAATGGCTTTACGGACAAGATCTACGCCGGTAGCGGGCTCTGGTTTGCGATTAATCCCGCTGATACCGCCCAGACCGTGATGACATTAGGCCAGTGTCGATCGCTGGCTGGCATTGACCCGCAAGATTTACTATTGGCTGGCTGTGTAGATGGCGTCACGCCCACCTTGACGAACGCCGATCAAGCGGGGCTGGGGCGCACCCTCAATCCGAATGGCCGCGGTGTTGATGTCAGCCCTTACAAAGCCCTGCATTTCTGGGCAAAAGGCGATGGCACACCTGTGCGCATTCAGCTTGAGAGTGCGAGCATTGCCGATCATGATTATTACCAAACCGTGGTGACGCTGGACAGCGAGTGGCGGCAATATATCATTCCCCTCAGCCAATTCACCCAACGCGGCTTTGGGGCGCCTGCCGCTTTCTTGCGCACTGATGTGAAGGCTGTTGTCTGGTTGAACGCTATCGCCACGGGCAAAGCACTGAATCTGTCGCTTGATCAGGTCAGCTTCACCAATAGCGGTTTGCTCAGCTTGACGCAACAGCCGAGCAATAGCGCTGACGCCACTCCCCGGTCCCTCCAAGTAACTGCGCCAGATGGTGTTTCTGTTGCCCAAATGCGGGCGCATTACAGTGTTGATGACGGCGCGACCTTTATCACCATCCCGCTTAGTTTGCAGGGTGTCACCAATGGTATTGCCCTCTTCCAAGGTGAATTGCCCGGCCAAGCGTTGGGCACGGATGTAACTTATTATATTGAGGCGCAGCAGACGAATGGCTACTTGAGCAATAGCCCTGTCGATGCCCCAGCCAGCCTCTATCGTTATCGTGTCGATGATCGCAATAGTTTGTTGGTCGATGACTATGCCGGTTCCGATTTACTCAACCGTCTCAACGGTGGCGCGGGCATTTTTAATAGCCAGACCGTGGGTGGCCGTGTCAGTGCCTATCGACAGGCCCAACAACTGATCCTCGATTACGATGTGAGCCAACCCGATCAGATCGCCGGGTACTTTACCGAGCTACCTACACTTGATGCCGGCCCGTTTAACACCGTTGACATTTTGTTGCGGGGTGATAAGGGGGGCGAGCCGTTGTTGGTTGGCTTGCGCGACAGTAAAGGCTTGGAACCGCGCCTGAGTGTCGGTGATCTGTTGCCTGGTGGGATTACGAAAGAGTGGCAATGGGTGCAGATTCCGCTTGCTTCTTTCCCGGCCGCGCTGGATCGCAGCAGCTTAACCACTCTGAGCTTTGCGTTCTTTCATAGCTATGCACCGACCATCGGCCGCGTCTATATCAAAGAAGTCCGCTTCACCAATCTGGGGACGCCACTTGTGGTTGATTCATTTGACGACAACAATCTACAGATGAACGGACAAGGTCTTGGCTATTGGACGACCGCTCCCAACAGCACCCTGGAGGCCCTCCCAAGCGCCGGTGATGCCACCACTGGTTCTGGGGGAGCGCTACGCTTGAATTACAATGTCAGTGCTGGCGGTTATACGATTTGGCATACGACGTTGGCCAATCCAAAGTTAGCGAACACCGATGCGCTCCAACTGTGGGTGAAAGGGGCCAATCAGGCCATTCCGCCAATGCTATATCTGACCGATGGCACTGCGCGCGCCGCGGTTGCCTTGGCCGACTATGTCAAATTAAACGATAGCTGGCAATTGGCCGAAATTCCGCTCTCTGCCTTTACGAAACAGAATCTCGATCTGACTCACCTGAACGGGTTTGAAGTCGTTTTTGAACGCGGCAAAGGCAGTGGCGCTTTCTGGCTGGACAACGTGCGCATCGGCAGCCCCGGCGCCCCACAAGCCGGACAGCGGGTGGTCTATCTGACTGATCTAGACAAGGCGCCAATTGCGCTTCATCTATCGGACAGCAGTCGCTGGCAAGCGCAATCTGATGCCGATTGGCTCTTCCCGGCCCCGACTGGGGTTGGTCCAACGACCTTATCGGTGGCTTCGTTGGCCTGGAACCGGCCGCCTGGTGCCTATACGGGTAACGTAGTGGTTCGTAGCGCCAGCGGTCAAACGGAAACGATTACCGTGCATCTCACCGTCACAGGCTTGCTTGTGCCGCTGCAATCCTTCCTGCCGTTTGTCGGGCGGTAACAGCCGCATCACCGGTTAACCGGTCTCACCGCCTTATCAAGCAAAAAGTGTTCCGCCGTAACCCCAGGTTACGGCGGAACACTTTTTTGTTCCCTTTGAAAATTCAAGGCTGCTCAGGGAACTCCTGGAAAGATCACGAGAATTCGCGACGTTGGCGTCGATGCTCCAAGCTCTATTTTCTCCATTTCTTGGTTCGCCAGCGCTGTCTGAAGCGACCCTAACGCGCAAAACAAGCC
>JAPLGZ010000406.1 GCA_026389895.1 Chloroflexota bacterium | reverse complement strand
ATCCGCACCGTCACGGTTGTCATTACTCAAGAAGGTGCCTATTAATTATTAGGTTATTCCCTCTGTAGGGCGTGCGAAAGATTTCGCACGCCCTACAGTCGTGTAACCGACCAGGCATAGACCACTAGATTTTTGGGATCTTCCCACGCCCCACCCATATCCTCAAACCCACACGCCAGCGCAATACCTCTTGATGCGCCATTATCCCGCCCCGTAATAATGACCAGCCGCTTGATTGCCGTTTCATTCACCACATACTTCTGCAAAATACCAAGCATTCTGGTTCCAATACCCTTACCGCGATCCGCTGTATGAAAGAGATGATAGCCAATTAGCGCGTCGCCAGATTCCGCATCGATATCATGTTGATAGATGGCACCCACCAACCTCTGTTGATCGTACACCGAAAAATAATAAAATTAATCAGAAAACCGCTTGATCATCGTCATCTCTGGCCCATTGGCTGTTACCGTTTCGAAACCCAAGCGCTGGTATAACCGCAATGCTGGATTCTCAACCCAAACATTCAGGGAGACCGCTCGATAACTCTTTTGGGCGGCCGTCAACAGTGCCGTTAGCAGCGCATGACCAATCCCGCGCCCGCGGTGCTGTGGGTCAATGGCGATGGATAATTCCGGTGTACTATCATCCACATAACCGTAGCCTTTGTGATCGCCGCTGAACAGACGTAGCCAGGTTGCGCCAATTAACTGTTGGGTGGCGTTGTCAACCACGATATAAGCCAGATCGCCCGGCTGGTGACCAAAATTGCACACATATTTGCTCAACTCTGGCAACTCGACCACATTGGGCGGCGGTGGCTGACTGCCTTCTGGCACGAAAATAGCCTGATAGAGCATCGTAGATAAAAACGCTTGGTCGTCGGCTTGGAATGGCCGAATCGTATAGTTCTGAACAGTTTCCATCTTGCCTCTTTCTCCAATAGAATTCTCATGCAGAGTTGCAAAGAAAAGGTCCCTTTGCGCAAAGAAAACTCCCTTCGCGTAAAGAAAAGTTTATTCCTTTTCCGTGTTGGGATGTTCCGCGCGCTCAATTGAGTTATACCTTTCGAGCGTTTTCTGGATGGCTGCGTCACGAGCAACTCGGGCCTCCGCCAAGGCCAGCGCGAAGCCTGCACGGGGTGACAGACCCAGTGGTGTATAACCCAACTCGCGTGCCGCTTGGTCACCAAACAGCGCCGCGATGAGGGTTGGTTCACCCGTTTGATCGCGATATGGCGTTAGCACTTGCTGGGTGTAAGCCAGATCATCGTCGTCAAGGGCCGGGGTCGTTACACCGGCCAGCGCCATGGCATAACCTTCCTGCGTTAGCATTTCGGCCAACGTGTGCGCATAGCCATGCTGTTGGATATACGCCAGCCGGTAGATGCCGATGAGAACTTCGTCGCGCACCCGCGCCGGCGTATAGATTTCGCTTGTCCAGAGCAATACCGCAAGCCAGCCGCGTTTGTGCAAGGCTTTACTGCCGAAACGATAGCCAAACTCGCTGGCATAACGGTTGGTCCAGCCACCCATCAGATCATCGCTGACGATTGTTGTCACTTGAAAGTGGCCGGCCACCATTGGTAAGGCTGCTTCTGCCGCGGCGGTCGCGCGTGCGGCCTCATCATCGGCCTCTAGTGCTATCAATTGGTCAAGGAAAATTGGCAAATGCTCTTTGCCCATCGGGTTCATGCCCACCAGCGGCAACTTCAGATCACCCGTCTCATCGTCTAGCATGGTGCGTAGATAGGCGCGGAAGCGTTCAAAGCCCCGTGGCAGTGTATACA
>JAPLGZ010000831.1 GCA_026389895.1 Chloroflexota bacterium | reverse complement strand
CCATTTCTGCCAACTCCTGCACGGCTGGAATCAAATTTTCGCCGAAGAAATCGATATAACCGCGCCCTTCTGGCGCTGGCACTTCCGACGGTGTGCCTTCGGGCTTATCGGTCTTCCAGGCTTTGCAAGAGCTGTCGGTCAACCAGTAACGACCATTCGGGCCTTGCAGGTCAAATTCAAAGAGCGCGGGCGTCATCTTAGAGCTGTTAATGATTGCCCGCACGCCGTTGGCGAATTCAACAATCACCGTAGAGGCCGGATCGAGACTCGGGTCTTTGCCGCCTTCGCCTTTATAGACAACGCCATAATCCTCAAGCCCACGCTCATGGGCGGCAATCACCCAAACTGGCTCCGAATCCACCAGATAACAGACAGCATCGACCAGATGCGTGCCGTTGCGAAAGAGCATCGAGCGGTGACCGCCCATGTGGGCAATGATGCGCGTCAGCCCGCCGATCTCACCGTCCCAAACGGCCTTTTTCACGGCTTGATAGGCGGGAATCCAACTGCGCGTGTGGTCAATCGACATTTTGGTGCCATTCCGTGTGACGGTTTCGACGATGCGGTCGGCGTCCTCAATGGTGGTACAGAGCGGCTTCTCACAAAAGACTGCCTTGATGCCAAAATTCGAGGCATCACACACAGGGTTGACGTGCAAATGGTCAGGCGTCGCCACGCTGACGACATCAAGGTTCTCCTTCTCGAACATCTCATGATAATCGAGGTATTCGTGAATCACGCCGCGCTCCAGGGTTGAGCGTTCAAAAAAGCGGTCTAGCGCGGCTGGGTTGATGTCACAAACCGCCACCAATTCATATTCAGGGGCGTGGGCATAGGCATAACCATGATGGGCGCCTAGACCACCGCCAATGACAGCCGCACGTAACTTCCGGTTCGACATGAATATTCCTTCTTTCCACTAAACTGTAAAATATCGATGAAAAATATTAGGCATGACTTGTTTGCAATGAATTATTACCGATTGCCGCTACTGCCTAATTCAGACTATACCGTAGGGGCGCCCTCTGGGCACCCCTACGTAATGGCCACATTGCTTTTCTCTGCGTTGCTTTGCGGCTCTGCGCCTCTGCGTCAGGCGCATTGATGGTTAAATCGCCTTGCTCGACTTCGGATTAAGCGCGTCATTCAACCCATCCCCTAAAAAGTTAATCCCGAGCGTGACAATCGCCAATGTCAACGCTGGCACGGCCACCAACCAGGGTCGGTAGGACCAACTGCCGATGTTTGATTGGATCATGTTGCCCCAACTGGCCTGTGGCGGCATGACACCTACGCCCAGATAACTCAACGCCGCTTCCGCCGCCATCGCGCTGGAGAGGTTAAAGGTCATATTGACAATTACCGGGCCAAGCGCATTCGGCAACAGGTGACGCAGCGCAATTGTAATCTCTGAAACGCCAACCGACTGGGCCGCCTGCACATACTGTTCATTGCGCAAAGACAAAATCTGACCGCGAATCAAACGGGCATAACTCGGCCACTGGACAAAGGCCAACCCGCCAAAAACGATCAGTAGATCAAGCCAGGTGGTATCGGCAAAGAGCGGGAAATGGGTCTGTTCATAGACACCTTTGGCCCACGTGACAATCGGCTCTTTGAGGGTGACGGCTATCAACGCCGCCAGCAGCAGCGACGGCATTGACATGACAATATCGGTTAGCCGCCCCACCACCGCATCGGCCCACCGTCCCCCATAGCCCGCCACGACCCCCAGCACCAAACCGATCAGCACACTGACCGCCGTGCTAAAGACCGCCACCAGCGTCGCCGTGCGCGCGCCATAGAGCACGCGGCTAAACAAATCGCGGCCGATCTCATCGGTGCCCAACCAATGGGCGCGACTGGGCAGTTGCGCCACATCTAACAGATCTTGATCCGTATAATTATACGGGGCCAAAGCCGGGCCAAAGAGTGCGGCGAAAAGCAGCAGACTTGTAATCGTCAGGCCAATCAAAGAGAGTCGATTGCGCAACAAGCGGCGCATCGCGTCGCCCCAAAGTGAGCGTTGTTTGCTGATTGGTTTGAGTGCTCCTGGGCTGTCGAGACTTTTAAGCACAGGGGCAGATGCGGATTGGCTCATGGGTGAAACAACCTTTTATTCTAATGGCCAAGCAACCCCTCCCCACCCTCCCCTGGTAAGGGAGGGAGCCGTTTGGTGGACGGAACTAGTGACTTCCTATGCCCCTGATGGCGATTTCGGGAGCCCACGCTAGGCGCGCGTTGCGATCAGTTCCCTCCCTTACCAGGGGAGGGTTAGGGTGGGGTTAGTTGTTACCTTTTATTCTAATTTGATGCGTGGATCCAGCAATGGGTAGACCAAATCGACAAGCAGATTGGTCAAAATGATCATCAGCGAGGTCACCATCGTCACCCCCATGATCAGCGGATAATCAAAATTGCGGAAGCTCGCTTCGACCAGTGCGCCGAAACCAGGAATGGCAAAGATGCTATCCAGAAAGATCGTGCCAATAATCAACCCTTCGGCCACAAAACCGAGCGTAGTCACAACTGGGATCAAGGCGTTGCGTAGAATGTGGCGAAAAATGATCAACCAGATGTGCAACCCTTTCATTTTGGCGGTGCGCACGTAGTCTTGCGAAAAGACATCCAATACCGCCGAACGGGTCTGCCGCACGATGATCGGCAAGGGTCCCAGCATGAGGATCAAAATCGGCAAGATGGTCTTGGGATTGAAGAGGCCATCCCACCCACGCGGCACCTTCATAATGCCCAGGATCAAGACGAAGAGCACCAGCAACAACGGGGCCAACACAAAGACGGGCAGTGAACGAAAGACCAACGTGCTGCCGACAATCGTATAATCAATCCAGGAATTCTGCTTGAGGGCGGCCAGCGCGCCAAGCGGCACACCGACCAGCGTTGTTAATAAGGCCCCAGCCAACCCCAATTGCAACGAAATCGGAAAGGTCTTTACAATCGCGCGTAAGACGTTGCGCTGACCATTGATCGAAATCCCCAGGTCACCGTGGGTGATGCGTTCGACATATTTGGTGAACTGCACAACAAACGAATTATCCAGGCCATATTGGTTGCGCAGGCGTTGGACAACCTCTTTCTGCTGCATGGCATCCAGGGTGCCCTCATACTGTTGCATCATCATCGCCACCGGGTCAAACGGACTCAAGGTGGTCAAGGTGAACGTGATCAGCAACACAGCTAGAAAGGTTGGGATGGCCACCGCCAAACGTCCAACGATATATTTGAGCATGGAGCAGATTCCTTCACGTAAACCGGTGCGTGGGGCAAGAAGCGTGAAAAAGTGATGAGTGAGATAGGACAGCGTACCTGGTCAACCTTCACTCATCACTTTTCACGCTTCACTCTTCACACCCTAATGCTTCGCCACGTACATATCCAACAAATTCGCCCAGTTGTTGTCCACATTCGTGCCAAAGTTCTTCACATAAGACTTGACGTTATATTCGTAGATGTCCCAGATCATCGGCAGCAAGAAGTAGTGACCGAGCAGTTTTGATTCGGCTTCTTGGACTTTGGGGCAGAAATTGGGATCATCGCGCGACATCAATTTGAGATCATCCAACATCTTGCCCAAATCGTCGTCGACCAAACCAGGACCCTCTGGCGCGCTCATGCTGGCATAGTGCGAAGCCAGCAGATTGACGGGATCGGGCAAAATCGCCCCTTGGCTCTGGCGTCGAACATTGACTAAATCTTTGTATTGACCCCAGGCATCCAATTGACCAGGGCGGATTTCGACATCGGTGATGCCCAGGTTATTCTTCCACTGCTCTGTCATGATCTCGGCCACGCGAATATAGTTGGGCGATTGGCCGCTTGTGGTGATCCGAATCTTGGGGAGTTTGTCCGCCGATCCATACTTCGAGGCCGCTAATTCTTCCTTGGCCTTGGCGACATCATAGCCCCAGTCGGGCCAGTCGCCTTGTTTATAACACTGGAGTTCCGGTGTCAGAATGCTTGTCATCAACCGCTCGTTGCGTGAGCCTTCCCAGGCGGCGTTGATCGCCTTGTCCCATTCAACACTGTGGGCCAGTGCGCGCCGCACATTGATGTCGTCAAGCGGTTCAACCTTCAACCAGAGGGTAAAATGCAGGTTGGTGGCATAGGGAATCTGTTGGAAGGTCTCTGGTTCGGTGGCGCGGATCTTTTCGCGCACGTTGGAAAGGAAGAAAGCAATATCCACTTCATTGTTCTGCCACATGATCGAAGAGACATTTTCGTCCGCCGATTCTTGGGCAATGATGTGCTGGATGTACGGTTTCTTGTCACCCCACCAAGCCGGATTTTGTTCGATTTCGTATTTCTTCTCGTCCACGTCCCAAATCTTCACTTTAAAGGGACCATTCACGCGTGCGGTGCCATCAGCAGCCCAGGTATCACCCTTATTCACATCTTCCATCTTGGCAAAGCCAGTGTCAAAGAGCGCCAGACGATTGATGAAAATTGGGTCGGGGCCAATCAGGTGAATTTCCAGCGTCTTGTCATCCTTGGCGACGACGCCCGAAATGTCTTCAGCACTACCATCAATCACAGCCTTAGCGCCATCAATCACATCAAAGCCAGCAAACTCGCCCAAATAGCAGCCTTTGCATTTTTTGGGATTCAAACCGTAGGCCCAATAATCTTTAGCTTCCTTTGCCAAAACTGGTGAGCCATCCGACCAGACGGCTTCGGGCTTGATATGAATGGTGTAGACCTTTTTGTCATCGCTGGTGTCGTAGCCCGCAGCTAGCCAGGGGGAAATTTCGCCTTTGGCATCGCGGATAAAGAACGGCATCCACAAATGGGCAATAATAAAACGCCCGAATCCCCCTTCGGAAGCGGGGTCCAGACGACTAAACCCGCGCGTCACATAATGAATCGTCTGATCTTCGACAGCGTCCTCCGGTAAAGCACGACCGGCGGCCGAGGCCGCAGCCCCACCGCTTGACCCAGTTGCTGGCGCTGCGGGCGCTTGGGCGCTTGGTGAGACACAAGCGACCAGCAAAATACTGAGCACCAACAAGTAGGTTCCAATCCTGGCCCAACCTCGTTGCATGATAAACATGCGATTTTCTCCTTTGCGTTGTGTAGATTTGGATAAATCTAGATTTGTACAACTTTGATTAGGACGATATGACAACACAAGAAGCGTTTTGCTTCTCATGAAGGAAAACGAAGGAATCAATACAAATCAGGCGTAAAGTTAGAGAAATTCATCACATCCAGGTAAGGAGGTGAAGGTATTTGGCATACAAAGTTTAGTTTGTGTCCGACCACTAACAAACCGGTCTATCAGCCTATTGTAACGAGGGAATATTACACTGCCTATCAGATAACGTTGCTGTACTTTTTTATTGTAACGAGAGTGGTTATCATTTGTCAAATGAGCTTTTTTTGCCCAGTTTTGGGTCAATTATCGATGAAATGTAAGGGCAAAGAACCCTACCCTCGTTCGCCCTTACCAGGGGAGGGCGCCGTTGGTCAGATAGAAGGCAGCGCTTCGGCCTGCTCGTGACGGTTCCTCCCCTTACCAGGGGGAGGTTAGGTGGGGGTTCCTACCGCCCTTCGAGCCAATACTTGGTTACGTGCATTGATTGCTAAGCAACCCCACCCGCGCCCAAGGGGCTCCCGCTCCCCTGGTAAGGGAGGGAGCCGTTTAGTGAACAGAACGAGCGACTTCGTCTTCCCCTGATGGCGCTCTCGGGAGCCCACTTTGGGCGCGCGTTGTGATCAGTCCCTTTCCTCGTTTGGGCAGGGTTAGGGTGGGGTTAGTGTCACCATAAAACTTCGATCTGCTGGTTGCTCAGTAAACCAGGCGGGAATTGTCACGTCCGGCGTCAGGCGAATCAGCCACTGATCAGACCGATCTGCCAATTGGACGCGACAGCCAGCCCAACCATCATGCAACAGATCGCGCCCGTGCCATTCTACGGCATGGACTTGGGGTGTTTCCTGGTATGGATGAAAAAGGGCAAGATAAGCCGTCGCGGCTGTCTGTCGCCGGTTAAGTAGCGTGGCCGCAAGCTCATTGGGTGGATAACTCGGTGCTAAACCAGTCAGCACTGTTGTCGCTTCCGTGCCAGCGACAAAGAGGCGCAATCCGATCCCGCCGGCCTGCCAATCGACGGTAAAATCTTCGTCTGTGGTGGCAGATTGCACCTGGGAAAGATGAGGATAGCCTTCACCTTCTTCCTGGATTGCTGAATAGGGGCTCAATGGCAGCACGGTGCTGGCGCGCCCCGCGTTGTGATAGATCCAATCGATGCGGCGCGGCTGGCTACTTTCAACGAGAAAAACGTCTAGGAAATAGGTCGGTTGGGTGAGGATGATGCGACGCATCGTGACATTTTGGTAAGCACCGGCCTGCTCCTGCCAAGTCACGATGGCATCGGCCATCTGAATTGGGCCTGTGCTCTGAAAAGCGCGCCCCTGCCCGGTTGCCTCAGGCTGTGAGCGCCCATCCAGCGTGACGGTATTATGACAAATGGTCTGGCGATACCAGCTTTCAAAGAGATCGAGACCATAGCCGGGTGTCCCCAGATCGGGCGACAGCCGTTGACCATAGGCATAGAGGATCAAATTTAACTTGTCAGGGTGGCCGTGACCAGCGCCGTGGGGGCCATACTTGAGCAATAAATAGCGCTGTTCACGATCCGCTTCGACCGCATCTGGCGGCAAATCACGCAAAATCGCATAGCCCGACGCCGGCAGGTTGATACTCGGCAGTTGGGTCAAGTTGCTAGACGGCAATGCCTCGCGGCCAAAAAGCAAGGCATCTAGGCTATCACGCTGGCCCACTTGGTAGGCGCGTTGCAGCACTTCCGCAAACAGTGGTTCCGCATACAAGGCTGCGGCAACCTCATAAAAAGCCGGCGCAGGCGGCACGCCGTGGCAACAGTCATGCAGCAGGCTGGTGAAATACCAACAATCGTTGGTCGCCGGCATTGACCAATCCGGGTAAGCCGCCTGAATTGGGGCCAGAAACATCGCACTCACTTCAGGTCGTTGCCGCAGATCCAAGTTGGGCAAATGGCGAGTCACTTTCACCAAGGCAATCACCGCAGCCAGCGTGTAGAAATGATAACTGAACGACCCTTCAAACCACAAGCCATCCGCCAACACACCCTCGCGCAATTGGGTGTCAAACCCAAACTCGCCGCGGATGGCAAAATCTAACAGATCAGTGCGTTCGAGCACGGCGCCAATCGTACCAATCGCGGCGTTGTGCCAACAGGCAAAATTATGAATGCCGCGAAAATGCTCTTTCACCAGGTGCGCCGCCACCGGCAACAACAACTGATGCGCAATGTGCTCATCCGCCTGTGGGGAAAGCTGATCGCGCACCAGATCAAAGGCCCAGGTCAGCGGCAAAACCCAAACCGACTCGTCCAGCGTTGTGTAGGTGGCGACACCTGGGTTGTCTACGGTGCGCACGACCTTTTGGTAATTGGCATACTGGTCGGCATAACTGGTCAGGGTTTGTACAATCCAAGCCAAATGTTCGGCTTTTCCTTCCAGCCGCCAGAGCACCGCCAGCCGAAGCATGCTCTCCGCCAGGCGGTTATTGACAAACCAGCGCCACGCCGCGTCAAAACGTTCCCCACGCCAGATAGCATTGTCGACGGGACAGCGATGCGCCAGCGGTGAAGTTGGATCAAAGATGAGTTGAACCCCATGCTCTGGGCAGAAAAAATCATGATAATAACCGCCTGGTTCGGCAGGCACGGTAACCGGTTGCGCCAGAAAATCGGCGACCTCATCGTGCAGGCGTTGCATAGCCGGTTGAAAAGCAGGCAAGGTGGCACGGCGTTGGACAGCTTGCCAGTCAGAGTCAGAGAGCAACATGGTGGATATTCCTTGGTCTTATTTCATTGTAACAGTTGCTAAATCTAGGAAAAAGGATAAGGGCTTGATAGTCAAATGACATTTACCCCCGGTTGATGTACAATCTAATCATGAATCCTGTGTCGCAACCAGTCCTAAAACGAATCTATTTAGATGTGTGTGCGATATGTCGTCCTTTTGACGATCAGCAACAACTTCGTATCCGCTTGGAGACTATTGCAATCGAATTAATTCTGGCGACGATTCGACAAACACGGCTTCAACTGATCGTTTCGCCTGTTCATAGAGTGGAAATCAATGGGATTACGATAGCAGAAGAACGCGAACAACTCTTAATTTTGTTGCAACAGCTTGGGTTATCATATGAGTATAATTTAGCTATCACCAGACAAAGGGCTGAACAGTTGACGATGCAGGGTTTTGGCGTAGCCGACGCTGCTCATTTAGCCTTCGCTGAACAGGCAGAGGCTGATTTTATAAGCGTAGATGATCGCTTGTTGAAACTTTGCAATCGTTTTAAATTACCCATTTGGTATGGAACACCGCTTGCTTACTGTGAAAAGGAAAATTTACGATGACGCCAAACATTCAATCTTTATCTGAAGACGAATTAATCGAGCGCGGCTTAAAAGCACTTACCGACGCACTTGGACCAGTCGAGGCATTACGTTTCTTAACTATACCTCACGCAAAACGGTTGGAATCGGTAAAACGTCATCAACTTTGGCAGAAAGCTCTGGAACAGAAAGTCTTTTTTGATCAGGTTTTTGGCACAAGTTCTTAATCGAATAGATCAGCTTCAGGCGATTCCTCTCCTAAAAATGGAGAAATGGATCACGCGCTAAACCCCGTAGTATTGGTAATCCGCCCATCGCTCAATTCATACACCTCCGTAGCAAATTCGTCGCTCATCGGGTCGTGGCTCGCCATCAGCACGGTAAACCCTTCCTCTTGCACCAGGCGCTGAAACAGTTGGAAGACCTGGCGTCCGGTTTCGCTGTCCAGGTTGCTGGTCGGCTCATCGGCGATCAGGATTTCTGGCCGGCAGGCTAGCGCACGCGCAATCGATAAACGTTGTTGCTGGCCACCCGACATTTCAAACGGACGATGCTCGGCCCAACGGCGCAGCCCGACCAGGGTCAAACAGTGTAACGCCCGTGCCTTGCGTTCGCTTTCGCCCAGTTGGGCCACCCGTAGCAACATCTCCACATTTTCAAGCGCCGAAAAAGTCGGCATCAACGAAAATGATTGAAAGACAAAACCAATGCGCGTTTGGCGAAGTTCCGTGCGCTGCTCGTCGGACAAGCCACTCAAATCCCGACCAAAGAGCGCGACCTTGCCCGTTGTTGGCTGATCCAGGCCTCCGATCAAATTCAGCAGCGTCGTTTTGCCAGAACCAGAACGGCCCTTGAAGACCACCAGCCGCTGGCGCGCAATCGTCAAATCGACCCGGCGCAGGGCTTGGACGGCTTCACCACCGACCTGGTAGACGCGACTCAGGTTGGCGATTTCGACTAAAGGCAAGTCATTAGCTTCTGACTGGCTGACCAGTTTGGCAAACGCCCCGGGTTGCGCGGTAAAGACAAGATCTGTTGGCAAAGAAGCGCCACGTGGTCGGCGCGCTCGGGCGAACAAACGCCGCCACCGCGCCACCGGGCGGGCCGGCAACCGATCTTGCTCACCACCAGCAAACAGACTCCGCTCCGCCGTCAACTGCGCTCGTTGCTGGCTGCACCTGCGTAAGGCTAGCGAGGCTGGCATCTTCCTCCGCAATTCGTTGAATTAAGATCCCCTCTTCCACCAGTTGCACCACAGCCCTGGTCTTGATGCCGCGCTGTTCTAAATATTCGCGCGGGATCTGCAAGCGGCCAGCAATATCCAAGACTGTCCGCTCTTCAAAGCGCTCTTCGGAGACGGTGATAGGGTTGGTATTCGCCTGTGACGACGCCATGGTTGGTGTCGCTGGCGCTGTGTCACGTTGGCGGATGGTCTCTGTGCTGGTCTTGCCATCACGAATGCTGACCACACGATCGACTACACGGGCAATGGCGCGGTCATGGCTGACGATCACCGTGGTCAGGCCGTAGCGGGCGCTCAATTGACGCAATACCTGCCAGATGCGCTGCGCGGTGGCCGAATCGACTTCGCCGGTCGGTTCATCGGCCAGGAGCAATTGGGGGCGATTCGCCAGAGCCACCGCAATGGCAATGCGTTGCTGTTGCCCGCCAGAAAGTTGCGCCAATCGATGGCGTCGCCGATCCGATAGCCCCACCGCTTCCAACAATTCGAGCGCATGAATCGTGGCTGTGGCAGAGGCGACGCCAGCCGCCAACATAGGTAACTCGACATTCTCTTGCGCCGTCAAATAGGGCAGTAGATTTCGCGAGGCCTGTTGCCAGACAAACCCCACCTCGTCTAACCGATAACGCGCCAACGCAGCATCAGACAATTTGAGCAAGTCGTGACCGGCTACGGTCACCCGCCCGGCAGATGGTCGATCCAGCCCGCCCAGGATATTTAACAGCGAAGACTTACCGCTGCCGCTCGCGCCGACAATCGCCAAAAATTCGCCTTTGCGCACTTCGAGATCGAGCCCCTGCAGCGCGACAACCTCTAAGTCATCCACTTTGTAGATTTTGACGAGATTTTCGCACAGGATCAAGGGTGTGTTAACAGTCTGGTTGGTTGTCATGCTAATGTTTCCAAACCAATCGCAATAAGTAATAAGTAAGTGGCATTGCTCTGTCCACACAACGGTATATACACACTTACCTATTACCTGTTACCTATTACTTGTTACTTATTACTTGTTACTTATTACTTATTACTTTGGCCTCATGATCAATCAAAAATGCCCTTCTTCGCGCAGCCGATAGAGCCCCGATGCTCGATCCACCAACGGGAAATTTATCTTTTGTTGACCCTGGCGCTCTGCTTCGTAGATGCCCATTACCATCTCTAGCGAGGCGACGCCATCTTCGCCGGTTGAACTGGGTGTGGCGCCGCTTTCCATACAGTGGACGAGTTCGCGTACGGCTTCTAGAATCGAACTGGTTTCGGGCACGCTGGGAAAGGGCTCGGGTTCTAATTGCCACCATTCGATGTTCGGATTCGGTTCGTTGATGCGGTCTGTGCGATCCACCCCGCGCCACCAGCGATTGCCGTCACCAGAGAGCAGGATCAGACCGTCCGTGCCTTGGATTTGCAGCTCAAAGCGATTGTAGCGAGTCAATTCGTTGACCATCGCCACCCCGCTTAACCCCTGCTTGAATTCAAAGATCGCGTGGCTATCATCTTCCACCCGAAACGGTTGTTTGCGCCGCACCGCTGTGCCAACCACCGAAACTGGGTCACCAGCAAAGAGACGGAAGAGATCGAAAAGATGCACAGCGTCGTGGATCAGCGGCCCTTCTTCGTCTGCCGTCCAGGCGGGAAAGGGCTTGACGCCCTGACAGATGCCAAAGAGGGAGACAAGATCACCGATCTGGCCAGCTTCGATCATGGCTTTGGCTTGGCGATGCGCTGGGTCCCAACGACGCGAATGGTTGACCGAAAGCACGCAATTGGCCTGTCGACAAGCCGCCACAATCGCATCGGCATCGGTCAGACTCAACGCCAACGGCTTTTCACAGAAGATGCCTTTCACACCAGCCGCCACCGCCGCTTCGACAATCGCGCGGTGCAAGCCAGGATGCGTCGCAATACAGACGATATCCAGTTGCTCTTTCGCAAACATTTCTTGATAGTCCAGGTAGAGCGCATCAACGCCCCACCGTTGGCCAAACTGCTGTAGATGATCCGCTCCGCGGCTGGAACCGGCCACCAGTTGCGTCTGCGGCAAGACGGCCAGCGCCCCGGCGTGGGTGACCGGGATGGGTGGGTCGGTTTCCCAGAGCGTGCCAATCCGCCCACAGCCAACCAACCCTGCGCGATAGTTGTTCATGCGATCTCCTCACTTATGCTTGTCATCAATTCGAGTTCACTTGCTTAGAAACTGTTTAAAAAGCGTGCCGCAGCGGTTAAAACCGCCGCCTGATAGGCGAAACCTGCTGAAGCAGGTTGGCTGAGCCATTACCGATTTATTTTCTTAATGCCCATCAGCAGGTTGGCTCAGCCGTTACCGCTTTATTTTGTTAATCACCATCAATCACCGCTCATGGTCTTTCAAACAGTCTCTTAGGTTGCACCCAGGCTAAGTTCATCAATTTATCACTCGCGTTGCCCCATGCGTAAAATCTGAAAAATATCACGGCGCGTCGCGCTATAGAGAATGACCACCTGCGATATGACCAGCGCCACGGTAAACGCCAGCGTCAACCAGGCGATCTTGCCCCAGGCGATATGGCGCACAAATGGCGGCAAAGCGAAGACCGCATCGCCGCTCACCCGAAAGAAGGGGACAAAGAGATAGGAAGTGATAATGCCCAGCACGACGCCGACCAGAATACTATAGACAATCACGCCGATGTATTCGATGCTGACCATCGTTAATACTTGGCGCGTCTTTACCCCGATGGCGCGCAAGACGCTGATCTGCTGGAGTCGCCCTTGCAACGAGGCATAGGTATAGACCAGTAAGCCTAAACAAGCCAGAATCGCCGTGGCCACAAAACCAACCGACAAGACCCCAAAGAGGCCGATCCGTTCGACCCGCTCCTCATCAATCGTGATCAGCGCATTCGCCTCTTCCTGGCCGACTGCGTAGACGCCCATATCACGCACGGCCTTGTCAATGACCGCGGGATCGGCATCCACCCGCGTCTTCATCCAGATCTGGTAAAAAGTTTCTTTGCCCACTTGGGCGAAAAGATGGTCTAGATTGCCGATGAAGACCTCTTTATCGGCCGGATAGACAGTTGGGAAATAGTCATAGACCCCGACAATCAGAAAATCCAGATCATAGGCCGCATTGTCCACTTCCACTTGCAAGGGTACGTGCTGACCTTCGACAAGTCGGTTGCGACTCAGAAAGCGGCTCGATACCAGAATCCCATTAGGGTACATGCCCAAACGATTCATCAATTCACCAAGCGGCGCCTGGGTAAAGTCAGCTCGGCTATACATCACGTGTGGGAAATCAAGCCGGTCAATCCCCAGAAAAAGACTCTCGCCGCCGGCGATCCCTTTCGGGGTGGCTTTAAACTGGCCGACACGCGTCGCCCGTTCGACGCCTGGAATCGCCAGATATTCACTGATCGGCAACAGCCAGGCGTTGACCACAGCCGGGTCGGCGACGGGATTAAATTCCGACGGCCCGCCCATCGTGGGCGGCGGCAGGGCTTGCTCGAATTTATAATCGGCGCCCACTTTGTAGCGAATACGCGCCACCAACCATTCGTCCAAACTGAGCGCCATCGACGCATAGAAGGCGCCCAGGCTCAGGCAGACCATCACAAGAAAGAGCGAACTCGTGTAATGGCCGCCTTGTCGATAGAGCCGGCGCAGCGCCATATAGGCCGGAAACGATTTGAGCTTGCCGCCCAGATGGTCAATGGGGCGCATGAGCAGTGGGAACAGGTGGGTCAAGACCAGCGAGACGGTTAACACAAACAACGACGGCGTCAAAAGTAAGAGTGGATCGCTAAACGGATCGCCGGTCGGCTCCCAACCAATGATCCCTAACGTGCCACGTTGGCTCAATTGTTGGTAGGCATAAACCGTAATCAGAATCAAAGCCAGGTCCACCACCACTTTAACCAGGCCAGAGGGAATCCGTGGCCGTGAGCGGGCGCGTAAATGAGCCACAATCCCCGCGCGCGCCGCGCCCAGGGTGGGGATCAAGCGGGCCAGCAACAAAATTAAGATCGCAAAGGTTAACAGCCGAACATCCAATTCCAGTAACGTGGCTGGGAACTCCGTACGCCGCGCGAAGGCAAGAAAGTTTGAGGCCAATCCCATCACACGTGCCATCAGATAGCCCAAACCCAAGCCAAGCGGCGTCCCAATCACGAGCAGAATCAGGGTTTCAATCACCGCTAGCCCAGCCAGAAAACCGCGACTGGCGCCGCGACTGGCTAAACTGGCCACCTCCTCGCGCTGAAATTGAGCCGTGACATTCGAGAGCAGCCACATAAAAAAGAAGAGCAGCCCCATCGCTGGCAGACTAAAACCGACCAGCAGGGCCGACAAACTAGCCTTGCGTTGCAAATAGTGGGTTAAAGCCTGTTCCGGCGAGACATCCAAGCGCGCGCCTGTATACATACGGTCGGCCAAGCTCGGCGCAAATTTCAATCCTTTGGCGGCAGCATCGGCGCGCGCCACGGTCAATCCGGCATCGTCTGGCACGACATACCAGGCGGTGAAACCCGTTTTCTGCGGGAACGCCGGTTCAACCTGTGCGGTATAGTCTGGCTCGGTCACCAAAAAGACCGTACGCCATAAGATTGTCGTCCCACTCCAATAGAAATCGTTGAGATCGGCTTCACGCCAGAGACCGGCAATCGTGACGGGGATATGTTTGCCAGTGCGCAAACTCACCATGTCATAGTTTTCGCCAATCTGGAGACCAAGTTGATTGCTCAACTGCTCATAAACCCAGACCGCCACCCGACCTTGGCCGTTGGCGGTCCCAAACGGCTCGCCTTCGACAATCTGGATATGCTTGCCAATATCCGTCATCACCGACAAGTGTAAATCTTCTTCGATCACACCCTGTTTTGTCTGCTTGTAATGGGTGTCCCCTGTCGCCGGTTGCAAGGTCAAATTCGGGCTAGAGACAAAGGTTGTGAAATACTTGATCGGCAACCCGGTGCGCTCGGCGATCAAGTCGCGAAAGCGTTGGCCAAGCGTCTGCGCATCGGCCAGCGCCAGTGGCAGATTTTCTTTGGTAATAAAATAAATTCGGGTTGTCAACGGCGGTCGATGAAATGTCTTGCCCAGATTCACCAATTCATCGCGCAACAACAGATAGCTGACGCCTTGCGCAAAGACCGGGATGCTGACCACAATACCCACCGCCAGTACGACGCTGAGCAATGAAAGCAAGGTCAACCCCAACCGGCTGCGCAGTCGCCGCCCAGCTAAGCCAAGAAAACGGATTACAGGTTTGTTCATTGTTAATTTGAGAGAATCATCCGCAGATTATGCAGATGTTCAGGCCAATTCAAAGAGATAAGGAGCAACCAAACCACCCCCACCTAGCCTCCCCCAAACGAGGGGAGGAACCGTCACGGGAAGCACCAAGTTGTTTTCTTTATTCCCGGCATGCTTGCCCCAAAAACCGGCGTCATCCGTGGATCAATAATTTAAGGCCCAACGATCACATCACCTTCGCGCAGGCCATCCAGCACCTCAACCTGACCATTGACCACCAAGCCCGCCGTAACATCGACGCGGCGTTGTTTATCACCATCCTGCACCACCACA
>JAPLGZ010000160.1 GCA_026389895.1 Chloroflexota bacterium | reverse complement strand
GCCCAGCAGAATGTTTGTTAGTGGCGGATCAAGTACACTGGCAAAAGTTGGATCAAACTACGTTTGATTTTTGATAAAGGCATGAGCAACAACATTGATCGAGGTTGTTGCTCATGCCCCATTGGTACTTCACTTATCGGTTAAAACAGGGTCTACAGAGTGAAAGCGCCATTGGTCTGCTGTGCATGGCGCACTGGTACGGCTCAGAGCTACCGCCAACAGGTTACTTAGCAACCGGCACGAAACCGAGTTTGCTAAAGGCATCGCTATTCTGCCACTCGGCACTGGTCACAAAGTCCAAGAATGCCTTTGCCAAGGGAGTGGGCTCGCCTTTGGTAATCGCATAACCAGGGCCACCGATTGGCCATGTGCCGCTTTGAATATCTTCTTTGGTCGGCGCAACACCGTCAATCGAGAAAGCGAAGATGCCTTCGTTGCTAAGATAGGCAAAGCCCAGGTATGAAATGGCACCAGGGGTCTGACTCACTGTCTGTAGCACTGTCTCGTTGTTATCTTCTTCAGAGGCGCCGGTAGCAAATTGCGCATCATCACCGCCAAAAAGGAACTTTGCCATATTGGAGCGGGTGCCGGAGCCCTTCGCGCGATTGATCAGGACGATCTCTTGATCATCGCCACCAACATCCTTCCAGTTGGTTGTCTTGCCCGAAAAGATGTCAACTAATTGTTGCTTGGTCAGGTTTGTCGTTGCGCCAGGGCCTTCCTTGTTGGCAACCGGAGCAAAAGCTTGAATGGCGACGGGGGTTTCTACCGCGTCATCACACTTGAAGTCAGTCTTTTCCTTGTCGGAAAGCTTAACGTCGCTGTCACCAATATCAATCTGGCCACCGCAAACTTGAGAACGTCCTGCACCGGAACCACCACCAGTCACCGTAATCTGAAGATTCGGATTCGTGGACTGGAACTGAGCGGCAGCCGCTTGCATCATCGGCAATAGAGCGGAAGAGCCGGCAATGGTCAACTTGCCGCTCAAATCAGCGCCAGTGGTTGTTTCGCTGGTGGTGGCTGTGGTTGCTGTCATTGCCTGGGTGTCTGTGTTCGTTGTCGTCTCGGTCACAGCCTGGCTAGCCGCTGGCTGAGTCGCCTCGGCAGCTGTTTGGGGGGCAGGGGCTGCCGCAGGCGCACAAGCCGCCAAGGCCAAAGCCATAACCAATACAATCGATCCAATAATTTGACGCATTTTTTAATTACTCCTCTTTTAAATTTGTAGTTTTAACGAGATTACAACCATATTTTGGCCCAACCGTGTTAACAATCACGGGCGTTAGGATTAACAAAACGACAATGGTTTGTAAGGGTTTGATTAATAGTGTTTCAAAATCAGTGGCTTGTGGCTGACAACAAGGGAGTTGCTTTTGCGTAGCGATGAAGGGAGGCGCTTGCTTGTACGGACGGCATCCGCTCGGCTAGCAAGCACGCAAACTGAATACCCAACAACCGAAGCGAACAAGATCAAAATGGCCAAAACGGCTAAGATACACTGAAATGCGGTCATGAAATTTTCCTATTAGTGAATATATATTGTTAGACTTTATCTTCACAGAAATCGTTAAACATTCGTGGCAAGCGAGTAGGTCGTTATGCGACAAACTTCACTACGCCTGTTTTCTCGGCTTGGGCAGCGCTTGTGCACTACAACTCGTGCAGCGAAATCGGCCTTGATCCATGCGCATATCTAGCTAATGACAGAAGCAAAGGCCAAACAGTCGCAGCCAACGTATACGGTGGAAGGTCGCTGCCCAAGGCCATTATAGAGGGCCAGGATTAACGATAATTTGCAAAGGGTTAAGGCTGTGTCATTTATTTGTAAAGACTTAATTAAAGGGGATAAAAGCGCGCGGAAAAGAGACCGAAGCTAATAAATTTAGCCTCCACCTCTCAGGAAGTAAGTAGGTAATCTTAAGGGTAGCTAAGCGGTAAAAAAATCAGGTTGTTATATCCGTCATAGGGGTGATCTACAGCAATGGAATAGAATCAGCTGACAACGGGCAGTGAAAAGTAAAAACTACTGCCCTTACCAGCAATGCTTTCGACCCAAATGCGGCCACCATGCGCTTGCACAATATGTTTGGCAATCGCTAATCCCAGACCCGTGCCGCCGGTTGTCCGGTCCCCGTTGCGAGCACTGGGTCGGGTGCCCGAGCGCGCGCGGTCAGCCTTATAAAAGCGCTCAAAGATGCGCGCTAAGTCATCTGGATCGATGCCCATACCAGAATCTTTGATGCAGATGATCACCGCGCTGGGGTCTTCATCCAATTGGGCCGTGATCCGAATAGATCCGCCTGCTGGTGTAAATTTGATCGCATTATGGACCAGGTTGGTGACTACCTGCTGAATCCGGTCTGCATCGACCATTAAATTGGGTAAATCAGTAGGCAGGTCAATCGTTAATGAAAGTTTAGCGCGTTCAGCTTGCAGGCTTAACCGTTCGGCAGCCGGAGCGATCGCTTGCATCACTGGTGTAGGCCGTAGCACCAGCGGTACTTTGCCCGATTCAATGCGGGCAAGTTCTAATAATTCCTGTACCATCTGCGTCAACGCATCAACTTCAACTTCCATGCGCAATAAAAAGCGTTGGGCAGCTGGCGGGTCTTGCAAAGCACCATCGTTTAATGTATCGACCAGCGCACGCAAAGAAGCCAGGGGCGTCCGTAATTCATGGGAAATATTGCTGACAAAGTCTTGGCGCACCGTTTGTAATTGATAAAGGCGCGTCAAATCTTGGATGATCACCAGATGGCCACGCTCCCCTGTGGTCGGGCTGCCACTTTTGAACAACGGAGAGACAACGATCCGGATAAAACGATCACCTTCTAATTCTACGGTTGCCGATTCCTCTTGGCCACTCTTTTGACAACGATGCCATACCTCAACGATGCGGTGGTCGCGCACAACTTGAACAAAGGTGCGCGGCGTTTCGCTGGGTTCGGCGCCCTGTAGAATCCGCGTCGTCGCTGGATTGATCAGGCTCACGCGGCCATGTTTGTTCAAAATCAACACGCCATCGCTCATTACATTGAGAACCGTATTCAGGCGATCTTTTTCGCGGGCCCGTTTGCCCATTTGCTTTTGTAAGCGCGTTACCATCAGGTTAAAGGCACGCGCAAGTTGACCGATCTCACCGCTGTTAAATGAAAAGATGCGTGCATTCAAGTCACCATGCGCAATCCGCTCGACCATTTCAGTCAGATGGCGCACCATATAGGCCGATCGTTCCGCTTGAAAAAGCACTACCCCAATAATCAATAGCGTGGCAATGAAGGTAGACCAGACGATGGCAATGCGAAAGCGATTGAGACTGGTTTCTAGATTGGTGAGAAGAAATGCCCAGTGCAACACGCCCACCTGGCCATTGGCCAGTTGCACACGAAAGGCAAGGAACAAGGTTCGGCCGTGCAGGGTTAAATCATCACGGATATTACGACCCTGGCCGGTATCCAATGCAGCGCGTACTTCGGGTAATTCACTAAAATCCTCGATCGGTTGAGTATCAGCCTGTGAATCGGCAACGATTGTGCCGTCAGCTAGAATAGCCGTTACATGGCCGCCCAACAAGGCAGACCACTGCTGCAACAATGCCGTCAGCGCTGGTTTGCCCTGTACCCAAGTTGCTGGCAATGCAGTGTTGACAGCGGTTGCATTGGCCTGCTTAGCGAATTGTTCGACGGTATCAGCAGTATCAATTACACTTATTCGAGTAAACAGAAAAACGGCGAGCGCAGTCATCACGAATAAAATGGCAAAAGCATAGATAAATGCGTTGCGCCACCGTAAGCGTAATGATAAGAAATTTTTGGGGAGACGTATTCCTGTTCCAAAAGGCAAAGCGATGTGAGAAATCTCCATGTTGTACCCCAGTGTTGCCTGAAAGGCCTATCTATCGGCAAAAACAATTTGCATAAACGAGGGGAGCACCGTTTGATTGATGCTCCCCTCGTTTATGCAAATTGTGATTAATTTACTCATTAAAGGTGTTAGACATTGCGGTATATCTACGTTGAGGCTCAGTTAACCCATTACCATAAATTAATGACGTTAAAAATGCAATCAATTCGCGGATTATAATTGCGATTTTTAAAGGTTACCATCGATTATCAATAACACAATAATAATTATATACAATTAAGATACAGATTTGTATATAATTACGGTTAAATTAAAGTTTTCTGTATAAGCGATGAAGCATGTTACTTAACGAATGATCTTTGTATCTTTCATGATGATCTCATGATCACCAAGAGAAGGTCGGTAGAAGTTAACGAAAGATTTTGTGAACGAAGAAACAGATGCGCCGCTTGTTCAGCCTTCGAAGCGATAACCAGTACCGCGTACGGTGACAAGCCGCGTTGGATTAGCCGGGTCTAACTCGATCTTTTCACGTAGCCAACGCATGTGAACGTCCACAGTGCGGCTGCCACCATCATAGTCCCAGCCCCACACACGTTCCAAGATCAGATCGCGGCTCATAACCATACCGCGATTGCGCGCTAAGAAAACTAACAGATCAAATTCTTTGGGTTTCAAATGAAATACAGCGTTTTTAAACGATACTTCGCGCCGGCTTAGGTCAATGATCAGATCGTCGAAGATTAGTCGTTCGACAGGGAATTCAGAGGGTGGATTTTCATTGTTGCTGACCGCCATTTCTTCGCGTGTCAAACGGACCCGGCGCAATAAAGCTTTGACGCGGGCCATTAGTTCGCGCATGCTAAATGGCTTGGTCATGTAATCATCGGCGCCTACTTCCAGGCCAACGACCTTGTCGACTTCTTCAACCCGTGCCGTCAACATGATAATCGGCGCGTTTGTCTCCTGGCGCAAGATGCGACAGACTTCAAAACCATCCAGGCCAGGCAGCATAATATCTAAGACAACCAGATCTGGCATAACTTGACGGGCAATTTCTAATGCTTTGAGGCCATCACTAGCCACACTTACCGTATACCCTTGACGCACTAAACTATATTCTAGCGTGTCAACCAAGGCCGGTTCATCTTCGATAACAAGAATTTTAGGGGTTATATTCAATGGTGCTCCCTTATCTTCAACGTAATTAAAAGTTATTCTATGAGTATCCATAAGAATCCCCTACTATGCAAGTTCATTAACTTAACAAATAAACTTAACAGGACACAAACAAGTGCGCCCGTTTCAAAAAGTAAAAGAAGGCGATATATAGACCAAAATTATGCTTTCAATGGCTATTCTATAGCCTAAATATTGCGCAACAGCAGATAAAGCTACCACAATGATGACCACCATCCGCTACTTTGTGGTTCACTCCCCTGCTCGCGCGCAGTCCTTATACCCTATTTTATCATCATTAACATTAAGTGGAAGACTAATTAACAATTGGTTATGCCTTTTTTAAATTTCTGCTTTGGTAAAACCAATGTAGGGAAATGCCAATT
>JAPLGZ010000721.1 GCA_026389895.1 Chloroflexota bacterium | reverse complement strand
TTTTTCTAACCTAACCGGTCTTTACGACCTTGTTTCACCGGTTTGCATAAAGTAGTCGTCTGCGCATCCACGAATTCGACAATCTGCGCGACCAATTTTGAAAATTGGTCAATCTTTTATAGCGCATGTTGGCCTGCGCAGGGAGTAAGAATACGGGATACGGGATTAGCCGTATCCTTAATCCCACATCCTTAATCCCTACACGAGCACTTGCATAACATACGTTTACAGCTCACACAGGCGGCGCTCAAAAAAGCGCCGTTCTGGCCCCTGTTCGGCGAGCGCCATGGCCTGCTGATAGGCGGTGCGGGCGGCGGACGTTTGCCCTAGTCGCCGGTAAAGATCGGCCTGTGCGGCGTAGGCCAGATGATAATTGACCAGTTCGCCACGCGCCAGAATCTCATCGATGAGGGCCAAGCCGGTCGCGGCGCCATCACGCATGGCCACGGCCACGGCCCGATTTAGCGCGACAAGCGGCGCGGGCGTCACCTGCAGCAACAGATCATATAGTCCAACTATCTCCACCCAATTGGTGGCCGCAAAAGTGGGCGCTACGGCATGGACCGCCGCAATCGCCGCTTGCAAGCTGTAACGTCCGATCGGTCCGACCGCAAAGGCCTGCCGGACGAGCGCGGCGCCCTCGGCAATCTGCGCCTGATGCCATTGTGTCCGATCTTGCTCCTCCAACGGAATCAGTTCGCCCGCCGCCGTGGTGCGGGCCGTGCGCCGGGCTTCGTTCAGCAACATCAAAGCCAGAAGACCCATCACTTCAGCCTCTGGCAACAATTCGACGAGCAGCTGGCCAAGCCGGATGGCTTCGGCGCAAAGATCGGGCCGGGTCAGTTCATCGCCCGACGAGGCGCTATACCCTTCATTGAAGACCAGGTAGATGACCTGCAATACCGCGTCAATCCGGCCAGGGAGTTCGGCCTGTGGCGGCACCTCATAGGGAATCTGTGCCTCGCGGATTTTTGCTTTGGCGCGCACAATGCGCTGCGCCAATGTCGGGGCGCCGGTGAGAAAAGCGTGCGCAATCGCCTCGGTCGTCAGCCCGCAGACCTCGCGCAACGTCAGCGCAACGCGGGCGTCCGGCGGCAAGGCGGGATGGCAACAGGTGAAGATCAGCCGCAACCGATCATCCTCGATCTGATCGTCGTCCTGCCCAATGGGGTCACTTGTCGAGCGGTCGAGTTGCTCAGCCAGCTCGCCTAACAAGGCATCGAACCGGGACCGACGGCGTAGCGTGTCAATGGCCTTAAAGCGACCAGCCGAAACGAGCCAGGCGCGCGGGTTGGCCGGGATCCCATCACGCGGCCACTGCTCTACGGCGGCGCGAAAGCCTTCGTGCAGGGCATCTTCGGCGAGATCGACATCGCCCAACAGGCGAATCAAGGTCGCGAGCACACGCCGCGACTCGGTGCGGTAGACATTGTCCAACAGATCACGGATCTGTTCAGTGGTGTGCTCGTTAGCCATATGAATCCTTACTGCACAAAAAAGCCTTGCGACCCGGATCAAGCTTCCCTGAAAATCGTTTATAAAAATGTTGATTTTCGCACCATTACCGTGCTTGTCCAAATCCATCGACGAGTGAAATCTCACCTAGAAAACAGGCTACGCATCAAGCAAATAAGTACCGTCATTCTGACTTGACACGCCTCTTTAGATCCTTCATATTATTAGCAAGCTAATGATTAGCTGGAAAATTAATTGAGTAAATCACGGAACATTAGCAGGGAAATAAAATGTCATTGGAAACCAGTATTGAAGATTGGACGCTCCTGGCGCAGTTTTGCCAGGCCTATCGCACCCTATCCGATAATTTGATGGACGAAATTGCCATGCATCGCGCCCAGGCGACCTTGGTCTGCCAGCTTTTTGCACAAGATGGCACGACCCAGTCTGAAATTGCCAATCAGCTTGGCGTCCAAGGCGCGACGGTGACGAATATGTTACAACGCATGGAAGAAGCGGGTTTGGTGACACGCCAACGGGATCACGAGGATAACCGATTGGTACGGGTTTACCTGACAGAGGAGGGCAGAGACAAGGAACGTTCGATCCACGAGCAATTTGCCAAAGTCGAGGCGGCAATCTTTGCCGGCTTTAGCGATGAGGATCGGTCTATCTTGCGCACACTGCTGCATCGGATGTTAGGCAATATGAATACGGGATAACTTTTTTTACCTATATCGTTAGCACACTAATCATATGCGTACAAATGTTTATCTGACTAAACAATAAGGAGAATGGTCTGATGAGTCTAAATCTGATCCTCTGGATCGCTCAGGTGATTCTAGCGGCGATGTTTCTGCTGGCTGGTGTGATGAAGGTGTTTCAATATGAACGCGCCCAAGCCAGTTGGCCCTGGGTGAAGGATATAAAGAAGACGGGCGCAAGCGCAATATGGCATTCATCAACCAAACCCGCATTAAGATATTGCTGGATAAGATTGGCGCCACCGGCGATGCGAATATTGCGACTGCCAACAACCGCGCGTGCTTGTCGCAACGCGCTTTCAATGCCATCGTTGACAAAGTAGAAGGTCGTCCCGCCTGGACGCACCCGACGGCTACGTACCTCATGGGTCACAACAAAGACGGGCGTGTGGAAGGGTGCTTCTTCGGGCCAGAATTGTTCGCCCCCGGCGAACATGTTTTTACCCATGATGCTGACCCCGGTGCGGTTAAAGGTCGCTTCAAGTAGCTGATTATCCGCACCAGTTTACTCGCGCCCACCGACCCGAAAATCCATACTAAATTCGTCGATCTCCCACCCCTCGCCCTCTACAAACCAACGGCGTTTGGTTTCCGGGTTGGCGAACGCCGCAAACACCCGCGCCGGTGACGATGGGTATGTCCGTTTGACGCTAAAGGTGCTGTGCATTAAAGATTGCTGGGTTGCCATTGCTTGCATTGGTCATCCTTTTTATGGTTTGGTATCAGTAGATGGCTAGTCCTCCGCCAGAATCGCGCCCAGCCGATCCAGTCGCCGCTCCCAAAGCGCACGGCGTTCATCGATCCACTCTGTAGCAACCGTGAAGCCAGTTGGATCGAGCTGACAGGTGCGGACCCGCCCCACTTTCTCGGTGCGCACGATGCCACTTCGTTCCAACACTTGAAGATGTTGCACAACCGCAGCCAGGGTGATGCCAAGTGGCTTCGCCAGTTCGCTCGCCGCCACCGGTCCCTGGCCCAATTGCTCGACAAGCTTGCATTGACCCACCACTGTTTCAAAGGTAGCCTAATCAGGTGCCCGTTGGACTCGACACGCCTACAGTTTGACAAAATTTCTATTATACTGGATAATTTTTCCATTATGACAGAACAGACGACACAGGATAAAACAACCGACATTGCCGGTCAGGACATCAACGCCCGCATTGCCAGCCGTATACGAACGTTGCGCGCAGAACTTGGGCTGACACTTGATGCGCTTGCCGCCAAGTGCGATGTCAGCCGTTCCATGCTATCAGTGGTTGAACGTGGGGAAAGTAGCCCAACCGCGGTTGTGTTGGAAAAGATCGCCACGGGGCTTGGCGTATCGTTGGCCGCGCTCTTCGACGATGCCAGTGCGCCCGCCAACCCGCTAGCCCATCGTGCGGATCACATCCCTTGGCGCGATCCACAGTCGGGGTATGTGCGGCGTAACATTTCACCGGCCAACTTTCCTTCGCCCATTCAGCTTGTCGAAGTGATTTTGCCCGCCGGGGCGAG
>JAPLGZ010000796.1 GCA_026389895.1 Chloroflexota bacterium | reverse complement strand
TTCGACCGCTGCAGGGTCGAGGAACCGAAATTGCAAACGGTGCGGCCCAACCGCGATGTCGCCTGCCATCTATATTGGGATAATTCAACCAGTAGGGAGGCCGCATGAGCGCTCTGCTCGAAGTCCGAAACGCGACCAAGGTGTTCGGTGGTGGGGTGCTTAATCGCAGCACCCCGTTAGTTGCACTGAGCGATTTGTCGCTCACCATCGCGGAAGAGCCGCCGACGATCACCGCCATTGTAGGCGAGAGCGGCAGCGGCAAGACGACTTTCGCACGCCTGATCCTCGGCCTCACCGAGCCAACCAGTGGCGAGGTCCTCTATCGAGGGACTGACCTGCGGCAACTGGACCGGGAGCAGCGTCGCCAGTTTCTGCGCGACGTCCAGGTGATCTTCCAAGATCCCTACGAGGTCTACAATCCATTCTACCGGATCGACCACGTGCTCGAGGAGCCAGTAGCGAACTTCCGTCTGGCCAAATCCAAGGCGCAGGGCCGAGAGTTAATCGTGGATGCGCTCACGTCAGTCGGCCTTCGCCCAGAGGAGACACTAGGGCGTTACCCACACCAGCTCAGCGGCGGCCAGCGGCAGCGGGTGATGGTGGCACGCGCGCTGCTCTTGCGGCCGCGGGTGATCATTGCCGACGAGCCGGTGTCGATGATCGACGCGTCCTTGCGCGCCACCGTCATCGAAAGCCTGAGGGATCTGAACCGCCGGTTCGGCATCTCGCTCATCTACATCACCCACGATCTGACTACGGCGTACCAGCTCAGCGAGAACATTGTCGTGCTGTATCGTGGGGCCGTTGCCGAAGCAGGCGACGTTGAGCGGGTCGTCAAGGAGCCCGAGCATCCCTATACGCGCTTACTGATCGGGTCCATCCCACAGCCGGATCCTAAGCGCCACTGGGGCATCAAAGAGAAGATCCCTGACGCGACCGGCAACGCTGGTGCAGGCCTGGTGGGATGTCACTTCGCAGATCGGTGCCCGAATGTGATGCCGATGTGTCGCGAAAAAAGACCGCCTCTCTACCAGACGGCGCCCCATCGAGCCACAGCCTGTTACCTCTATCGCGATGCGCCAGTGGCCGCATCGGAAAAGATCAGCGAGCTCTTTGTTGCGCGCACGTGAGGTCCGCAGGCCAGTCCTGACCGAATAGGACGCGAGAGTGGCAACAAAGTTTTGTCTATCCCCTTTCTGGAAACTTAAAGCTTCCAGAAAAGTCAGAAGTTATCTGGATATGTACAACTTTATTTATCTGGATATTTATAATTTTCACCCAGGACAAGGAGGAGGTAAATTTCACCCATGACGTACTCAACGCGTTTCACTCGACGTTCTTTCCTGATTGGCTGTGGTGCCAGCACGGCCATGCTGCTGGCAGCCTGTGCGGCGCCGCCAGCGGCAGCGCCAGCAGCCGGCACAGAGGCCACGGCCGCCCCAGCCGGCGGCGCGGCCGCAGCCCCAGCGGCTGGCGGCGCAAAGAAGGAAGTCCCCCGCCAGGAGACACTCGTGCATTATGGCGGCGACACGGAAATCCTCGAACCGACGAACTTTAACCCCTATTCGCTCGGCGGGCTGGGACGCATTCGCGGACCACTCAATAAGACGATCTTCGAATTCCTGTACTACTACAATCACAACGACGGCAAAGAGATTCCCTGGCTAGCCGAGAGCTACAAGGTATCCGAAGACGCCACAAGTATCGATGTCGCCATTCGCCCAGGCGTGGCGTGGTCCGATGGCAATCCCTTCACCTCGGATGATGTCAAGTTCACCCTGGAAAAGCTGCGCGACACGCCCGAATTAGCGTTCGCCTCAGACATGAAGGAATGGGTAAAAGACGTCACCGTCACGGACGAGCAGCACTTCACGATCAACCTGAACAAGCCCAATCCGCGCTTCTTCTACTTCTACTTTGTCGAGAACTCGGAAATCCAAGTTGCGATCCTGCCCAAGCACATCTGGGAAAAAGAGGATTGGACCTCGTTCTTGAACTACGACGCGGCAAAAGGCTTGCCAGTAGGCACTGGCCCCTTCAAATTAGTCGAGGCGGGTCCCCAGGGTCAGTTCTTCGATCGCGACGACAACTGGTGGGGGGTCAAGACCGGCTTTTCGCAGGCCTCTAAGGTTACACGCCAGTCATACATTCCGCTCGGCACCGGCGCCGCGACGTTTGCGCGCATGATCAACAACGAGTTGGATGTCGACTGGACAGTCCAACCCGGCGAGTTTGTGGCCGGCAACGCGCAAAACCCAGATCTCAAGAGTTGGAACGCCGAAGGGCCTTCTTGGGGCGCTCCCGACGCCTGTCTCTACACACTCGGGCTCAACACCCAGTGGGGCCCGATGGCCGATGTCCATGTGCGGCGCGCCGTTCAGGCAGCCATTAATCGCGAGAAGATAGTGGACCTGGCCTACGAAGGGGGAACCGTCCCGTTGGTTCTGCCCTTCTCGACCTTTGGTGGCCTTGATCCGTACCGAGAACTGTGTAAGGATCTGGTCGAAAAGTATAAGCCTGACAATACCAGCCTAGACGTGGTCGCGTCGGAAATGGCAGCGGCCGGCTATGCGAAGGATGGCGAAGGCTTCTGGGCCAAGGACGGCAAACGGATGACGCCTGAGTTCCACTGCGCCTGCTGGCTTGGACCGATGGCGCCCATCGTGGAAAAGCAGTTGCGCGACGCGGGCTTCGACGTGACAGCCAAGCTCGTCACCACCACCTGTGATCCGTTCTTCGAAACGGTGCAGCAGGGCAAGGCCGACATCTGGATCATCGTCCACTGCGGGAGCAGCCGCGAACCCTGGGGCACACTCCAGCACTACCACAGCAAGTTCAACTCGCCAGAACAAGGCAAGAAGGACAACTACATCTGGGCCAACAGCCAATACAAGAACCCAGAGTACGACAAGTTGATCGATCAGATGGACACGATTTCGCCCTCGCCAACGGACAAGAAGTACACTGACCTCGTCCGCCAGTGCGTTGAGATCTACCTACGCGATGTGATCGAGATCACCATGTCTGAAGAGCGGCACGTCAGAACCTACAACTATCATTACTGGAAAGGCTGGCCAAACGCCGCCGATCCATATGTTGCGCCGTATGCCCTCTGGGCGAGTATTATGCTCGCGCTGGTCAAGGTCGAGCCCACGGGCGCCGCGTAGTAGGGAATAGGAGCCGCGTGCAACGCACGGACGCGGGGCTTGGTCGAACGTAGTGAGTAAGGGAGGTCCGTGCATCGCACGCTGGATAGCGTGCGATGCACCGGTCAAGCCGACTTACGACCGCCCCACCACCGCTGACCGGTGCGTTGCACGCGGCTCGAAGCACCACTGCACCCCGTTTAAACACTCTCTAAGTATAGTCACAGGGATTGGGAGCTTCTTACGTATGCCAGTAGTCCGTAGGATCATGGTCGGGCTTATCGGGGTCGCCCTGGTGATTGCCATTGTGGCGTGTCAGCCGGCCCATGAGATGCCGCCGAGTTCTGCGCGCCAGGCGCTGTCGACTGTATCCGAGACGCCGACCCGCCAGCCGTCCGGCGAGGTCGTGTGGGGTAAAGTTCCCTATTGCGGCTGTCTCGCCGACGCGGCGACAGCCAATGTCGCTGAAGCGCTGAAGGGCGCAAAACTAAACGTCAGTCTAAAGGAACAGAGTCCACGCGACGGCTGGCTATACTTTGTGGCAACCTTCGATCCCCATTCAGCCACGCGAGATCAGGTGGGGGCCGCGATGGTGGCCGGTGGCGCCAAGTTGCTCGAAGGTCCGCCCTAAAACGCCCCACTCACTAGTTGATTTGTCTCCGCCAGTTCTTCACAACCCCAAACAGCCCCATCCTGACGCCAAGTTGCTCGCTGCACCCCACAAACACGGCATCACAGCCATTGTTTTCTAAATTGCGCAGAAGCATCGTGCAGGATCGATTTCCCATGCCCGAAACACGCTAGATCGAAATCCAGCTTGGCGAGGCGCGCCAGGCTTTGCTGGCCCACTTGGATATTTTCATACCCCAAACTCCAGCCAAGGCGCGGCAAATTACTACAGGCGTCACCAACGAATAGGAGTTGCTGCCGCGGCCAGAAGAACGAGAGATGCCCAGCACAATGGCCGGGCGTATGTAAAACGGTCAGCCCACCAGCGATTGGCAGCAGATCACCCTCGCCAATCTCCTGGTCAATCTCGGTTCCTTCAAGCGGACCAACGGGGCGAATAAAAATCCGAAACATCAGGCCATTTATAAACCCAGGCGCCGGGGTGAGAGGACGAAAATTACCGCCAGCACGGGCGATTGCTGTATCCGCCGGATGGCTATATGTTGTCGCGTTTGTTGCTCGCTTGAGCGCGGCCAAGTTGCCGATATGATCCGGATGCGCGTGTGTAACGATAATATGGCGGATATCCGTAGGCTGCTTCCCTAGTTCCTGGACTGCTTTCAGGATTTGATCGGCTTTATTTGGAAAACCGGTGTCGATGAGCGCCCAGCCGTCATCAGATTCAAGGAGAAAGAGATTGACAGCACCGAGGGAAATTTCGAAGAGGCCAGGAGCGATTTGTTTGGTAGCCACGGGTTTTTCCTTTATGGAATTATTCTACAGAAATACGGCGACAGAGCTTAGTGGTTATGATCAGTTTCATCGTGATCCAGGGGTGAGAGGCGCGCCGCCGTTGGCGCATGGGGAAACTCTTTTCACAGAGAGGACGCAGAGGAACGGCATGGCGTCCTCTCTGTGAATCAGCCTTACCTTATGCCATGTGGACGGGCGCGCCGCCTTGCTTGGCCGACGCTTGGATGGCGTCCCAGAGGCGCGCCATACGTAAACCAACTTCTGGTGGACAAGGATTTTCTAGGTCGCCTTTGCGCACGCGCAGGAATTGTTCCCATTGGCCTTGTGACGGTGGCAATTCAACTGTGGCGAGGGCATCTTGGCCTTCGCGCTGCAATTCCAAAAATTCACCCCAAACACCGGTGCGCACAATCGCTTTGGTGCAGAAGACACGGACATCTGAATGGCAAGATTTGATCGCGTCGCCGCAGCCGTTCATAGTCACGAAGATGCCCGAGCGGGTGCGCGCCATCACGGTGCCTAGAATGTCGACACGCGTGCCGCGATTGTCCAACCAGGCAGCGACTTCAACAAAGTCCTCACCAACCAGGTCAGTGACCGTGTTCAACATGTGAGCGCCGGTATCAAAGAGGAAACCACCGCCCGCAATCACCGGGTCTTGACGCCAGGCGCCAGCGGTGCCTTGCTTCCAGTTCTGCCAAACTGTCGCGCTTACATTCATAATGTTGCCCAAGTCACCCGAGCGCAACATCTTGACGGCTGTACGAATCTGCGGTGACAGGCTACCATTGAACGAGACGACCAACAACCGGCCAGTCTTGTCGCGCGTCTGAATCAGATCCTCAGCCTCAGCCGCATTCATCACCATTGGCTTTTCCAGCAGTACATCAATCCCGGCTTCCAAGCAGGCTTTGGCCTGATCATGGTGCATGTTGTGCGGTGTGATGATAAATGCGGCATCCAACTCACCAGCATGATCCTTCAACACTTTGTTCAGATCAGGTTCATTGGGCGGCGGTGTAACCCCCATCTCTTCCATCTTGTCACAAAACAGTTCGTAGGCTTGGCCCGATGGTTCGCAGACCAGGCTGATCTCGGTGGTGTCTTGCTGCTTGGCAATCCGTGTGGTGTGGTGGCGCGCCATGCCGCCGGTGCCCACCATCACCATTTTGACTTTGCTCATCTTGCTTCCTTCTTTCTATAAACTGATCAATGGAATCGTTTGGTTTAATCGCTTCGATGTTGCATTAAATAAATTGGGATTTTGGCACATCGTTACAAGCAAGTATCGTGCCATAACTGCCACCCTTTGTCTAGTCAACCTTAGGCATATTTTATGGCGCGATAGAGCCGTGCAGCACATTGCACGGCGTACAAGCCTATTCCTGGCGCTTGGCGACGCACAGCCCGTCCATCAGCACTTGCCACACGTTGTCGTACGCCACGTCGATCGCCGGGTTGAGCCACTCGGCCGCGTGAGCCGGGTGGTGGAATCGGAACGTGGCATACAGCACGGCACAACCGACTGTCATGGGGTCAACGGCGCGGAATGTGCCTTCTTCCACGCCGGCGCGGATTACCCGCGCGGCCAACGAGATCAACTCTTCGACATGGGCGGCGACGACGGACTCGGCGTCAGCCGCCAGCGTTCGGTAGGCAGCAAACAATTCTGGATCATCGGCAGCCCGGCGGCGTTTGATGGCGATCATGGTGTCGAACAGACGGCGTAACCGTTGTGGCGCCGGTTCGGCTAGAGTGACAATTGCCCGCAGGGGAGGCATCATCGCCGCCAACCACTGGCCGACGACCAGATCCCGCAATTCGGCCTTGGTGGCGACATGCCGGTAGACGGCGGCATGGCTCACACCCAGCGCCCGCGCCACATCGACGACGGTTGCCTTGGCCGGGCCAAACCGGCGGATAACATCCTCGGCTGTAGCTAGAATTCGTTCGCGGGTGAGCGGGATATTTTCGGAAGACATAGAGGCCTTTCTACACGTAATTTTTACCCGTAGATCTTTTTGAATCGGTGCAGCGACCTTTGGCGCGGAGGCTCGGTTAATGCCTGCGCGCATGTTACACAGAGAGCACTGAGAAGGCACAGAGAAAAAGCCAACATTCGCAGGTATTGTTGCTCTGTAGGCGCTGTGACAGCGTCGCTTCAGTAGAAGCGTATTTCTCTGTGCCCTTTGTATAACCACTTTTTTATCTCGCCTACGCACCATGCAGTACTGTTCTAATCTCCCGCCGTGATCAGTGCGCGGCCACCGTCGCGCCCGCAATGCTGTCCAACTCCGCCAGAATTTGCGGCGATAGCGTCAACTGCCCGGCGGCCAGATTCTCATGAAGGTGGGCAACCGACGATGTACCGGGGATCAACAGGATGTTGGGTGACCGGTGCAACAGCCATGCCAGCGCAATCTGCATGGGTGTAGCCCCGAGGCGTTCGGCGACGGCTGACAGGGTGGACGATTGCAGCGGTGTGAACCCACCAAGCGGGAAGAACGGTACGTAGGCGATGCCCTGCTGGGCCAAGTCGTCGATCAGGGCGTCGTCGTGGCGATGGGCCAGGTTGTAGTTGTTCTGCAC
>JAPLGZ010000704.1 GCA_026389895.1 Chloroflexota bacterium | reverse complement strand
GTTGCAAACGATAAGCAGCGGTCAACCCGGCCGGGCCGGCGCCGATCACGGCAAGCTTCATAAGCGCGTTCATTTCTGGTGTTGTTGTGAATAGCGAGGGAGTTTGGGTGTTGCGCTACTAATTTTAATTTTACATCAAGCTGGGAAATGTCGCTAGCATGGATTTTACCTTGCAGAGCGTGGAAAACTGTGGCAGACCCATTCCTCGATCCAGTCTGTCCTTTATTTGAAAAATCGGCGATGGTGGCGTAATAGACAGATTGAGCTAATAGCGCATGTTACGCAAGCTAACATGCGCTATTAGCTGGTTGCAGACGTTTATGGTGGACGTGGGCAAACATTGATTTGCACAGATGAGGGGAAATTTACACTTGCTAGTGACCTAGCGACTAGTCGCATTTACCCGACCGGCGACTAAAGTCGCAGCAACTGTTGCGAAACCCACCTCCGTGGGTTACGTGTTTAACCCACGGAGGTGGGTTTCGCTGTTTGGCAGAGAACGGCACAGCCAAACCAAACAAAGTAGCGCGTGATTTCAATCACCGCAACTGCTTTTTAAACAGCTTCTCAGGTTAACTGCATCATGCCCTGAACAAACTCAATCTCATCCTGACTGACTGTGTGCCCCATGTTGGGATAGAGCCGGAGCGTTACCTCGGCACTCAGCTGTTGCAAGAGCGTGGCGCTGCGTTCGACCCGGCCCGCAGGAATATGAAAATCAACAGTACTGCAACCGAGAAAAGCCGGTGTCCCCGCCAGCGAGCCCGTATAATCGCGCGGCTTGTCGCCATTTTCGATCAATGCCCCACTGAGGGCGACCACGCCACCGTAACGTTGGGGATGGCGCGCCGCAAATTCTAATGCCAGACAAGCTCCTTGTGAGAAGCCAAGCAAAATTGTCTTTTCGAGCGAAATGCCGGCTGTGTTAATTTGCGCCAGCAGACTAGCGACCGCTGTGATGGCCGACGAGAACCACGGTTCATTGCTGGCGAGTGGCGCGATAAACCGATTCGGATACCACTGGCTGCCCGCGGCCTGGGGGGCCAAATAGACAAAATCGGGGTGATCAAATTCCTGCGTTAATGTCAAAATGTCTTGGGCCGACGCGCCGCGCCCGTGCAATAAGATCATAGCTGCTTTGGCCTGTTTTAGCGGTGCGCCTGCCGTCAATACCGGCATGCCTTGGTGGAGCGTGGTTGGGTTTGTCATGTGAACTCCTTCAAATGCCTACGTTTAGGGCAGGATAAGCGGTTTCAGACGCGCCGCGATGGTCGTGCGCTTATCTTCCAACCAAGGGGGCAGTTGTAAATGCTGGCCTAATTCCGCCGGTGTCTCATCCACCGCAAAACCGGGACCGGCGGTCGCCAGTTCGACAATGTGACCATCGGGATCGTTGGTGTAAATACTCTTGAAGTAGATGCGATCCATCACTGGCGAGACACGCAATCCGGCGCTTACCAGTTTCGCCCGCCACTCAAGTTGCGTGGCTTCATCGGGCACGCTCAGCGCAAAATGATGGGTCTGGCCGGCACCCATTTGCACACGCCGTTCTTTCTGGGGATCGCGCTCAAAATAGGTGATAATCGTGCCCGGTTTGCCATCGCCCACGCCCCAATACCAGTGCGCCGACTTGGGATCGTCAAAGTTATTGGTCATCTTGACGCGCCGCATGCCGAGCAGATCGCCAAAGAAAGCTTGTGTCCGTTGAATGTCGGCCCCAATCGCTGTGATGTGATGCATGCCCTGGCGTAGCGCCATATCGGGCGTAATGGCCGGCACCGCCTCTGGCCAGGTTTCGGCTTTAATCCGGGCTTCTTCGCGATTGTTGACCATCATTTCTGGTGGCGGGGCGCGAAATTCCAGACCCAATGCATCGGCTGCTTCGTCCATGGTCCAGCCGGGGCCATCGGTCGCGATTTCGATGATCGTGCCATCGGGGTCGTTAAAGTAGATCGATTTGAAATAATGGCGATCCAGCGGGCCATCCACCTTCAACCCCAAATCAGTCAAGCGACGTTTCCACTTGAGCAAACCATTCTTATCGGCAATACGCAGCGCAAAATGATGTGTGCCACCAATGCCAGGATGACCCTTGGGCGCGCGGGGCCATTCAAAAAAAGTGACCGCCGAACCAGGGCTGCCGGTTTCGTTGCCAAAATAGAGATGATAAGAGCCGGGATCGTCAAAGTTTACGGTCTGTTTGACTAAACGTAACCCAAGCACGCCGACGTAAAAATCGACCGTGCGCTGGGCATCGCTGCATACGAGTGTTATATGATGAAGGCCTTGGATCGTCATGTTTACCTCCGTGTTGTGTTGGAAAGATTGGTTATAATGTTAAGAATCTGCTGGAATGATTCTGATTTTAAATGATCATAATCTACTTGAAGCTAGATGTATAATCTAACTGATCCGACCCAGGGAAGCTGTGAGATAATTTCCACGTTTAGTTTCCCCGACCTTTCTGGATCTGGGCATGCCCGCTTTTGGCTAGGGTTGATAAAGAGCACTATGATATATTCTAGAATAATTGAGCAACCTGATCTAGGATAAGTCTAGGGGCGTACCGTGTCGGTTACGCTTCGCATGAAAGTCATTAGAATGGAGGAGGAATGATGAGCCTCAGAAGAGATCGAGCGGACAGACGTGACCGCTCAGCAGAAAAAGATAACCTACCGGCTCCCTGGGAGAAGGTCCAGAGTGCCATCTGGTTGATTGGGCTGGCGATCCTCGCTTGGCGAGGGTGGTGGTGGCCGGGCATTCTGGTGCTCGTCGCGATCAGCGGTTTGACCCAGGCCTTTCTGTCGCAATATGTGAATCGGGCCGCCGAAAGCAAACAACTTGTCTATACGCGTACCACCGGTTTGCCGAAAAATTGCCCCAGTTGCGGTGGACCACTGGATGCGACAAAAGTCCGGTGGACAAGTGATAATACGGCCATTTGCCCCTATTGTGGCACGACGTTAAAGATCGAAGGCACCAACAAAACGCAACTTTCACAAGGCTAGGAGGAACTATGAGTGAGGATTTACGCACGCTGCAGGTGGGGGCCGTGACCGTCTCCATCATCAATATTGGGGATGTCCAAGAAGATCTGAATCGTATGTTTGATCTGCCAGAAGCAGAACGCGCTGGTCATCCTGATCTCTTTGGCCAGCCGCGCCGGCTGCCCATTCATTGTATTCACCTCGGCGGCCCTGGTCTGTCCGTACTCGTTGATGCAGGGCTGTATGATTACCCGCCGGATGCGCCGCAATTAATCCCTGGCTATCAACCGCCGCTCGATCTGTTTGGTGGCCTGGCAGAGAGCCATGTGCGGCCTGCAGATATTCAACAGGTGATCATCACCCATGCACACGGCGATCACTTTAATGCCTTGACCGAACTGCGCGATGGCGAGTATCTCGCTGCTTTCCCCAATGCGCGCCATTACCTGGGCCGCGCCGATTGGGACGCGATGCAGAAAGCACTGCAAGATCCGGATTCTCTGGAGAGCCATACCTTTGGCGTGTTGCATAAACAGAACTTGTTAGAACTAGTTGACCAGCCGCTCGATTTGGGCCATGGCGTTCAGATTATTCCTGCCCCCGGTGAGTCGCCCGGCCACCAGGTTGTGCGCATTCATTCGGAGGGCCAGACACTTTATTGTGTGGGCGATCTCTATCATTTCATCGCCGAAGTCGAGCAACCCACCTGGGCGGTGAAGTGGACGAATGCGACCGCCAATCAGCGCAGTCGCGCGACGTTCAATGAAACGGCGCTCAAGGAAAATGCTTTGTTGATCGCCACTCATATCCACGAGATTGGTCGTCTACAACGCACCAATAGTGGCGAAACTTGGGTCGCTGCCTAATTTGACGCTTACCCATTTGGCCCATACAGGATTCGTGCACGCAACGCCTGCTGAATTGCTCTGGCTTTTCTTGGCGGTCTTTGCGGCTTTGCGTGAGAAAGTTGTTGTTTTACGTCAGCCCTATCCTAGCTAAATTGATCGCGTAGGTCATCACTTGTAATGGGCGCAACATGGGTGGACGGAGCAACCTTGTCACGCTACAAACGATGACCTACGTTTTTTACATTCTACCTTCCGACAATAGTCGTAGCCTAAAAAGCGTTGAATCGTAAGGTTCAAAAGTCGTAGGCTGGTGTAGACTGTAGGGCAAACATTTAGGGGGAATTCTTTGTGAAAACATTATTGCGTCTTTTTCTATTCATGGCTGTCGTCGCTAGTGTGAGTCTGTTGGTTGAGCACGCAAAACCAGTGCTAGGCCAACCGGATTTGATGCATTTGCCCTTTCGTTTTGTTGATGAAGTGGTCGTTTCTGGCTTAAATATCCCGACCGGCTTTGCCTTCTCGCCAGATGGCCGCATCTTTATCACTCAAAAAGATGGTCAGGTGCGGGTGGTCGATCATGGGGTGTTACAGGATGGCAACTTTATCGATCTAAGCGGCGAAGTCAATACCACTTCTGACCGCGGCTTGATGGGCGTTGCGGTTCATCCTAACTTCCCAGCGACACCGTATGTCTACCTGTCCTATGTCTACGAACCACCCGAAGCGCATGGTCATAATGATAAAGGTGCACGTGTCTCGCGCCTCTTACGTGTGCAGGCCGATCCCAACAATTTGAATGTGGCGTTGCCGGGCAGCGGCGTAGTCTTGCTCGGCACGAATAGCACCTTTGCGAATATTGGCAACCCCGAGGTTGGGGACAAAAAACCTTTCTCTTGCGTCAGCCCCGATGGTGGGTTTGTGCGTGATTGTTTGCCACTGGAAGGCACCAGCCATGCCTTAAATTTTATGCGCTTTGGCCCTGATGGCGCGCTCTATGCGAGCAATGGTGACGGCGTCAACTTTACGATTGAGAATATCCGCGCCCAAAGCCCCGACAGTTTGGCGGGCAAAATTTTGCGGATCAATCCTATGGACGGCAATGGCTACCCAGACAATCCATTTTGCGATGGCGATTTAGGCGATAATCGTTGCAAAGTCTTTGCCCTGGGGCTGCGCAATCCCTTTCGTTTTGCCTTTCACCCCACCAGCGGCGAAATTTATGTTGGTGAGGTTGGCAACAACACATGGGAAGAGATCAGTGTAGGGCATGCCGGCACGAATTTTGGCTGGCCTTGCTACGAAGGGCCAGATGTGGTCACCTCATCGAACGCCACGTGCGATGAAGTCTTTAATGGCACGCGCCCGGCCACCAAGGCGCTATTTCAA
>JAPLGZ010000117.1 GCA_026389895.1 Chloroflexota bacterium | reverse complement strand
CTCTGCTTAATGTTGTAGTTAATGATGCCAGATTCAGGCGTAGTTTCCAGCGCGTCTGCTAAACCATTCGGCCCAAAATGGTTACCGGCATCAATGATGCCATCATGATTTTTATCCAAAATTTCCAGCGTTGCCGTGGGGATGCCACTTTCCCAAAGATCAAAATTGCCATCGTTATCGCTGTCTATGTCCAGATTATCAGCCAGGCGATCCCCGTCCGTATCATAATTATTAAGTGCCGTCGCCAGCTCGATCCGATCAGGAATTCCGTCATTGTCATCATCCAGATCGCCCGTAAACGAACAGTCCGCGCCCCAAGTCACAGATGCCTCAAATAAATTCCAGCCATCTTGCGAAAAGCTACTAGCGCCACCATTTGGAAAACCAATGCGCCGCGCCGGGGCATTCATGTCGAACATGGCTGCGCCAGCCTCATAACCAAATAGCGCCACTTGCTCTGGGTGGTTTAGAATCGTAGCAATTTTCACCGCACCGGCGGCAGGCGTCCCCCAAACGAAGGAGACGGGGGCGCTATTCACTTCAGCGGGACTCTTGAGCTCCCCGGCCAATGGATGCTCCGCATTGATGAGATCGAGAAGAGTCTGGTTATCCACACGCCCATGATCGGGCACACCAGAGGCGACCTGCGTCATCTGCATATCGTCAAATAATTCGCTATTCCAGGTAAGCACGGGCGTTTTTGCGGCGCGGAACTTCGTATTCACAGTAGCCGGATCGACTGCGTCTGAGATCAGCACCAGATCGACATTCAACGCATCGTCAGCCGTGGCAGTTTGCGGATTGCGCACCACTAGCGTAAAGCCGCGCACGCGCAGCCTGGCGGCAATCACCTGATCGTCATTGGTGAGATTGCTGACAAAAAGAATCGTCTTGCTCGTACAGGGCGTCAAGGGCAGTTGATTCTGCTGGCTGGCTCCGTCATTGGGGTTTAGCTCAGTGGCGCCAGATGTCCTCGCACAGCCACTTTGAAAGAGAAATTCCACGGGAATGACCCGCCGGTCAAAACCCGGCCCATCAAAGGTTACGTCTAACAGGGCACTGGCGTCCTTTTCAAAATAACTCACCTCAATTGGATAGTGGCCAGGCGGCAAGGCGACCACACCAGAACGCTCCTGCGGGCCATGCAAACCATCATTGTCCACCACTTCATTGCCGCGAATCGAGAGTTTGCTGCCACCCGCCGAGTTGAGATAAAACGTGTAAAGCCCATCCAGCGGGATAAAAATGCACCCGGTCAAATGCATGGCAAAGTTGCCCTCATGCAAGCGGGGCGCCAAGCTAAAGTTATCGACATTGCCCGTTTTCGCAGCGACAAGCTGATCAAAAGCGGGCACACTGTTCCATACCCCTTCATAATATTCATATTTTAGGCCATTGGCGACCACCGGGCGATCATTTGGTACGCCGTCGTAATCCCGATCAAAGGTGTCAATCGCATCGACTTCGTTGCTGATCTTCCAGGGGTGGTCCAAATCTGCCGGCAAATCCATGCCTTCATTGGCTTTTTCACCCGGATTAGTCGCACCCCAGACCGCATCTGGCGCCCAAATGCGCCCACTCCCTTGCTGCAACAGCGCATAGATCAGGTCGCCGGTATCATTCACATTCGACTGCGCCGAATTCATCAGCCGGAATTTCACTTCGTCCGGGGTTAATTGCGGCTGCGCTTGCAACATGAGGGCCACAACCCCCGAAGCGACAGCGGTGGCCATACTGGTGCCACTCAAGCGATACAGACTAATAGCGGCGTTATAATCAGGGTGATTGGCCACCAACATCGCCGACTTGGTTTTGTCCGCGGGATCGTTATACATAAAGGCGACCACGTTGGCGCCAGGGGCCAATATGTCTGGTTTGATAAATCCATCCAGGCTAGGTCCAGCGGCAGACCAACGTGGGACAAAATCATCACCCCATTGCGCATGACCAGGCGTGCGATTGCTGTCTAGCGCGCCCACCGCAATCACATAGGGATCGTTGCCTGGCACGGTAATGGTCTGGGCTTTGGGGCCATTATTCCCAGCCGCGGCGAGCACTACGATGCCGTTCATCCAGGCGGCTTCGGCCGCGCGATTGACTGGATCGACAAAATAGGGCGTAACGGCGTAGGCGGTCAAACTCAGATTGATCACGCGAATGCCTAATTCGTCTTTCTTCTCGACGGCGTATTGAATCCCTTCCACCACATCTTCGTAGGTGCCCACGCCTTCAGCGTCCAGCACACGGATACTCAGCAGGCGTGCATCAGGGGCCACTCCCAACCGATCAGCGCGATCGGCATCGATCAAGCGATTGCCAATCGTGGTCGCCACATGGGTGCCGTGGCCATAACCGTCCGCACTCAGCAGTTGATTGTCGGTCCAACAATACGTGTCAAACTGTTGGCCACTGCCGGCGCAGTGGCCCGCGCCGGCAAAGTCAGCCTGGCCGATAAAGTTGAGCATGCCTTCTGGATGATTGGCCGGCGCGACTGGGTCATGATAGACGCCACTATCGATCACCGCAACGGTGACGCCCTGGCCGGTCATTGGCGGGCCTTCTATTCCCTTATGCACCAGATCGGCCCCCACATCCATTGTGGCCGGACTCAGCACATGCCAAACAAAGGGATCAGCGGTCGGTTGCACATCCTTGCCGTCCGTCGCACCCTCTAGTGGGACCACCGCGGCGCCCTCAACCGATTGATTTCCGACCAATGAAACAAGCGCCGGATCGGCGGCCAATTGTTTAAATTGTTCGGCGGATACGCGCGCGCCCACGGCGTCAATTAACCATAATTGGCTGGTCACCTGCCCGCCCACCTGCTCGACGGCCCGGGCCGCGGTTGCAGCATCTGCGGCCGTGACGATGACCGAGAAATTTTCAGGCGCGGCGAACGTATGGCTTTGTAGCGGTGCAGCAGAATTCGCAGCGGTGAGCAAAGCTGGTTCTACATAGTGGGACGATGTGGACAACCATGATGAGCTTTGCGACGCGAGAGCAACAGCCAACAGGATCGGGATGAGGAAGATACGTTGTAACATAGGTGATCTGAGTAGGTTACTTCTGATAAAGACATGTTGTACTAAAGATTTGACATCGTCCAGGTGGCTGTAGATAAAGCAGGGATCAATGAATGGTACGTTGTCGCAGGCATAAGCTTATGTTATATGTTTTCTGAAGGATTTTTAACCAGTTTTGATCGACAACTGGATCTCAAGGCAAGCATGCAGTTCGCCTCCTTATTGAGAAATAGACATTGAGCAACAAACATGTAGCAATATTTATCAATAAAATATTGCTACATTTCGTAAGGTTACACACCCACAGATCAGTAAAAACGGGAGGGTTTGTCAACGAATATATCTTTTTTATGCTACAATATTAGTTTATCAGAAAATTGTACCAATAGAGCTTACAGAAAGCTATAAAAGCATACGAGTTTTAGTTGAACTTACGGATTTTCGTAAGTACGCCCCTGATTTCTAAATTTTTATGCGGCCTATGAACACTTCAGCGCTTACCCTAACGATTAAACAGACCGCTAGCCAACTCGGCTTTGACCATTGTCGCATCGTGCCCATGGCTGAAGCGCAGCATGCCGATTTTTTTGCCGCCTGGATTGCGAAAGGGCACGCTGGCGAAATGAGTTATCTGGCACGCAACGCTGACAAACGCCGTC
>JAPLGZ010000581.1 GCA_026389895.1 Chloroflexota bacterium | reverse complement strand
TCTTGTCATCTAGTCAGGGTTAGCGACTGACAACTGGAAGGAAAATCTGCTGTGTTACGGCGGCTTCGCCATCGGCCTCACTCTCACCCGCACTGGCGTTGCGGGCTTTGCCGTTGAACTGGAAGCGGGCGATATGCTCCGTGCCATCGATCAGTTTGACAATCAACTGGCGACAGGTGCCGGCCCACGCCTTGTCGGTTTTCCAGACATAGGTGTAGCTCTGGGTGGTGGCGTCGTATTGCAGACTGCTGTTGCCCGGCGCTGTGATGGGCGTCAGCGGACCGGTGCTGCTGTGGCTGCTACAATTCACCGGTTGGGCAGCCGGATAGCCGCTGGCGAAGATATGCAGCCCAAAGTTACCCCCCAAGCTGAACTTGAGCGAGAGGGCATTGAAGGTGCAGGTCACTTGGTTGCCGCTGGTTGTACAGACAGGCGCGGCGTGAGCCGTCTTGAATCCTGCCAGGATGAAGAAGAGGGCGGCGACCGCCAGGGTCAGCCCGCTGATCAGCCTCCACAGGCGGGGGCGCTTGAAAATTTGGTGTTGGGTTGTCATGCGAATTTTCTCCTTATGTCAGGTTGTTCGCTACTTGTCGCGCTATGCTGTCCATGATACACAACTCCCGTTATAAAAATTACTGGCTAGCGTTAAAAAAGGCGTGAGCGTTAAAAGCGGGGGAACCGGCTGATAAGCGCAAGGGGGGCAGCTTGTCAGCCTTTCGCTTATCAGTTTGGCAGGACATGCCATCCTATACTCAAATTGATTTGAGCATAGTTGCTAGGGAAGTTAAGCTCATGGAAAACTACTCTGGAGCGGTTAGTAATAGGTCTCGGTCGGGTGCGCCGTTTCCGGGCCTGGTCTGAATTTCGGTTTGTAGAAACGCTAACAGACTCTCCACTTCACCAAAGAGCACCGTGTTACCGGTTTGCACACACTGGGCTGAAGCGTGCCAGTGGCCTTGTTGATTGCTTTGCCAAAAGCGCACCAGATAAGAACGATAGATGTTGGCGGGCAGACCACCAGGCTGTGAATGAGTCATAACTATTTCCTTATCGGCGGCTCAGTAATGACATAAGGCGGAAGACAATAAACCCGTAATCGATTACTGAAATAAAATTTTTATCTCATATAATTACTAATCACGAATTGCCGAGCATGTCCCCTGAAACTAACTCCTAGTATAGCCAAGCATCGTTATAAAAAACGGCGGCTACCGTTATAAAAATCGGCGGCTACCGTTAAAAATAGTTATGCTATAATGGCAATTATTCAATTTATATCTGCTTGCTTTTGACCGGATTATCCTATGGCTGAATTACAGCTCACCTATTTGGGTGATTTTCAGGTTACATTGGACGAGATGGCACTGGGCGCTTTTCAGACCGACAAGGTGCGCGCTTTATTCGCCTATCTGACGATGGAAGACCAGGTTCACCAGCGGACCGAATTGGCCCACTTTTTGTGGCCGGGGTATAGCAAAGAGAGCGCCCAGAATAGTCTCCGCCAATCCCTCCATCAACTGCGTCAACTCCTTCATGATGCCGAAGCGAAGCCGCCTTGGTTCCTGTTAACCCGCCAGACCGTTCAACTCAACCCGGCCGCGCCTATCCGGATTGATGCGACAGGTTTCACGCAGTTGCTTGCGGAATGTAAAGCCCACCCCCATGCTGCGCTTGCCCGCTGCGTGGCCTGTCTGGCGCGTTTACGCCAGGCGGTGGACCTCTATCAAGGCGACTTTCTGGCCCGGCTGCCGGTAATTGACAGTGATCCGTTTGAGGAGTGGCGTCGCGTCCAGCAAGAGCAGCTGCATATCCAGATGATCGAGGCCTTGACGCAACTGGCCAATGCCGCCGAAAGCAACGGTGACGAGGAAGGCGCGCTGCAAACCGCACAGCGCCAATTAGCTATGGAACCCTGGTTAGAGGCTACCCATCGTCAGGTTATGCGGATCTTGGTGCAACGCGGCCAACGGGCCGCCGCGCTGGCCCAATACCAACGCTGCCGACTGGTGTTGGCCGAAGAGTTAGGGGTGACGCCAGATGCAGAGACTACGGCGCTCTATGAGCAGATCCAGCGCAGCGGTTTTGACCGGGAGCGGGCGAGACAAGGAGAGCGGGAGACAAGGAGAAGGGGAGAGAGGGAGAAGGGGAGAGACGGGGACAAGGAGAAGGGGGGCAAGGAAGCAACTGCGCTCTTTGTCTCCGTCTCTCCCTGTTTCCCTGTTTCCCTGTCTCCCCCGCTCCCGGTCTTCCCGACGCCGCTGGTCGGGCGTGCGCAAGCGTTAGCGGAGCTGGACGCCCACTTGCAACGGCCTGGCGTCCGCCTGCTAACCTTTGTCGGGCCGGGCGGCATGGGCAAAACACGGCTGGCCATCGAGGTGGGCCGCGCACGCCTGGCCGCCTTTGCCGATGGCGTCTTTTTTGTCCCACTGGCGCCGATCAGCACAGCCGACGCACTTGTGGGTGCGATTGCGGCAGCGCTCGGGATCACGTTACAGGGCAGCGACCTACGCCGCGCGCTTTTCCAAAGTCTGCGCCAGAAGCAACTGTTGCTCATCCTCGACAACTTTGAACATCTGCTGGTGCAGGGAACCGCGCCCAACGGGAACCAGCCGCTTGGCGCAGTAGATCTCGTGGTCGATCTGATGAACGCCGCACCGCTTGTGCAGATCATCGTCACCTCGCGCGAACGGCTCAAGTTGCGCAGCGAGCAATTGTATCCGGTCCAAGCGTTGAGCTTTGCGACCACCGCCACGTTGGCCGAAGCAGTCGCTTCGGCAGCGGTGCGGCTCTTTGTCCAGTCTGTGCAACGTGTACAAGCCGAATTTCAACTCACCGCAGCGAATCTGGCCGCAGTGTTGCGCATCTGTCACTTGGTGCAAGGGATGCCGTTGGGGTTGGAGTTAGCCGCGGCGAGTGCGGCTGGCGCGCCCCTGAACGCGATTGCCGACGCGATTGAGCAAAGCGTTGAATTTTTGGCGGTGGAGTGGCGCGATGTGCCCGAACGGCAGCGCAGTATGCGCGCCGTCTTTGCCTGGTCGTGGCAATTATTAAGTGATGCGGAACAGCGTATTCTCTGCCAGTGCGCGGTCTTTCGCGGTGGGTTTACCTACACGGCCGCCCAAGCCGTGACCGGCGCCACGCTCCCGCTTTTAATGCGCTTGACCGATAAGTCACTGTTGCAATGCCAAGAGACCCCCACGGGCGAAGGACGGTATGCGCTGCACGAATTGCTGCGCCAGTTTGCGGCCGAGGCGTTGGACGCGACTGGCGAGCGGGCTTTGATTGAGGAACGCCATGGACGCTATTACCTGGCTTATCTGGCCGCCCGCGGGCGGCGGTTGGGGCGACAGGAGCCAAAGGAGGCCAGCAGCGAGATTCAGGCTGAAGTGGACAATATCCGCCTTGCTTGGCAGTGGGCTGTCGCGCAGGGGCGTCTTTATGAAATCGAGCAGGCGACCTATGCCTGGTGGCAATATTGCCAATTTCAAGGGCTGGAGTTTGAAGGGCGGCAGAGCTTTGCCGTGGCCATCGAAGGGGTTCGCTGGCAATTGGCGCGGCACAGCGCAGATGAAGCGGACGTCTTGCTGGGGCAACGCCTGCTCGCCAAGTTGTTAGCGCTCCATGCCAATTATCTTTTTGCCCAGGGCTGCGATGAGGAAATGGCCGCGCAGGCGCGTGAAGCGATGGCGTTGGGCGCAGCCAATGGTGGGTTCGAAGGCGAAACCTTTGGCACTTTTGTCCTCGGCCGAGCCCTGCAAGAGCTTGGGCAAAAGCGCGCAGCCAGCGAGATGTGGCAACAAACGATTCAGCTCGTCCGCGTCTATCAACCCAGCTATCCGGAGAACGAATTGTTGCACGAAGCGCACTGGATGGCCCATAACTGGTTGCGTGGGAGTGCGCTCCACTTTGGCAATGATACGGAGAGCCGCAGCTATATGGTGCAGGCGCTCCAGATTTGTCAGAAGTTGGGCAAGCGGTGGGGGGAGCTCTACTGTTTGGCGGCTTTGGCCGGAATCGACTTTTATCGCTATGACTTTGCGGCGGCCGAAAGCGGCTTTGTCGCCGCACTCGATCTGGCGCGCGTCCTGCGCTATCGACGGGCAGAAATGGTGGCCCAAGACGGACTTGCCGGGTTGTTCCGGCTGCGCGGCGACTATACGACGGCGTGTACGCTGCTGGAACAGGCGATCAGCATGGCGGCCGAGCTTGCCTCCCCCTATGATGAAGCACTCATGTTAGCCGCGCTCATCCGCCTCCATTGCCAGATCGGCGACCAGACCGCGGCGGCGCGCCGCCTGGAGCAGCTTACGCAGCTCTTGGCGCGCGTCAAATTAACCAAAGAGTGTCAACTCTATTATTGCCTGGCCGCGGCGATCCAGGCGCACGCTGCGGGCGCCACGCAAGAAGCGCTCCACTATGCCGAACAAGCCGACCAGGTCAACAAAAATGGCGGCGATATTCGCTTCCGGCTGGTCGATACGGCGCTGATTCTCGGCCATGTGCGCACCGCTGTAGGGCAATGGGCAGGGGCGGGGGCGGCCTTCCAAGAGGCGCTCAACGCTTTCACCGAACTAGGCAAGTGGGCGCTGGCCGCCGAGCCACAAGCCGGGCTGGCGCAAATTGCCCTGGCCCAAGGGGATTTAGTCAGCGCCCAAGCCCAGGTTGAGGCCATTCTGCCCGTCTTGGCGCAACAGCCGCGCGCCGGTTACAATGACCCCTTTTTCATCTACTTGACCTGTTACCGCGTGCTCGCCGCCACGGCTGATGATCGCGCCATCCCACTCTTACAACAAGGCTATGATCTGTTACAGCAGGATCTCGCTGCGCTGGATGACGGGCGGCGCCTCTGCTTTTTAAGCGCTGTCCCCATTCATCGCGATCTGGTCGCCGCCTATCGCGAACTGGCATCTCCCCTACTGTTAACAGAACCTACGCCCCTGGGCTCTTAGTCGCTGCGGCGACTTGCTGTTGTCCACTTTTCTCTGCTTGACAACGCCCGCGTTATCTCCTAAGATAGGCTTACCGTGCTGGCTCGATCGACTACCCTGTCTAGCCGCCGCGCCAGACCACATGGCGTCGTTCCCGTTTGTAAAACGATTGCACCATAACCCCAGGAGCAACTACATGACCCAATCCATCCAACTTGTGATCGACGGCACGGGTGCTGGCCCGGCCGCTGCCGAACTGCGCACCTTGCCTGGTCTGACCATCACCACTGACCATAACCTGCCGACCGACGCCACCCGCAACCTTGACCTGCTGACGGTCACCGCCAACGTTGTTACTATTGCGAGTGGCCTGGCTGTCGCCGAACTGCTCCGCCAATGGTACCTCGAATGGCGTCAGGGCAAAGCGAACAGAACGATTGACAAAGTGCTGATCATCGCCGGTGACCAACGCCTGCTCTTGGAAAATATGAGCAAAGAACAGCTTGCCAAAATTCTGGAGACGCTTTGATAGGGATAGGGGATTAGGGATACGGGATTAGGGATACGGGATTATTCCGTATCCCTAATCGACTACGTAAAAAGCCGTGAATGATGGTTTTTAAGAAAATAAATCGGTAACGTGTTGAGCGAGCACGCCTCGTGCGGCGCTTGGGTGGCACGAGGCGTGCCTAACGCCTCGTTACCGAAATAAATGGTTAAAGACCATCATTCACGGCCTGCTATGAGAAACGGGTTAAAACACGTTAGCACACGTTCTTAACCCGTTTCAACGGGTTTTCCATATCAGCCGCTGAATCGGGACCCCCTGGGTGCAGCGGGCTAATCCTTAACCCCAACAGGTCTCCCATGTCATTCATCTACATCCAACTGATCCACCGGGCGCAGACGCTCCAGGCCGGCGCCACGATTACGCTGCGCTTTCCTCTGGAAGCTGCCCACCGGGCGCGCGATTTGACCCTTGGCGGCGATCTCGCGCCGCTGCTCGACCAAGCCGAGCTCGACTATTACGTGCCCGATCACCTGCGCGACGCAGCCCGCTTGCAAACCATCGGCCAACAGCTTTATCGCTGGCTGGATGGCGACGACCGCTTTCTGACGCGCGCCATCGACCAACACCGCGACAAGCACAAGGCGGTGGCGCTGCTGATCGAACAGGGCGCGCGGCTGGATCATCTGCCCTGGGAACTGCTGCATGATGGCACAAGTTATCTGGTGCAGCAGAGTCCGACCGCGGTGATCCCCGTGCGCTGGACGGTGGGCAACGTGCCGGTCGCCGCCCTCCAAGCGCAGAACCGCCCGTTGCATGTGGCCTTTATGGCGACGGCCCCGCAAGGTGTGACGCCAGCGCTCGATTTTGAAGGGGAAGAGGCGCGCATTGTGGAAGCCACCCAGCGCGAGCCGCTGCGCCTGAGCGTGGAGGAGAGCGGCAATTTGGGCGAACTGAGCTACTTGCTCGGCGCTTTGGGCGAAGGCGCGATTGATGTGGTGCATCTGACCGGCCACGCCACCCACACGGCGGACGGCCCGCGCTTTATGTGCGAAGACGAAGTGGGTGACCCATACCTGGCCAGCGCGCAAGCGATTGCCGCGCACCTGATGCATACACCGCGGCTGCTCTTTCTCTCTGGCTGTCGCACGGGGCAGGCCATGCGCGGCGGCGTGATCCCTTCGTTGGCCGCGACATTAATCGCCAACGGCCTGCCCGCGGTCTTGGGCTGGGGGCAACCGGTCTTTGACCCCGACGCCACGGCCGCGGCGGCCACGCTCTATGGCGCGCTGGCGCAGGGGTTGTCGCTGGTGCGCGGCTTGGCCGAGACCTATCGCGATCTGTTGCGCCGCCATGCGCAAAACCCGGCGGAAAATCGCCACTGGCATCTGTTGCGCTTGTATGCGCGCGGCGACGTGCAGACGGAAGCGGGCGCGGGCAGCGTGACCACCGCTCTGGTGACCGCACCACGCACCGCAGGCCGCGCCCGGCTGACCACGCCCCAACGCCAGAGCCCTTATCTGATCCCCGATGAGCAGCGCGTCCCTGTGGCCGACCGCGCCAACTTTGTGGGCCGGCGGCGCGTCTTGCAAGCCTGTCTGGCCGCGCTGCGCCGCGATTCGCCATACCTGGGCATCATTTTGCATGGCATGGGTGGTCAGGGCAAGAGCACGCTGGCCTACCGCCTGCGCCAACGCCTGGAGCACCACACACCGGTGGCGCTCTATGGCGTGCTGGATGAGACCTATCTGCTTGGCAAGCTGAACAACGCGATCCAAGCGCAGCCACCGCTTGAGGTCTTAAATGGTGTAGGCACGTTACGCCATCGGCTCTGGCGCGCGTTCGCGCTTTGTGAAGAGCCTTTGTTGCTGATCCTGGATAACTTTGAGGACAATTTTGAACAGGCCGCGGGCGCGCCCAAGCTGATCGATGGCCGGCCCTTGCTGACCGGCGCGACGGTGCAACTGCTCGATGATCTGTGCTTTGCCCTGCAAAAAAGCAACGAGCAGGGGCAGCCGCATCGCCTGTTGATCACCAGCCGCTACCGGCCCATCTGGCAGGGGGCGGACGCCCTCTATGCCCACCAACTTGATCGGCTGAACGACGAGGCGGTGCAAAAGAAGGTGACTCGCCTGACGCCGGCCAGCAACGCGCCAGCGTCGGCCAGCCGCGCTGCGCTGCACGACCGCGCAATCGCAATTGCCGACGGCAACCCGCGCCTGCTCGAATGGCTCTTTGACCTGCTGGCCCAGGAACCAAGCGCCACCCCCGACATGGACGCGCTGCTGGCGCGCATGGCAGAGCAGGAGACGGCGCTGCGCGAAGACATCTTGGCGGCGGCCTTGCTAACTGCCCAAACGCCCACCTTGCGCCAAATGCTGGCCCGCGGCCTCACCTGCGCCCTGCCCGTCCCTACGGCGGTCTTGGACGCGCTTGACGCGCTCGACCCAGCCTTGCCCAACACCGGCCAGGAACGGCCCCGTGCCACCGCCCTCGGCCTGCTCGAAGCCACCACCGAGCCGGCGGATCAGTGGCGCGTGCCGCGCATTCTGGCCCCACTGCTGGCCGCCGAAGCCCAGCCCGAACAGGCTCTGCTCGCCGCCACCGCCGCCCGCACCCTCCATACGCTCTGGTGGGTGGCGGATGGTGCTCATGCCAGCGAGGCGCAGCAGCTGGAATTACATCGCCTGGCCCTGGCCGGTGGCGAAACCGAGATCGCGCAAGAACTGGCCAATGCGCTGGCTGGCCGCTGGAACCGCGCCGACCAATACCGCTATCGTGAGGTGATTGATCTGGTGCAGCGGACGGTGGCGCAGACAGCCAACGCCCGCCTCTGGAATGAGATCGGCTATGCCAAAAATCAACTAGGCGCAAAGCAGGAAGCCATCAGCCATTATCAGGCCGCCTTGACCAGCTGCCCCGCTGCTGATCAAGCATTCCAGGGGACGATCCTCAACAATCTGGGCAGTGTCCATGATGCGTTGGGGGAGAAGCAGGAAGCGCTGCGCTACTACAACCTGGCCTTGCCGCTCCGACGGGCGGTGGGCGACCGGGGTGGCGAAGCGACCACGCTCAACAACCTGGGCAGTGTCTATGATGCGTTGGGGGAGAAGCAGGAAGCGCTGCGCTACTTCAACCTGGCCTTGCCGCTCTTGCAACAAGTCGGCGACCGCTGGGGTGAGTCGGTAACCCGTTATAACATGGCCATGGTTTATGTCAACCTGGGACAGTTGGCCGAGGCGGTCGAGGAACTGGAACGCGTCGTCGCGATTGAGGAAGCGGTTGGCCATCCCGATCTGGCAAGTGATCGCGCTACGCTGGCTCGGGTGCGGGCGCTGCTGGCGAAAGCGAACGCGTAAACCAGTAGGCTGGGTCAGCGGCAAAAACAAATTCGTCTCCCCGATTTCGTTAACAGGGTCATCGTTGTTCTCCCCGTGCCAGGCCGTATGACGGCCAATGGGTGGCCGCTGGTGAATCTGCCTATCGACTGAAGCCTGCGCTCCGTTGGCTTCAGTATAGCCAAAGGAGCGTCATAAAACAGGGGCCGGATCCTCATAAGGGCCATCGTGCACGGAATGCCCAGGCGTTGGAACGGTGATGCGAGCTGGGAGTAGCCTAAAAGCCGCTTTTCGTATGATAAGATTGTGATATAATGAGCAAATGTCAATTTATTGCTAGCGCATTTGGAGTGGATGCACCGATGTCCCACTTACAACTGACTTGTCTAGGGGATTTTGCGGTGACACTGGACGGTGCGCCGCTTGTCGCGTTTCAAACCGACAAGGTGCGTGCCTTGCTTATCTATCTCGTGCTGGAAGCGCAGCCCCAGCCGCGCCGGGTGTTGGCCCAACTGCTCTGGCCTGGCTATAGTGACACGAGCGCCCTACAGAGCTTGCGCCAATCGCTGCATCTACTCCGCCTGCTCCTGCGTGATGGCGAAACCGATCCGCCCTGGCTGCTGGTGACCCGTCAGACGGTGCAGTTCAACCCGGTTGCCCCCTTGCAACTCGATGTTGCGCGCTTTACCCACCTGCTGACCCAAACCGCCACCCATGCCCATGCGCAACTCCATGCTTGCCAGCCCTGTCTGATGGATCTGCGGGAAGCCGTCAGGCTCTATCAAGGCGATTTTCTGGCCGGCTTCACGGTGGCCGACAGCGATCCTTTTGAGGAGTGGCGGCGCATCCAGCAAGAACAGCTGCATCTGCAAAACCTCAACGCCCTCACCCAACTCGCTGACGCGGCCGAAATGGCCGGTGATGCTGACCAAGCCCTTCTGGATGCTCGCCACCAGTTAGCCCTGGAGCCGTGGCTGGAGACGGCCCACCGGCGGGTGATGCGAATTCTGGCGCGGCGTGGGCAACGAGTCGCCGCCGTCGCCCAGTACAGGCGTTGTTGTCAAGTGCTGGCCGAAGAGTTAGGCGTCGAGCCCGATGGCGAGACCACGGCGCTTTACGAACAGATTCAGCGCGGCAGCTTTGATCGGGAGATGAAGAGAGAAAATAAGCAGCCGGACAGCGGTTTCGACTTGAACCCAGGCCGGCCCGGAAAACAAGCGGCCTTGCCTTTTCCTGGCGCTTCCTCGCTGCCGGTCTTTCCCACCCCTTTGGTGGGACGCGCCCAGGCGCTGGCGGAAATTATTAACCACTTGCAAGCGCCGGGTGTCCGCCTGCTCACGTTGGTAGGACCGGGGGGGATGGGAAAAACGCGGTTGGCCGTGGAGGCTGGGCGCGAACGCCTGCCGGTCTTGGCCGATGGTGTGTTTTTTGTCCCATTGGCTGCGATCAACAGATCCACGATGCTGGCCTCGGCCATTGCCGCGGCGATAGGCTTGCCCTTGCAGAGTGGTGATCCACGCTCTGCGCTGCTCCAGGGCCTCCGGCAGAAGCAAATGCTGCTGATTTTGGATAACTTTGAACATCTGCTAGTTGGGGAAACCGCTGGGGTTGATCTGGTGGTCGATCTCATTCAAGCCGCGCCCCTTGTGCAGATCCTTGTTACCTCGCGCGAACGGCTCAACCTGCGCAGCGAACAACTTTATGCCGTACAAGCCTTAACTTTTTCGTCTAACGCCACCCTTGCAGAAGCCGCCGCTTCGACGGCGGTCCGCCTTTTTGTCCAAGCCGCCCAGCGCGTACAAGTTGATTTTCAACTCAATGCCGCCAATTTGGCGACGGTCTTGCACATTTGCCGGCTGGTGCAAGGGATGCCGCTGGGGTTAGAATTGGCGGCGGCCAATGTGGGCGTCTTGCCACTGGCAGAGATCGCCACCCAAATTCAACGTAGCGCCGAGTTTTTGAGTGTCGATTGGCGCGATGCACCGGAACGGCAACGGAGCATGCGCGCCGTCTTTGCTTGGTCTTGGCGTCTCTTAGACGATCAAGAACGCCAGGTTTTTCGCCGATTGGCGCTCTTTCAAGGTGGCTTTACCCGCGCGGCCGCAGAAACAATTGCCGGGGCGACGCTCTCCGCGCTCATTCGACTGGTCCACAAATCCCTTTTGCAATGGAATGAAGCCGCCTCGGTCGATGGGCGTTATCTGGTGCATGAATTGTTGCGCCAATTTGCGGCGGCGGAATTAGCTGCGACGGATGAAGAACAGATTGTTGCCAGTCGTCATAGTGAATATTATCTGACCTTTCTGGCGGCCCAGCAGCAACCCATCCTACGCAACGCCCCACGCGAGGCCGTTCAGGCGATCCAGCATGAGTTTGACAATATCCGGCAAGCCTGGCGCTGGGGTGCTGGTCAGCTGGCCAGCACGCTCATTGAACAGTGTACTTTGACGCTGCGCGAATTCTATTGGCTCACTGGCCTCATTGACGAAGGGATCGAGATGTTTACGCTGGCCGGCACGGCGCGCCACGCCCGCTGGCTTGCACAACAGCCACGCGGTGAAGACGTGCACCAACGTGCGGAACAGCGCTTAGCTAGCCTACTGCTCGGCATGGCGGCGAATCTCCTGATCGCCGTGGGGCGGCATGAGGAAGCATTGGATCGAGCGACAGAAGTATTGCAACTGGCGCCCACTGACACCAATCCAGAAGGCGCGGCCCTGTGTTATCTAGTGCAAGGCCAAGCCCTTCGTCGCCAGGGTAAATCTGATCTGGCGCAACGCTTATTCTTACAGACCGTACAGATTGCGCAACAGGCGTGCCGTGAAACCAATAATGCCGAACTTATGCCCGATATTGAACGGCGCGCGTATAGTTGGCTCGCTTCGATTGCGCTGAGCAACGATGATTATCACTTAGCGCGGGTGTATACCGCTCATCAATTGGAAATTTGCCGTCGATTGCAAAAGTTTGTCGGGGAATCGATGGCGCTGACCAGCCTGGTCGATATTGACAAAGCGCTCGGTGACTATCCAACGGCCCAGCAGAATGCGGAACAAGCATTGGCCGCAGCGCAAAAAGTGGGCTTTCATTGGGGCGAGACCGTTTGCTTAGAACATTTGGCCGAGATTACCTGGGCCCAGGGCGACTACAGCCAAGCGCAAACCTTATACGAGCAAGTGGCGCGCTTTTATAATGAAATGAGTCGTCCGCTGGAAGAGGCTTCTGTCTCGCACAACCTTGGCCGGCTCTACCTGCGGCTTGGCGATGTTGCCCGCGCCCGCATCTGGATCGAACAAGCTTTTCGCCTGCTCCAGGCCATCGGTTTACCCGCCCGTGAAACCTTTTGGGCGATCTTATCACGCGTCTGGTTGGGCTATCTCACCGACAATTTTTCCCAGGCGCTTGTCGATGCGGAACACGGTTGGACGATGGCCCGGCAAGTTGATGGCGACGCCAGTCAAGCCTATGCGCTGGTCCTCCTTGGCCTGATCCGCGAACGCCTCCACCAACCGGTCGAAGCGGCCACCGCCTATCATGCGGCATTGACGATCTACTTGCGATTGGGGCATATCCATCGCACCGTTGAACCGCGTGCCGGACTGGCTCGGCTGGCGTTGGCCGCGGGCGATCTAGCCAATGCCTCGACCGAGGTTGAAAAAATTCTGCCAATCTTAAAAGACTATCCGTTGGCCGGCTTTGATGAGCCGTTTCAGGTCTATCTAACTTGTTATACGGTGCTGACAACCAGTCATGATGCGCGCGCGCCTACACTCTTACAGACCGCGCATGAACTGCTGGCGGCCTACGCCCAGCGTATTCTTGATCCCGCATTGCGGCGTTCGTTCCTGGAAAATGTCGCCACCCATCGTGCGCTGGTCGAGGCGTATACCGAGTTGTGGGCGTCATCCCCTTTCTCCACCACGACTGGGCGGAATAGAGTCGGCCCAAAATCCGCGTCCCAATCGTCCCATCATGTGTCGGTCTAAAGTCAGGTGTCCTACGGGACATCGATTCATCGTCATCGCTGCCGATTTATCCTACCCGTTGGAACGCAGCCTGCCCTTCCGCATGGCGCTTTCTCCCAGCCGACCTCGTTCACGCTACGGCAAACTCGGTATACGGGCGCATCGTTGGCGCTTGAAAGCCCAAGACAATCTGGTCATTGGGCACCCCATGCGCCAGAAAATAGGTGGCGATGCCCTCTTCGGTCCAATCTTCTTCGATCCAGATTTTGCCATCGCGAATGGCCACATGCAGGATGGTGGTGAGGATGCGTTTATTTTTCTGCCAACCGATCGAGCGGACGATATATTGTTGGTGTTCATCGTCAAAGATCAAGGCGAGTTCGTACGGGAGCGGTTGGAGGGCGCTTTGCACAACAGACGCTTTGTAGGCTTGCAAGGCTTGTTTGACTAATGCCGGATAAACAGAAGGTGCAGTTACTCTATCCACTTGACAATCTCCTGACTATCAATGTTAACAACCAATAGTTTTAGTTGATTGAGTTGGACAATCGCGCTTGTGGCCTTTTGTTGAAAGGCTACTTCGTAGATCGATTCATGAATTGCTAAAAACAATTCATAGTCTAGATCTGCCAGCGCCAATATGTTTTTGTAAATCGTATATTGCCCAACGGCATTTTGCAGATCTTTTATGAAGGAACGACCACCAAATGTCTTAATTTTAACTAAGATTCGGTGCCCATCTTTTTCCGCAAGCACTGCCGCCGGCCGCTCAGCAACGATATCCACGCGGATTTCTAATTCTTCGTACCGAACACTAAAATGTTCACGAAGGATATGCCAACCGTCATGCTTCAGCGCTTGTACGATTGCATCGTGGATTGTATCATTTGCCATGTTTGAATTATAGGGATGATATCATTCCCTGTCAACCCCTATCGTTTCCCCGTAGGATGGGGAATGTGTCGTCGCCGGTCTAAAGTCAGGTGTCCTACGGGACGAGGGTTTACCGTCCCGTAGGATGAATCAATGTCCTGTAGGGACACCTGACTTTAGCGTTGGATGAGCGGCAAGAAGACCGTGTTGCTAGTGGCTCCTTCTTCCTCTTCTTCCCACGGGTCGCGCTCCGCGACTACTTCATTGCCGTCATCATCCGTCGCTGGCAAATCACAGACGACAATATCGGTGATGGGCGTATCGTCGGCGGCGCTGACCAATGGCGTCGTGCTGTTGCCAAAGCGCACCCAGACCGCCTGGCCCGCTGTCACCGTGACCATGTAGCAAGGTTGGCGGTAGATCGCATCAATAGGGTTCGGCGTGATGCTGAACCAACCGGTCTGGGGCACTTCGCAGACGGTGTAATTCCCGGCAAAAAGATTGTTAAACACCGTGCGGCCTTCACCGGTCGTCACTTGCGTGGTCACCAGCGAGGTAAACGGGCTGTGCATCTGCATCTGCCAATTGTTGAGCCATTCATCGCTGCTATTCCGACTGTGGTTGTGGTTGTGGTCGTTATACTTGCCCGCGATGATCTGGCCGGCGCGCTGGACGACAAAGGTGCAGGTGACATTCGCACCGCTGACGGCGTTGATGCTGATCTGATGTTTGGTCAAATCGGCGATTGTGCCAGCCGGTGGACTGCAAAAGATGTTGGCGTCCAGGTAACCAGCGACCAATTGTTCGGTGACGGTGTAAGTCCCGGCGGGGACGGTAAAGGTCTTGCTGTTGCTATAAGCATCACCATCCTGCGGGGTGATGTCATCTAACAGGAATGCCCCTAGGCTACCCGTAAAGTTGAAGTTGGTTTTGCTGTCCGGTTGCACGTCGAGCGCAATCGTGATCTTGGCGAGTTGCGCCGCGGGTTTGGCGTTGACCTGAAACGCAACGGTGGCCTGGTTAGAGAGCGCTTGGCCGTCGCTGGCTTGATAGGTGAAGGTTTCGGTGCCGACAAAACCGAGTGCTGGCGTGTAGGTAAATGAGCCGTCCAGATTGAGCGTAAATTTGCTGCCAGGGTTCACGCTGCTGATCGAGCCGATTTTTAACGCATTGCCGTCTGGGTCGCTGTCGTTGGCGAGCAAGCCGTGAGCCACATCGATAATCAATGGGGTATCCTGTGGCGTCGCGTAGTTGTCATTCACCGCAACCGGCGGCTTGTTGACGGTGAGTGTAATCGCGAGCGGATCCGTGCTGTCGCTCGCCAGATCATTTTGTTGCAGACCATGCTTGGGCGTGAAGGTGCGCACGACAAACGAATAGGTTTGTCCGGACGCGAGGCCGGTGACGAGTAAGCCACTAACGCTCTTGTTGGCTGTCTTTCCAGCAGATTTATAGATGCCGCTCGTCTGCGTGGTCGATAACACTTCATAATATCCACCATCGGTGGTGTAGGAAATCGGCGTCCAGGTGAGCGAGATGCTGGTGCTGGATTGAACAGTGGCTTTCAGGTTGATCGGTGGCACCGTCTGCGTAGCGGCCCAAGTAGGTTGATGGCTGTTGAGGAAGTTGACCAGACCCGCATCGACGGCGCTGAGGGTGTTGTAGCCCAAATCCAGGGTGAGCAGGTTGGTTAAATGGGTGAGTTGAGGAGGGATTGTGCCTCGCAGTCGATTGTTATAGAGGCGCAACGTTTGCAACTGCGGCAAATTGCCTAAGGTAAACGGAATTTGTCCACTCAATTGATTGCCATACAAGTCCAGCGTTTGCAACTTTCCCAAGTTGCCCAACTCAAACGGGATATCACCGGTCAGTTGATTATTGGCTAGATTAAGGACGAGCAATTCAGACAAATTGCCCAAGGCAGAGGGCAGCGCGCCAGCCAAACGATTTTGGGGTAGATTGAGCACAATCACGTGTCCATTGTTGCACAGCACACCAGTCCAGTTACAAGGGGTGGTGTTGGCCAACCACTGGGTGGACGACACCCATTGTTCGGCATGGGTGCTATTGGCGAATGCCACCAGCGCCCGGCATTCACTGGCCGGAATCCCCTGCACACGGTTACAGTTATAGACTAAGGTCGCGACCTCGATATTGGTGAGCGCGCGATTGTAGATGCGCACATCGTCCAGCGCGCCGTTAAGTGGTGCAGTGGGGGTGCTAAACGAGACGCCTTGACCACTGGGCACGGGGCCACCGGTCGTCTCCAGCGTGCTGTAGAGCGCGCCATCGTAGTAAAAGCGGATGTTTGTCCCATCATACGAGGCAGCCAGGTGATGGTAGGTGCCATCCGCGATATTCGAGCCCAGCTTGAACAGGCGGCGCGGGAGCCCATTCACAATAATATCGAAATAGAGATTGCCCCGATCATAATAGCCAAAGCTGGCCTTACCATTGTTGAGACTGATCAGGGTCATGGCCGGGAAGGGGGTCGCGGCATTGATGCGCACCCAAAAGGCGATGGTGAAGTGCTGAAGGTTGTCAAGGTTGTTGCCGGGGGCCGTAGCATAGCTGTTGGCGTTATTCACGGAGGCGAACGCCGCCGGATTGGCAAAATCGGTCGGCGCAGCGTTGGTCGTAAAACTGTTGGGGGTATGGAGTGTCGCGGTGTTGTTGTTGCCAGAAAAATCGCGGCTTGTGCTGCCGCTGCCCTCGTCAAACGGCCAGTAGCCGACCAGGCCATCTTCAATACCTTGGGCATGAGCGGGGGTGGTGAACAGTAACGACAGCAGCAAAGCGGCCAGCAAGCCCGACAGAAAAAGCCAGCGCGAGTTTGTGTGGGTGTGGTTCGACATAAAAACTCCTTTTGTGAACATGTTTTCGTGGTTGCCTTCCTGGCCTCAGCATACCCAGCCACCGTCAATCAATCGTCAATGTTGGACTGATTGATCGTCAACATGTAAAGCGATTACACAGAGGAGACACAGAGAACGCTGAGAACAGCAGGGTTGAAACCCACAGCTGACAGCGCAGGAAGTGCCCGCGGGCCCTAATTCCCTAATACAGTGCAAAAGTCTCCTTGCGGTGCGTCGAGTTATGTTCTACCCAGAGTACGACAGAGCTTTGTCGATCGTTCGTCAGTGGCGCGGTGCGCCAACGTCAACACGGGTATGCGTAGATTTGGAAAAGTTTCAGACGCAGTGGATGAGCGTGGTGTGCGGAAAGAGGTAATGCAGAAGGAGGAAATAAGCAGACACTTTGGCTCGGACCATTCAAATGGTCGGCTGACAGGGCAAGAAGTGCCCTCAGGCACTAGACTTCTAGTCGCTGCGGCGACTTCTTGCCCTGTCAGCACGGGGTTTTAACCTTGCTATGGCGCGGCAATTACCAAGTTGTCAAAGACAAAGTGCGTGCCTTTGCTGGCCTTGGGCGTGCTAAAGGCCACCAGTTGCAGGTAACCGACGCCTTGCACGCTGTTGTCTTCAACCGTTTCTACTGGGGTATCATTAATCACAAGCGAAAGTTCGGAACCAACGCAGCGAATCTGGATTTTGTTGATGGCGTTCGGCGCCGTTTCGAGCGCGTCGCTCGTGGTCCAATCCACGATGACCTGCATCTCACCGTCAACCTGTTTGTCGATCCGATAATAGCCGCTGCTGCTGACGAGGAACCAGTAAAAATTTCCGTTTTCCTGGGCACGGCAGACTAGTCCGGCATAATCTTCCGCGGCCCCTTTGGTGTGCCGAATTTCGACTTCGGCGACTGCATCTTCGACGGGATCGCTCGCCGCAATCAAGGCGAGCGTTTTGTTGCTCTGCAAGTCAATTTGTAAACCACCTTTGGCTACCTGGGCCGTCACGCATTTGGGCAGGTCGGTCAAATCCCAGTTGGCGGCCGAAGAGAAGTCATCTTCACTTTGCGTGGTCGTCGCCGGCTCGGTGTCACCGGTGTCAGGATTGGCTGGCAGCTTGCTGGTGGTTGCACCCCAGATGGCAAACCCGGCGTTTGGCTTGTCACCGGCCAGGCTAAAGCGTCCGCCGACATATAAGGCATCCGTTGTGGCCGCCAGCGCATAGACGCCATTGTCATAGCCGCCCAGCGTGATGCCGCTGCCCAACGTGTGCCAACTTTGGCTCGTGCGATCCCATTGGCCTAAATTGTTAGCCGTCGCTGTGCCCGCCACCTCGAAGAGCCCGCCCACATAGACCGTTGAACCAACTGCCCGAATGGCCTGCACCTTGGCATTGTCACCCCCGACGCTGTCTCCCAGCGCGGCCCAGCCCTCCTTGTTCAACAGGGCAATGTTGTTGGCCGCCACCTCGCCGGCTTGATCAAATTCGCCGCCGACATACAATTCTTCGCCATCGTCGGTTACTGCCAACGCCCGCACTGTGCCGCTGGCCCGCGCACTGGAACCTGACCGTGTCAGACCCTGCCCAAAAAAGCTGACTTCGTCTTTCTCGCGATTCCAATAGACCAAGCCATTGACCGGTTGTTCAGCGTCCCCCACTGTAATATTGGCAAAATCACCGCCGATAAAGACGCCGGTGTTATCCGCTGCCAGGGCATAAACTGTGCTGTAACCGAAGTCGATGCCTGCGCCCAACTTGTTCCATTTGTTGGCAGTGGGGTCCCAACGGGCGATATTGTTCGCCGCCACATTGCCGGCGGCGTCAAAAGTTCCGCCGACATAGAGCATGCCGTCGGGGTCAAAGGCCAGGGCATACACCTCACCGCCGCTGGGTATGCCACTGCCGAGTGCGCTCCATTTCTGGGTCTTTATGTTCCAACGGGCCATATGGCTTGCGCTGATCTTCCCGGCTTTGCTAAAGCTGCCGCCAAAGTAAACTTCGTCGCCGTGGATGGCAACCGCGAAGACTTCATCCGACGATGTGCCCAAGCCGTCCCCCAAGGCCGACCATCTCGCACCGTCCCAGACCGCCACATTCGTGATCGGCTGGCCGCCCAAGTTCGTGAAATAGCCGCCCACATAGATGCGTTGGTCATTTCCCACCGCGATCGCATTGATGCGGCCCAGAATTGAACTCCATTGGACGCCGTTGCCCAACGCTTGCCACGCCTTGCCGGTCCACTGCACAATGCGATTGGCCGCCGTCGCGCCGGCGTGGTCAAAGTCTCCTGCGATCAAGATGCCATCGTCGGCGTTTGCCACGAGTGTATAGACATTGCCATTGTCGAATCCCTTGTCGACCGCAGCCCATGCGCCTTTGGCGAGATCGTATTGCGCAACGCGTTTGGCGGCGACCGTGCCGGCTGTCTCAAAATCACCGCTGGCATACAACGTTTTCTTGGCCAGCGCCAGCCCCGTCACCCGCGCGGGTGAACTGTAGGCGGTGGCCACGCCGTTGCCCAATGTGCGCCATTTCTTGGTGGTTGTACTCCATTGGGCCACCGAGCGCGCTGCCAGCCCGCCCGCGGTTTTGAACTGGCCACCGACATAAACATCCGGCCCGTTCACGGCAAAAGCATAAGCCGCCCCAAAGGTGGAACCCGCGTCATCTTCGGCCAGCCCACGGCCCAATGCCGACCATTGTTTGGCGGCGGGCTCCCAGGCCGTCACACCATAAACGGGAATAAATTTATTGGCATTGCCGGCGTGCTTGAAATCACCGCCTACATAGATTTTGCCGCCTGGGCCGGCCATAATCGCACGCACGGTGGCTGTACTGAGGCTGCTGCAATCGTCCGAATAGCATGTGGCAACGCCATGCCCTAGCGCCTGCCAACGATTGGTCGCAGGATCATAGCTGGCAATGCTATTGCTGGCCACGCCATCGATCTGGTCGAAACGCGCCCCGCCTACATAGACCGTTTGGCCCACTGCCGTGATCGCATAAATCTCAACGGGCGATGCCCCTTGGCGCGGGCCTTGACCATCGCCCATTGCCGACCAGGTTTCCGTTTTACGATCCCATTTTGCCAAATTGGTGACGCTCTGATCGCCCGCCGTTGTAAAGCTGCCGCCCACATAAACGCTGTCACCGCTGACCGCAATTGCGTAGACATAGCCCTTGATGCCCTCCCCCAAGGCGTGCCAGCGATGACCATCCCAGTGGGCAATGCTATTGGCTGGTAGCTGGCCGACATCCGTAAAGCTGCCACCGACAAATAGATCATCGCCATCGACGGCCACGGCGTACACTTGACCGATGCCGACCCCTTGAAAGCCGAAGCCATCTTGCCATTGTGCATCCCCGGCTGCGGCAGAGGCCGGGGCAAAGTTCGGCGCATGTTTGAAATCAAGCCTGATGGGCTCGGCCTGCACAGGGCGTGCATAGCCGAGCAGCAAGATCAGGAGAAACACAAAGATGGTAAGCTTGGAAGTGCGTTTAGGCATCTTTTTCTTCTTTCTGAATAGTCTGAATATAAAGTAAGGTACATAAGTCTCACTTTATTAATCGTTGAGAGCTGTTTAATCCTTCGCGCACTCCATAATCTGTTGTATCGAACAGTACGGAACGGACTGCTCTCTATATGCCCGCGCAAAATCCCCAAACTCTGGGCTGAACCTGCTAAAATCCAGTAGATTGCACACGCCCGCGAGTTATCGTATAATCACCCATGCTTGTGCTCGATTGAGCAAAACGATAATAGGCCCCAAATGTAAGCTCTATCTGAATACATATCGACTCGAAAGGAGAAATATCCGATGGTGGGTGAGCAGAAAATGCAAAAGCTCAACTGGTACCGATCGCCGCTTGACCGTGATACGCTGGCGGCTTTGAATCAACGGAGCGACTGGAAAGGTCTGCGCCAGACCTTTGGGCACTTGGGCTTGCTTGTGCTGACGGGGGCCGCGGCCTGGTATGCTGCGGACCATCTGCCCTGGCCGGTGCTCCTGCTGATTCTGTTTTTGCATGGCACGATCTATGCTTTTCTCCTGAATGGCTTCCATGAATTGTGTCATAGCTCGGTCTTTAAGACGAAAGCCTTGAATACATTTTTTCTCTATCTTTTCAGCTTTCTGGGCCAATATAACCCGATCTTGTTCTGGGCCAGCCACCAGGAACACCATAAGTACACGCTACATCCGCCAGACGATCTGGAAGTTGTGTTGCCGGTGGAGATAAAGCTTGAAAGCTTCTTGAAGAGCGCCGTCGTCAACCCTTGGGGCTTCTATGGCCGCTGGAAGGGGATTATTCGGCTCAGTCTTGGCCGCTTGGAAGGCGAGTGGGAGAATATTCTTTTTCCCGCGACTGAACCGGCGAAGCGCCAACGCCTCTTTAACTGGGCGCGCACCCTGTTGATTGGCCACTTGTTATTGGTTGGCATCTCGCTCTATTTTGGCGCCTGGCTGGTGCCGGTGCTGATCACGTTGGCGCCATTTTATGGTGGCTGCCTGCTCTTTCTTTGCAATAATACCCAACATGTAGGGTTGCAGGACAATGTGCCTGATTACCGGCTTTGCACCCGCACGATTATTCTGAACCCAGTTGTCCAGTTCCTCTACTGGCACATGAATTTTCATATCGAACATCACATGTATGCCGCAGTGCCCTGCTACAATCTGCAAAAACTGCATCAAACGATCGAACATGATCTGCCGCCTTCACCGGTCGGGCTCTACGCTGCCTGGCAAGCGATTATTCCGATTTTACGGAAACAGAAAGTAGATCCAGCCTATCAATATGTCCCACAACTGCCTGCATCTGCCACGAGCTAAGACCGTGGTCAAGTTTGTAGGAAAGAAAGGCAATTTATGAAAATTGGCGTTGTGATCAATCTTATGGAGAATCCGGCGTCGGGGATCACCCCGCGCTACTCCGAGATGCGGAGCATGGCTCAGGCGACTGAGGCGGGCGGCTTTGATTCGATCTGGCTCTTCGATCATCTGCTCTTTCGCTATACACCGGAAACCACAATTGGCATCTGGGAATGTTGGACCCTCCTCTCGGCACTGGCCGCCGTCACCCAACAGGTGGAATTGGGCACGTTAGTCTTATGCAACCCCTTCCGCAACCCGGCGCTGTTGGCCAAAATGGCCCATACGCTCGACGAAATCAGCAATGGCCGGCTGATTCTTGGGCTGGGGGCAGGCTGGCACCAACCGGAATTTGACGCGTTCGGCTTTGACTTTGCGCGTCGCGTGGATCGGCTGGAAGAGGCTTTGCAGATCATGAAGCCGCTGCTCCACGGCGAACGTGTTGATTTTACTGGCACGCATTATCAGGCCAGCAACTGCGTGATTACACCCGTCGGTCCGCGACCGAATGGCATTCCACTGTTGATTGGCGGCGGTAAACCACGCATGTTGCAGTTGGTGGCCCAGTATGCCGACCAGTGGAACACGGCCTGGCTTGGCAAGCCACAAGAGCTGCCAGAGCGACTGACACGCATTCGAACGGCCTGTAGCCAGGTCGGTCGCGATCCTGCCACCCTGGCGATTACCGTCGGCGTCCAAGTGGCCTTCCCTGAGTTTGGCGAACCCCAATCTATGGCGCGCGAACCGCTTGCCGGCTCGGCGGAAGCCTTAGCAGAAGCGTTTCATGGCTATGAACAATTGGGCGCAGCCCACTTGATCCTGAACCCCACGCCTTATGGTCTGCCGGCCCTGGAGCGCCTGGCCGAAGCTCTCCGGCTCTATCGCGGGAATCCAAACAAAGGTAAGTAGTTCCAAAATAATGGCTTGGTGAGTTACCCAACGCTAAAGCTGTTGGGCTTCAAGGGCTGAACAGCTTACAAGCGCCGTTCATGTCGATCTAACGACCATCCCGATGCGTGACTTTCGGTGACTCCCACCGTAGTTTGATTCAAAATGTTAATGGCGGCG